>JAOZUO010000053.1:12098-13355 GCA_029938605.1 Deltaproteobacteria bacterium | reverse complement strand
AAAGGTCAAGGACAAGCAGATTCGAATGGCGTTGGAGGAAGGGGCTTCCTCAGGCGCCCCCATGAAGGGCGTGGCGATGGGGAGTCAACAGACCTCCAGCACCACCGTCATGAACATGAGCTCCTCGATGGAGACCAATCCTCGTCGCCAGCATCTATTGCCGTGGCTCGCGGGAGGATTTGGGATCCTCCTGGTCGCGATAGTGCTCGGCTTCGTGCTCCTGGGGAGAGGCCCCTCCTCGGGCGGCGACGGCGGAAAGAAGAGCGCGACCGCCGGTGCTTCCAAAAGCAAGCCAAGCGCCATGGGGCGACCCGGCCCCCGCACCACCCGGGACGCAGGCATTTCCAAAGTACGTTCCAAACCCAAGAAACATGCTTCTCGGGTCACGCTCAAGGTGATCGTAGGGCCCCGCAAGGCCTCTGTGGTGATGACCTTCCGGGGCGTGCACTACCGTGGAAACACCTTCCAGGTGGTCGTGCCTCGAACGAAGAAACCGGAAAAGATTACAATCCGGGCGGCCGGCTACCGATCCGAGACGCTGGTGGTCTCGCCCTCGGCGGATATCAACAAGACCGTTACGCTGCGGCGGGTCTGGCGAAGGCGCCGTCCTCCCAGGCGGCGCACGGCGGCGGACTGGGTTATGGGAATAGAATGAACCTGCGGAAAATCTCCAACACCATTGGTTTGATTGTCGTGCTCAACTTGCTTTGGGGCCTGTGTGTGAACACCGATGCCCGGGCGGAGCCGTGTAACAAAAATGACAAGGCCCAGGCCAAGAAGCTGATCAAGCGAGGCACCGGGTTTCTTCGGAAAAACAAGGCGCGGCTTGCGGTTACTGCCTTCAAGCAGGCCTATAGCCATTGCAAGGCGCCCGCGATCCTGTTCAACTTGGCGTTGGCCTACCGGGTCCTGGGGGATCGCGTCGCCGCGGCAACGCACCTGCACCGCTACCTGAAAGACGCTGGCCCCGGTGCCCGCAAGGCGCTGCCACCGCCGCTGCAGCAGTTGCTGCTGGAGGTGGGCGTGGTCCAGGTGCAGGTTCAGCATGCCAAGGCTACGATCTGGGTGGATGGGCGACTCGTGGGATCGGGCCGAGTGGAGGTTGTGGTGCTCCCGGGCCTTCGGGTCGTGGAGATCCGGCTCGAAGATCGGGTGCTGAAGCACAAGAAGCTCCAGGTCTCCGGCGGTCAGACCGTGTTCTGGAGTCCCAAAATTGTCGTGTCCTCACCACGGCTGGCACCAGGTCCGACCTCGGGC
>JAOZUO010000053.1:0-11998 GCA_029938605.1 Deltaproteobacteria bacterium | reverse complement strand
GAGTCCCAAAATTGTCGTGTCCTCACCACGGCTGGCACCAGGTCCGACCTCGGGCTCCGGCCCCGGCCCCGGCCCGAGCCCGGACCGAGATGTGAAGCAGCGCGGGATCCATTGGGCATTCTTCGTCTCGGCCGCTGTTTTGACCGTGGCCGCCGGGGCGGCTCTGACGTACACCGGTGTCCGAACGCTCCAGTTGAAAGATGACTACCTGGCCGATCCTACCCCGGCCCTGGAGAAGGACTTCGATCGGTTCAAGCTCATCAGCAACGTACTCGCGGGAGTGACCGCCCTGGCGGGCGCCACCGCCGTGATCGTGGCGGTGTTCACAAGATGGCGCCGCAACCAGCGAGAGAAGCCTCGCGTGTCCATTTCGCCGACCATGTTGCCGGGTGGAGCAGGGCTTTGGGTTCGGGGAAGCTACTGAGGGATTCAGAGATAGTACCGTTGCGTTGTGTCGTCGTTACCAGTCGGGTTTCCTGTTGGTTCTTTCAGACCGGCTTGGTGCTTGCGCTACAGATGCTTGTGGCGGCCTGTGTTGTAGAGCTGGACAAGTCGGCATCACAGTGCGGTGACGGCGTTCTGGTGGACCCAGAAGCTTGCGACGATGGCAATACCGATGATGATGACGGCTGCTCTGCCACCTGCGAGGTAGAGTCTGGTTGGAGCTGTCAGGGGGCCCCGTCTACCTGTGGCACGACCTGCGGCGATGGGATTTTGGCGGGGCCCGAGTCCTGTGACGAAGAAGACCTTGGGGGAGCATCCTGTAGTTCGGAGGGTTTTTCGGCTGGCATTCTTCAATGCACCGGCACCTGTTCCTTTGATACGTCTGGCTGTGCGGTATGTGGTGATGGGGCTTGCGAGGGAGAAAAAGCGGAAGACAGCGACAACTGCCCAGATGACTGCACTTTCGTGCAGATCTCCGTGGGATATCGGTTTGCCTGTGGTCTTCGCGCCGATGGCACGGTGTGGTGTTGGGGCGAAAACAGTGATGGACAGCTGGGACATGGAGTGGCTGTGCCTCTGAGCGTTTTGCCGGTACAGGTGGTTGGGCTTGCTGCCACCGTTGCTCAGGTGAATGTTGCTGGCAGGCACGCTTGCGCATTGCTCGATGATGGTACGCTGGAAGGAAATGGAGTGTGGTGCTGGGGCAAAAACAGTGAGGGACAGCTGGGAAATCCCGATCCGTTGGACCACTACACGCCTACACAGGTCGATGTTGGTGAGGGGGTCGGCCAGGTCGCCGTTGGTTGGCAGCATTCCTGTGCGCTCCTTCTCAGCGGGAGGGTGATGTGTTGGGGAAGCAACGAGCACTTGAGGCTTGGAAACTGCTCCCTGCCAATTGATGGAGGTTCGGATGTGCCCGTCTCCGTGGAGGGGGTGAGTGATATTGTGCAGATATCTGCGGACGGGGAAACAACCTGTGCCTTGCAGGATACCCAGCAGCTTTGGTGCTGGGGTGGGAGTACGAACGGCCAGCTTGGCACCGGGACACTTGACGCCACCTGTATTCCGACCAATCCGACGAATCTACCCCTCGTAGATACCTTTGTAGTAGGGGACCATTATACGTTCGTACTCGATGAAAATGGACAGGCGTGGAGCTGGGGTGACAACGATTGGGGACAACTCGGCGACACAACCAACGAGGTTCGCATGATGCCTGGTCTGGCACTAGGGGTTCCCGCGCTGCGAAGCGTGGGACTTGGGTGGCACCACACTTGCGCAACGACTCAGGCCGGCGCAGCGATTTGTTGGGGTTGCAACACCAGCGGGGAGCTAGGCAATGGCCTGGTGGATGATACCTTCCAACTGTTGGTTCAGGTAAGCGGTCTATCTGAGGGCGTCTCCGACGCGCAGGCCGGATTCGAACATAGCTGCGCGCTATTGGACAATGGAAAAATCCTGTGTTGGGGAGCGAACGATTTTGGCCAACTAGGTCGCGGGTCCTTGGAAGCCAGCCTGTTGCCGGTACCAGTGAATCTCCCGTAGCCCGGTATGCGACCCTGCGCACCCTGGATCGTCTAGCTCAAAATAGGAGTCCCCGCGGCTCTGGGGGGGGGGATGCTATGACAGTTTGACCTTTCCGGGAGTCGTTTCCGCCGTTACGCTGCTCGCTTCGCCCGCTCGAAGGAGCTTCACGCTGCCGCTCCAGCAGTACGCTGAGAGAGCGGCTGCCGCTCCGGCAGCCCGCAGTCAACTCCTCCGCGCGAGCTTCGCTCTCTTTGATACGCGATCGTTTGGCCCGTCATAAATGTGAACCCGCCCCGAAAGGCACGAGAGCTGATCCGGCCTCTTATGCCGTTTTGAGCGGCTATCGATTGTAATCCCCCCAGGCTTTGCCGGGGGGATAGTTATTTAGTAGGACCAGTCGTCCCAGATGGATGCATCGAGTGACGAATCTGGAAACTGGTTCCCGGTTTCGAGGTAGTCACACGAACCACTGGCCCAGAAGTCGTTTTGTTGATTGGCTGAGTTGATCCAATTGGCCCGGTTGTTCGCGATGACGTGGTCTCCGCATCCACCGGATCCGTAGTCGGCTGAGTAGAATGCGATATTGCTCGAAGGCCAGGATTCACTGAACATGAGATTGTCACGGACCTCAATGAAATGGCCGCCGCTCAATCCGATCCCCACCTGCCCTGGAGTCACCCCGACATTGCCCACCGCTTCCTGGTGGGAGCCACCGCCGTCGCCGAGCATGATGAAGGATCCCGAGCTTGAAGGTCCGTGACCACGCGCGCGATTGTAGGAGACTTCCACTGGGTCGGCTGGTAGCCCGTCCACATCGTAAACGGATATCCAGTCCTCGACATCGTCGTTTCCGGTAGCCACGTACGTACCGTCCCGATCCATGGAGTTGTAACGAACCCGAATGCCCCCACCGGAGACATGAGCCAACTGGACGAAATTTCGTCCGGTGTTCAGACCGTGGTTGTGCTCAATGGTGATCGGTCCGGAGCAGCTTGTCGGCAACACTCCCGAGGAGACCCGCTCGAAATAACAATGGAGTACTGTGAGGTCGGACATGTTGTCAAAACGAATGGCACCGTTCGTCTCACCGGAGCCCGATCCGGTGTCGTAGACTTCAACGGACTCGATTCTGACGCCCGATCCCGCATTGAAGTGGACGCCGTTGTCGGCGTAGTTCCGAAGCACCAGGTTGCAAACCGTGACATCGGTGGCCGAGCCATCGAACGCCTCGGTCAGGCTGGATCCGCCGTCCAAGGTTGCACCGTCCTGTCCCACGAACACATTCCCGTCCTTGGGGTCGGATATCCGGCCGTTCGCATAGACACCGGAGTTTAGTAGGAACGTCGTTCCAGCTGGTGCGATGTCATTGGCGTCTTGGAGATCGTCCCCCGGGTTCAGGATCACTTGGGCGCCGGCGGCCAGGTCTGCGCAGGCTGATTCGTTGGGACAAGGCAGGTCCGCGCCGCTGCAGTCCTGATCGATACCGTCGCCACAGATCTCTTCTGCCTCCGGATGGATCGAGTCATCCTGATCGTTGCAGTCGGAACCGCCACAGGACAAATCCCCGTAGCTGTCTCCGTCCAAGTCGTCGCAGCCACAGGCCAGGTCCGCGCCGCTGCAGTCCTGATCGATGCCGTCGCCACAGATCTCCTCTGCCTCCGGATGAACCGAGTCATCTTGGTCGTTGCAGTCGGAACCACCACAACTGGAATCCTGAAAGCCGTCCCCATCTGAGTCGACACACGTCGCCCCATCGTCGTCTCCACACCCCCACAGGCCGGAACCCACAAACAGAGCTACAGTGACAACGTACATGCCGTTTTTCATCGGTGACCTCTCGTTTCCGGTGCCGTATGGGTTCGGGGAGCACTGCAATTTGATGAGGGCCTCGGGTGCCTACGGTAGTAGGCCGGCGCCCGCTCTGGATGTTGGGACTGCTCCGAAATATCCCAGGTCACAGATGTTGTTGTTCTGGATGATATCTGCATTGTCTTTATCATCGATACAGCCCGTGGAAGGCTCAGAGAATATGTTGTTATTCTCGAATGCGAAAGAGGAGCTCATGGAGGCGTGTAGATACATTGCAAATCGCGTCACCGATCCGGTGAAGTAGCAGTCGTTATCGTGAAACTCAAGTTGGCCTGAGCTATAGTCCGTATCATCATAAATAGAGGAATGTTGGCTGGCGTCAATTACTCTTCCGCACCGGTGAAAAGTAATTGTCGCTGACCAGAATGTAGAACCACCGGTATTGTGGCGACGCCCCATGTGCAATCGGATAAGAGAAATATGCTGATATAGCAGGAAGTTGAAGCGGAGCCATCGCTGTCGTAGGAATGGGTTACCACACTCAAAACCCACGGCAGGAGGCTCCAGCCGATGCTTACCACGATGCGCCAGATGTTCGCCACCACCTTTGATCATGACGAAGTTCTCCGCGACGCCAGAGAGGTCGGCGCGGTGCTCCGACTCCGGGACATCCATCCCGCAGACCTTTCCCTGGCGCTCGTTCAATGCGCCATGGGGGACGAGACGCGATCCATCGCCACAGCCCGTAGAGCCTTCTTCATCCAAACGCGGTACATGCCCGAGGAAAGCAGCTTCTACGATCGGTTCACCGCGGGCCTGGTGGCGTTGATGAAACGCATGTTCGATAACGCCTTGGCGGCTGCCACCCAAGAGCAGCGGGCGGTTCTCGCGACGGCGCTCAGGGACAGCATCCTGTTGGACATCGAAGCCATCGACGGCAGTCAGATCACACTGCCTGGTTCGGCAGCGGACGCGTTTCCGTCGACCAACGAGGACCACGGAGGAGTGAAGCTGACTGCCACACTCAGCGTCCTGTACCAGACGATATCGTCCATTACTCTGACCGATGCCAAGACGCATGATCGCAAGGCCCTGAAACTGCCTCGTTGGCTTCATGGGCAGCTTTCTCTTCTGGATCGAGGTTATGCCGATCATGGTCTGTGGGCGACGATTGAGGACCGGCAGGGGTACTTCCTCACGCCGCTGAAAGCCTCTACGATGCCGCGGATCAAAACCATCCGGTCTGGGGTGGGCCAGGCGCATGTCGGCCAGCACTTGGACGGAAATCTTCGCTACTGCAAAACCGTAGACGTCGACGCCGAGTTCACCGTTCGCAAACGAGGTCGGCGAATATTTCGTGTGGTCCGAGTATTTGTCGAGCATGCCTTGCCCGACGGACGGGTTGAGATTGTCGGTTTGTGGTTCGTGACAAATCTGCCCCCTGATCTGTTCTCGCCGGACCAGTTGGCGACGATCTACCGCCTCAGATGGGAAGTGGAACAGCTTTTCCGTACTCTCAAGGTGGTCGGCCGACTGGATCATCTGCGCACCGCAAATCGACACGTGATCCACGCCTTCATCTACGCGACGCTTCTGGGAATGGTGCTGTCTCACGATCTCTGCGCCATGATGCGGCGGTGTCGACCTGACATTGAACCGAGCCCGTTCCGCGTGACGGCAATTCTCCTTGGGAATCTGCCTACGATCATCGCAGCCCTCGGTACTCGAAAGATGACCGCGGTGCTGAAAGCCTTCGAGGCTGCGCTATGGCGAGAAGGCGTAAATCCCAACCCTGGACGCCCTTACCGGTCAACAACGTATGCGCGACAGTTGGCGTGCAATGCTTAACCGATCACGCATGGCCGTCCACCGTCATGCCAATTGTAGTAAATACCTTCACTGCGTTGAGAACAGTCCACTGTCCATCAAATGTACAGTTTCTGATTTCCACATTGGTGATAGTGGATGGCTCATTTTGGCTGATGGTTATCATTCCATAGCCTTCCCGGCCTTGGAAACTACTATCTGCGGTAAAATGAAGTCCATCAATGACGAAGTTGTCGTGAAGTCTGTGGTTGGTTTCGTTGAGTACAATCGCTCCCCGTATCCATGCATCAGGGTCATTGCGACCATCATCATGAGATTCTATCGTACCCTCTCCAAAAATCGCTTCCACATGGCTCTGGACCTGAACCTGGTATGCCCTCACGGTCTTTCCTGAAGGGATATACCAATTCGTAATACTGGAATTGCCGTTGATGGCCTCCAGGTTGTCTGTGTCATCTGCTACACCGTTGGCAGTGACTGCAGTCTCTCCATACCCGTCCATCACAGCTTGATCTGTTATGTCAATCGGAGTGGGAAGTGAAATTGGAGTCCAAGGATCCACCTCCTGGAGACAAATCAGTCCATCGGCATAGTACCCGGGATCGCAGTTGCAAACGGCGACCTCTTCGACCACCTCGCAGACGCCATGCCCCGCGCAGTCCACTCCAATACAGAGATCATGTTCTTCAACGCAGGCGAGCCCTTCAGCGTGGTACCCCTCGTCACATCGGCACTCCGGTTGGCCATCCACATCGATGCAGGTTCCATGATCCGAGCAGGTCACGTCGGTGCAAGGTCCCGCGGTGCCTTCCAGAACGCAAGAGAGACCGTCAGCGTAGTAGCCGGCGTCACATGCACAAATCGGCTCTTCCTCAACTGTCACGGCGCAGGTACCGTGTCCCGAGCACGTGATGTCGACACAGATCTCCGCGATTACGAGTGGGTCCTTGTCAGTGCATCCCTCCAGGAAGACGAGCAACAGGATAGCGGCGATCACTGCGGATGGTTTTGGTCTCATGTGTGGTGTTCTCTGGGTTTTTGTTAATTGACAGTACATCGTGGTGTCTTCACCTTCCATGGTCCAACCGGTTGAGATTACCTTCTTTCCTACGCCAATTTCATGCCAATTTCATGCCATTAGCTGTGGGGAGCACAACCAGCCGATATTGAAGAGCGTCGTTTGAGGCAAGTTGGTAGAATGAAAGGGGTGTTGCCCTGAGGGCAACGAAGCGGCGATGGACGCATATTGTACGGGTGGGGGGAAACACCCCAGCGGATTCCCTCTTGAAACTGGCTGGCGGTCGGTGGGCATGGGGGAAAGTCCCCCATGCTGGATCATGGATCTGACGGTGTTTCTACCGGTATCTATCTTTGCGGGGTTTTTTGTTGGATGCTGTCCCGTAGGTTTTGGGAGTTTGGTTCCGGTCAGTAGATCAGGGAGGTGTGTCCGGGGGCGGGGACGCAGAGGTGCTCCAGGTACCAGGTGGCGAGGGGGTCGCCTGAGAGGACGCCGTAGGCGGATTGGTAGTCGATCCGGATGCGGCCCGCGGCGCCGTCTCCGCCGGGGCTGTTCCAGTCGGTGTTTTGGGAGGGCGCCCCGAAGCCGCCGGGCGTGGATACCAGGCCGGCGCCGTCGATCACGCCCGCGTGCAGCACGATGGTGCCGCCGGCTCCACCGCCGCCGTTGCCCGAGTCGTAGTAATCGGCGGGGATCCAGCCGTGGACGCCCGCCGAAATCAGGGCGCCGTCCGCGATGAGGGATTCGGCGAAGAGCGCGAGGATGCCGCCGCCCCGGCCGCCGGTGCCGGAGGTGTTCGAGTGGTCGTCGGTAGCGCCGCTTCCCCCGCCCGAGCCCAGGTACCACCGCGCCAGGTCGCTGTGTCCGACCGTATCGCCTCCGTTTAACGCGGGGGAGGTGGCCCCCTCATTGATGCATCTTTGGGTGAAGTTCTTCCACGTCCCGGGCTGGGCGTATCCGGCGCCGCCGCCCCCCTGGCCGCAGTCGTCGTTGGTGTTCAGGTAGATGCCGCCCCCGCCCCCTCCGTGGTTTGGTACGGTCGACACGGCTTGTGGGTTGCCGCAGATGGACTCTCCGGGCCTGCCGTTGCTGTGGTAGGTGCCCCCAATGCCCTGGCCACCGACGAATCCCAGGCCGGTCGTGGTGATGGAGCCTCCTGCCTCCACGATGGCCTGGCCGTTCACCCGGAGCACCAGGAGCCCGCCCCGGCTGCCGTTCCAGGCCATGGCCCTCAGGGTCCCCCCGGAGGCGACGTGAAGGGAGGAGAGGTTCGGCACACGCTGCAGGACGACGGCTTGGCCGGCGAGGGTCGTGTTTCCGCCCCCTGGGCCATACCCATGCTGCACGTTTGATTGGAACAGCACCTGGTCACCCGAGGTGGAAAATACCCTCAGGAACTCGTACACGCCCACCGAGCCGCAGCTCGCGACGATGCCCTGCATGTTGATTAGCAATACCTCGTCTCCGGGGGTCAGCCCCACGGGAGACGCGTCCACCGTAGCCCGCTCCGTTCCCACGCTCGTGACCCCCCAGGAAGCAGCCAGAGGCGCCTCGAGGATTGTGGGGGTGTCCACGGTGAGCGGACCGTCGTCGCCCGTCCCCGTATCCGGAACCCCGCAGGCCCTGGCGTCGATCCGGCAGTCCGCCGTGCAGACGAGGCCGCTGGCGCAGGACTCGGTTCCGAAGTCTGTTCCATCGCAGGCCTCTGCCGCCTCCAGCACACCGTTGCCGCAGCCGGGGCAGCCCGTCCTGTCCAGGGTACAGTCGGAGCGGCAACTCAGCACGCCCGCGAAGAGCCCCAGTCCCTGGCAGGTCTGATCACCGAGGTCTGCTCCGTCGCAGGATTCGCCGGGCTCCACCAAGCCGTTGCCACAACGCTCCCGGCACCCGGAGGTGTCTAGCGTGCAGTCCGTCCGGCAGGCGAGGGCGCCCTCGAAAAAGCCCAGTCCGACACAGTCGAGGCCACCCAGGTCCGCGCCGTCGCAGACTTCGCTCGGCCCGGCCACGCCGTCGCCGCAAAATCCCCCAGCCGCGTCCACGTCGCCGTCCGTGGTTGCGTCCAACCCACCGTCACCGGTGGCTCCATCCGAAGCGGGATCCGTCAGCCCGTAGCGGTCTGAGCAACCCGTCATGAGCAGCGTGAAAACAATGAGGATAGTGCCTAATTTACGCAATTCCATCCCAAGTGGACCCTTTGCTTCAGCATGCGAGATTCAGCATATTGGTCTACCATTGTAGCCCATGTATTCCCAGTACCCCAAGATCCATATGGGAGAAAACAGGGACCCCGCATGTACATGGAGAGTGCTTCCATGACGCCTCACGTACCCTGGTGTTTCTGGTGTTTCTGGTGGATTTGGGCTCCCGCGCCAGAGGCCTTTTGAGCTTGTAATTATTTGCATACATGTCATACACAAGGAGGTTTTGTTGTCACGCTTACACCGAATTGCTCTGGACCGTCCAAACACCTTTGGAGGCGGAGTTGGGTGTAGGTGAAATGAGAAGTCCATATAGATGAGGTTGACATGCCCTTGACACAAGAGTGCAGAGTTCACGGATTGCGGCGTTGCCCGAGGCTTTGGCAGACCTTAGCCACTGCGCTGTCCATTGCGGTCCTCACTGGTATCGCAGGGTGCGAGCCCGAGGTCGGCAACGACCCGGTGCCCGCGTTCATGGAGTTTGACACGGCCACCGGTCGGATCCCAGAGCCGACCATCGCCGCGGTCAGCCAGACCACGGGTATGTTGGACTTCGCGCCCCTGGGCTTCATCGTGCCCAAGGGCATAGGCGCCTGCCTGGAGGCCACTGACTGGCCGTCCGTGGCTGAGTGCGAGTTCTTCCAATATCTGGAGACCCTCGACGGCTACCCGACCCTCTCCTCCATGCGGGCGCCGGCCACCGCCACCCTCGATATGGCTTCCATTACGTACGAGGGCAATGTGGACGACACCCTGGTGGTGCTGGAGAACGGCTTCAGCAAGGTGACCGCCGCTGACGGCCTCCTTGTGTCGGTCAATCCCGACGACAACTATGTGTACATCGACAACCCGAATGGGTGGGAAGTGGGTACCCAGTACGTGGGCGCTCTGCGCGGCTACGACAACGGCGTGGAGACCACCGACGGCACCCGGGTCATCGCTTCGGTCATCTACAACCTGCTCAAGCGCGAGGACAGCCTGCTGGACTGCTCGTTGGACGCTGAGGACCCGCCCTTCTACAATCTGGACGCCGTGGTGGATGAGCACTGCATGTACTACGAGCTCGTGCACGAGATGTACGCGCCCCTGATCCCGGACCCGGATGTCCTGCACGCCACGACGGTGGGGCTCCTGCTGTCCCTGGAGTCCCTGCGCCAGGGCTACAAGGGCGAGGATGGCTTCTCCGGAATGTGGGACGTGACCGCCAGCGATCTCGGCGGGAACATGCCCAAGGATGAGGTGGCTGTGGCCTGGGCCTGGCCCACGCACTCGCAGACCACCGTGGAGGTGCAGCCGGTGCTGGGTATGGTGCCCATCATCGAGGGCAACAACGTCCTGCGCCTGCCCTTCAAGGGCACCATCGACGCCTCCACCCTGATTTCATTCCAGGGCAACGGCGATGTGGCTACGGTGTACTTTCTCAACGCCACCGTGCTGGCGGAGGTCCTGGCCGGGTCGGGGAGTATCGTGGATGCGCTCCCGGTCTTCAACACCACCCTCGAAGGGAAAGAGATCGTAATTACGGCGGACGTGCCGCTCATCGACGGCGACCAGTACATCATCATGCTGGCGGCCAAGGCCGAGGGCGACGGTCGCCCCGATGATTTCGGGATCTTCGATGGTCCTCCTGGAGAGGTCGGGTCCCGGCCCATCGTGCCCTCCCCGCTGACCGTATACCTGCGGAGCCGCGGCGCCCTCGTTGACGCCGACGGGAACACCCTGGTTTCCAAGATGGACAGCCCCACCGCCGTTGAGGCCGAGGAGGGACGCCAGCAGATGGCTGCCCTGCTCGACGCCGACCTGTTTGGGACGCTCACCCACGGAATCATCCGTGAAAACGTTGTCTACGTTTACGCTTTTGACTACACCGCCCCCTGACACAACCGGCGAAACCCGATACTGAAGAGGACGAATCCATGAGAAATCGTGCCAACAAATACATCGTCGCCGGTTGCTTCGCGCTGTTGCTGGGCCTTGGCGCCAGCAGCAACGTCCGGGCCGCCGGCTTCCTGGTCTATGACGTCTCCGGCGAGGCACTTGGCAAAGCCAGCGCCGTGACCGCCAGCGTAAATGAGCCCGCCGCTGTGTTCTTCAACCCGGCCGCCCTGGCGCACATGGAGGGCTATCAGTTCTCCCTGGGCACCGTGTATGTCTACGCCGCCGCCGAGTTCGAGGACGCAGCTACGGGTGAGACGACCAAGGCCATCCCGCGCAAGCCGGGCTTCTTTTTGCCCACCATCTACGGCATGGCCCGGATCAACGATTGGGTGGCGGTGGGCCTCGGTGTGTACACCATCTTCGGGCTGGGCACCGAATGGCCCCACGACTGGGCGGGGCGTGAGCACTCCATCCTGGCGGAGATCGAGACGGTCACCTTCTCCCCCACGGCCTCCATCCGCATCAACAAGTATTTCAGCTTTGGCGTGGGCCTGAATGTGGTCCGAGGTATCGTCGACATGACCAACGGCCTGCCCGAGGCCATCGGCGGCACCGTGCAGATCGGCGGCGCCACCTTCGGCTTTGGCGCCCACGCGGCCCTGCTGTATCGCCCCATCCCTAACAAGCTGCACTTCGGCGTCACCTATCACAGCCGGGTGAAGCTCTCCTTCGACGGCCGCGCGGACTTCGAGCCCGAGCACGAGGAGTTCGTCCCTTCGCTCCAGGACCAGGGCGGCAAGGCCGAGATCGTTCTGCCGGACATTATCTCCCTGGGCGTCATGTACCGTCCCATCAAGCAGCTCACCATCACCTTCGACACCAACGTGGTGCTCTGGTCCACCTACGACGAGCTCGTGCTGGACTTCGAGCTACGCGAGAACCAGACCCTGATGCGAGGGTACAAGAACGTGGCGACCTTCCGGCTGGGCTTCGAGTACGCGCTCCCCGTCAAGGGCCTCAAGGCCCGATGGGGTTTCATCTACGACATGAACCCCGCCCCCGAGGAGTACATGACGCCTTCGTTGCCTGACGCCAACCGCATCGACTTCGCCTTGGGCCTGGGGTACGAGCGGGGCTGGCTCAAGTTGGACCTGGGGTATCTGTTCGTCTACATGCTGAAATCCGAAGCCGTGGGCGGCGCCGAGAGCCCCGAGGGCACCTATCGTTCCATCGCCCACTTGTTGGCGCTCACCTTCACCGCGCGGTTCGGTAAGGGCGCCAAGAAGGACTGCGACTG
>JAOZUO010000167.1:4639-17622 GCA_029938605.1 Deltaproteobacteria bacterium | reverse complement strand
GGTCTCGGCGACCAGTGTTCGGCGGCTATTGGGCGGGGCACGTCCCGGGCTGCATCAGATCGGCCGAGAGATCCGTGCCGTCGCGGACCAGGTTGATGATGGGCACTCCGCCGTCCCCCACGTCCTCGGCGTCGCATCCCGTCAAGGAGCCGAGGGTGCAGACGTTCGTGACCTCGCCAAAGGCTGTCCCCTCGAACAGGAAGATCAGGTCGTAGCGCCCGCCGTTCAAACTGGAGAGTTGATCCAGGTCGGCACCGGTGAAGGCCGGCGTCAGGCTTCCGGAGCCGTACACATCCACGGTGATCAGGGAGGGATCATCGAACCCGGTGGTGTTGATCAGAAAGGCCCGCAGCGCGAGGTCGGGGCAGGTGTCGCCACAGGCCAGCAACCCTGAAAATGCAAAGGCCACCACCAGGGTAGCCCGCGTAGCTGATCGTTGCCTCTGGGTCTTCGCATGAAACATGAAACAACCTCCACCAGTCGTTGTATGCCCACAAGGTACCTCGCGGCTCTGCCCGAGGTCAATCGGGAGCCATGGAGAGGAGACGATCCCGACCCTGTCTCACGGCAGGTGGGGCTGTAGGTCCAGCCGCTGCTGGATGGCCAGGATCTCTGATGGCGTGCGAGCTACGCTCGACAGGCGTATGGCGTCAACGGTGCCGGCCAGGAACTGCGATCCGTTGGCGTTGTCGTCCTGGAAAAACAGGACGTCTGTGGGCGGCGCGGTGAAGGCGGCGTTCGTCGAGTCCACGAGCGCGCCGTTAACGTATAGGTCGATGGCATCGGGCGCGGTGGAAACCATGGCCAGGTAGTGCCGGACCTGGGCCTCGAACGTGTTGCCGATGGAGCCATTGGGATACGCTACAAAACCGTTGCAGTAGTACCAACCGTAGTTACTGTTGGCCGAGAAGCTGAAGATGCGTCGGTAGCAAGCGGTGTCGTTGGGCACCAGGACGATCTCAATGGTGTAGGGGTGGACCAATAGCCCGGCGTAAGAGCTCCAATCGATACCCTGGGGGGCCGCGCCCTGGAGGGGCAATCCCTGGCCCCAGAAGGTGGGCACGAAGTTCCCAGACAGCGCCACCGCGTGGCGGACGTTTCCAGACGAATCCGATAGGTCACCGTTGAGCTCGAGGATCGCCAGGGTGTCCCCGTCGGATTCGAAGATCCTCGCGCACCCAAGGGGACAGGTCCCCCCACAGTCCACATCCAGCTCGTCGCCGTTGTGCGTCCCGTCGCTACAGGTGGGGAGGGCGCAGGTGGATCCGTCGCAAACGAGGCTTTGGCAGTCCGACGGCCCGGAGCAACCCTCGCCCGCCGCGCACCCCGTCGGACAGGAGCCGCCGCAGTCCATATCGGTCTCGTCGCCGTTGGTCACTCCGTCAGAGCAGGTGGGGTCAGCGCAGGTAGTTCCGTCGCACACAAGGCTTTGGCAGTCTGACGGCCCGGAGCAACCCTCGCCCGCCGCGCACCCCGCCGGGCAGGATCCACCGCAGTCCACATCGGTCTCGTCTCCACTGACCGCCCCATCGGCACACAACTCTGGGCTCTGGTTGGTGTTGTCGTTGGTGTTGGCGTTGATGTTGGCGTTGGTGTTGGTGTTGGCGTTGGTGTCGGTATTGGTGTTGCCGGCGTCGGTGTCGTCCATTGGACCAACCCCGGATTCATTGAACACACAGGCGGACGAACCCAGAAGCATGGCCACGCAAAAAATGACGCTGAGTCGTTTCATGTCCTGCTCATTATAGACCATTCTGGGTATATTTGTTGCGCTCATGGGGGCCGGCTTGTGATAGAAAGCGCCATAGGATCGAAGACGCATGAGCATATGAGCACATGAGCAGTACGAGCAACGACAGCAGCGGCAGCCGGCCCGACCAGCCGAGCAAGCCCAGGCCCAAGCGCCAGCGCAAGATCACCGAGGGGCACAGTCCCTTGCGCCTGAACACGGCCATCGTGGGCGGCGGCCGGGGCTGCGTGACCTTTATGCAGATGGCATCCGAGGACCGGCTGGGGCGGTTTCGCCTCCGCATCATCGGCGTGGCGGAAATCAATCCCGAGGCGCCGGGGCTCGCCTTCGCCCGGGACGCCGGGGTGTCCATCATCACCGACGACTACCACAAGCTCCTCGAGATCCCGGACCTGCAGGTCATCCTGGAGCTCACCGGTAGCGTGGAGGTGCGCGACGAGCTCGAGCGCATCCGTCCGCGTCATGTGCGGCTCATCGATCACTTCGGCGCCTCCATCTTCTGGGAGCTGTACACGGCCGAAGAGTCCGTCATCACGCAACGCACGGAGATGCGCGAGCGGGTGGAGGCCGAGCGCCAATGGATCACGCAGATCTTCGACTCCATCCCCGATGAGATCCTCGTGGTGGACACCAACATGGTGGTCCAGGAGGCCAACGCCAGCTTCCTGCGCAACAACGGCTACCGGGATGTAACCGAGGTGCGCGGGCACCTGTGTTACGAGTTGGAGCAGCGGGTTCGCGGCGAGTGCCAGGTGGCGGTGGAGGACTGCCCCTTCTTCACGGCCATGCGCCACAAATCCACCACCTCCATCGTACGAAAGCACTTCGACAAGATGGGACGGGCGCGGTTCGCGGCCCTGGTGGCCGCGCCCCTGCTAAACGCCGAAGGCGACGTGGTGGGGGTCATCGAGTCCACCCGGGACATCTCCCACCGGATCCTGCTGGAGGAGGAGCTCAAGGCCACCGAAAGCCGCCTCAAGCAGTTCATGGAGCTGGCCCCCGTTGCGGCCTACGTCAAGAACCTCGCGGGGAAATACCTGGAAGTGAACCCCGCGGCCTGCGACCTGCTAGGTAAGGAGAAGCACGACGTGCTGGGCCGCACGGACCTGGAGATCCTACCCCGTGAGGCAGCGGAGGCCTTTCGGGCCGCCGATCGTGAGGTCCTCAAAACTCGCGCGTCGGTACACAATGACAACGAGATCCTCCACCGGGGCGGTGAGCCCATCTACCTGATGAGCACGCGGTTCCCGGTCATGGATGCCGACGGAGAGGTCACGGCCCTGTGCGGGCTCCTTCGGGACTCCACCGCCCTGAAGACCACCGAGCTGGAGCTGGATCGCACCCGGGACTACCTCAAGAATATCGCCAACCACTCGCCCATGATCATCGTCACCATCGACATGGCGGGGGACATCCTCAGCTTCAACCCCGGCGCCGAGGCCTCTTTGGGGTGGAAGTCAGAGGACGTCGTCGGGAGAAGCATCGGCGACCTTTTCCCGGACCTCGATGAGCGCCACATGCTCCAGCGACGCGTGGTGACCGAGGGCGCCGTACGAGACCACGAGACCCGCTTGCTGCGAAAGGATGGCACCGCGGTGCCGGTCACAATGACCCTGTCGCAGCTCAAGGACGCCGACGACAACATGCTCGGAACGGTGGGCATCGCCAAGGACATCTCCAAACAACGAACGCTCCTGCAACAGATGATGCAGTCCGAGCGCATGGCCGCCGTGGGACGGCTCGCCGCGGGCGTGGCCCACGAGATCAACAATCCCCTGGCGGTGATCGGCGAGATCGCCGGCTACCTCGATGAGCTGCTGGAAGACGATCCCAAGGTGGACGACGCCGAGACCCTGCAGGAGCTCGTCGAGTCCATGCCCAAAATCATCAAGCAGGTGAAACGCTGCCGTTCCATCACCTTCCGGCTGCTCACCTTCGCCCGCAAGAGCGCCGCCCGGGAGGAGTACGCCGACGTAAACGCCGCCATCGAGGAGATCATCCCCTTCGTGGAGAAGGACGCTCAGCTGTCGAAGGTGGATATTCAATGCACCTACGATGGCGCGATCCCGCATGTGCGCATGGAGGAGCTTCAGCTCCAGGAGATCTTCATCAACCTCATCTCCAACGCCATCCAGGCCGTACCCACCGACGGCAGCGGTCGCATCTGGGTGGAGACTCAGCTCAAGAACTCCAAGGTGCGAGTGACGGTGCGAGACAACGGCCCCGGGATCCAGCCCGACGTAGCGGATCGTCTCTTCGACCCCTTCGTCACCACCAAGGCCCCAGGCAAAGGTACGGGCCTGGGTTTGTCCATCTGCTACGCCATCGTCAAGCGCTACGACGGAGAGATCACCGTCCAGACCAAGCCCGGCGAAGGGGCCACCTTCACCGTGGTCCTGCCTTTCCAACGGGACGACGAGAACCTCGAGGACGGCGAGACCCTCAACGGCGAGCCCCAGTTTCCCCTGAAGCCCATGGACGACGTCTAACGGCCGTACCCCAAGTCCCTCACCGACCACGCCACACACAACCATCTGAAAACAAAAGAAATATCAGGCGACTGGAGCAATTCGGTTGACAACCCCCCCGCAAGTGCCGTACTAGACTGACACCTCAGTCTAGTAACCTGGAGAATCAGTGATTATGCAGCGCGCAGCCAACCCCAAAGCAACCCGATATGTCGGCATCGACGCCGGCGCGGAGAGCATTAAGATCGTGGTCTGCGAGACCACCGGATCCGGGACCCTCGAGCCGATCACCATGGAGCTGCGCGAGCACCACAAGGAGCCCCAGCGGATCCTCGAGGAGATGCTCGCCCGGGTGGACTGGGAGCGGGTTGTCGGCGCGGCGGCCACCGGTCGGCTCAGCCGACTGCTCAACCTGCCCCGCATCCCGGTAAAGCAGGCCCAGATCGCCGGTTTCCGTCACCATCACCCGGACCTGGACACCGGCACGGTGGTCTCCATCGGCGCCCACGGTTTCTCCGTGCTCGAGATCCGCGACGGCGACGTTCAGGTCTTCCGTGAGAACTCCCGCTGCTCCCAGGGAACGGGCAACTTCTTGCGCCAGCTCGTGGAGCGGTTCAACCTTGACCTGGAGGAGGCCGCCACCCTGTGCGAGGACGTGTCCGACCCGGCACCCCTGTCCGGACGCTGCCCGGTCATCCTGAAAACCGACATGACCCACCTCGCCAACAAGGGCGAGGGTCGGGAACGCATTCTGGCAGGTCTCTACGACGCCGTCTGTGAGAACGTGCAGGTGCTCATCAAGCCGAAGCTGGCCCCAGCCGACGTGGTGATCATCGGCGGCGTGACCCGCGCCCGACGCGTACGGGATCGGTTCGGCGCCTACCTGACGCAGAACAACATGCGGCTGGTCCCTGGTGATCTGGACGAGGCGCTCTACCTCGAGGCCCTGGGCTGCGCCAACCTTGCCATGCGCGATGACACCCCGCTCGTCGCCGCCGACGAGCTATTCGCCCCGCCCCAAGAGGTGCGCCTGGATCGCATCCCCGCCCTAGCTACCAGCCTGGATCGCGTGCACCGCATGGAGCCACCTGCGCCCCCTTCGACCAACGGCACCCTGCGTGAGCTGGTGCTGGGATTCGACATCGGCTCCACGGGCTCCAAGATCCTCGCCATCGATCGTGCCACCCGGGAGATCATCTGGGAGGCCTACGTAAACACCAACGGCAACCCGGTGGGCGCGGCCAAGCAGCTCATGCAGAAGTACGTGGACGGCCCCGTGCGCAAGCACACCCTCCGCGCCGTGGGTGTCACCGGCAGCGGTCGGGAGATCGTCGGCTCCCTGCTGTCGACCTGCTACGGACCCGAAAACGTCTACGTGCTCAACGAGATCGCCGCCCACGCCGAAGGCGCCATGCACTATGACGACCAGGTAGACACCATCTTCGAGATCGGTGGACAGGACGCCAAGTACATCCGACTGTCCGAAGGTCGGGTGGTCGACGCGGCCATGAACGAGGCCTGTAGCGCCGGCACCGGCTCCTTCATCGAGGAGCAGGGGCGCCGCTTCTCCGGCATCCGCGACGTGGTGCAGCTCGGCGAGACGGCGCTGACGGCGGACCACTGCATCTCCCTGGGCCAGCACTGCTCGGTGTTCATGGCCGAGGTCATCGATGAGGCCGTCGCCGCCGACGCCCCGCAGAATGCCACCATCGCGGGCATCTATGACTCCATCATCCAGAACTACCTAAACCGCGTAAAGGGCTCGCGGGACGTGGGCCAGCGCATCTTCTGTCAGGGGATGCCCTTCTCGGCAGACGCCCTGGCCGCCGCCGTGGCCCGCCAGACCGGCAGCGACGTGATCATCCCGCCCAACCCCGGCACCGTTGGCGCCCTGGGCATCGCCCTTCTGACGACGCGGTCCCTCGCATTGCCCGTGGGACTGGGGGACAGCCTGACGCCCGAGCAGTTCCTCGAGACCGAGGTGGTGTCCAAGGACACCTTCGTTTGCAAATCCACCAAGGGCTGCGGCGGGTCGGGCAACAAGTGCCGCATCGATCGTCTCACCACCCTGGTCATGGGAAAAAAGAAGCGCTTTCTATGGGGCGGTAGCTGCTCCCGCTACGACAAGGGGACCCACAAAAAGAAGCTGCCGGACCTGTCTCCGGACCCCTTCCGGGAGCGGGATGAGCTGGTAGCCGTATTGACCGAGCGCACCACCACGCGGCGCGGCCGGCCCACCATGGGGCTCACCGACGAGTTCACCCTCAAGTCGTTGTTCCCCTTCTTCGCCACCTACCTGTACGAGCTGGGCTTCGACCTGGTGATCCACAACGGCGCCGATCAAGCCGTGCTCAAGCGCGGCATCGAAGAGGCCAACGTGCCTTTCTGCGCCCCCATGCAGCAGTACCACGGGCTCATCAGCGGTCTGGCCGAGACGCAGCCGGACTATCTGTTTTTGCCCATGCTGCGGAGCCTCCCCCGGGTAGCCGACGAGAACGTGACGGTGACCTGCCCCATCGTGCAGGGCAGCCCGGATGTCATGCGCTTGGACCTGGGTCAGGACTTGCCCTCCACGATTATCTCGCCCGTCATCGACATCGGCGACGGCAACCTCGATGGTGCGCTGTTCGAAGGGGCCTGCCGTACCCTCGCCCAGGAGCTCGACGTCACCGACACCCGCTGGCAAGAGGCCTTCGCCCTCGCCCGCCGGGAGCAGGATCGCTTCGACGAGCGATGCCTCGACCTGGGCCGGGAGGCCCTCGCCTTCTGCGAGGCCCACGACGTGACCCCCATCATCGTGCTCGGCCGGGCCTACACGATCTACAACACGGTACTCAACTCCAACGTGCCGGCCCTGGTGCGGGAGCAGGGCGCGCTGCCCATCCCCGTGGACTGCTACCCCGTCGACGACGAAATCCCCATATTCGAGGACCTGTACTGGGGCTACGCCCAGCGGTCCCTGCGGGCGGCACATCAGATCCGCCGGCGCCCGAAGCAGTACTCCATCTACTGCTCCAACTACTCCTGTGGGCCCGACAGCTTCAACCTGCACTTCTACAGCTACGCCATGGCGGGTCGCCCCTTCGCTATCATCGAGACCGACGGCCACTCCGGCGACGCGGGCACCAAGACGCGCATCGAGGCCTTCTTGCACTGCGTGAAGGAGGACCTCGAGGCCACCTCTGCGCCGACGCTTCTCCGGGATTTCCGCAAGGTGGATCAGGCCAAGACCTCCATCAAGAATATCCGTGACAACGACGAGACCCTCCTGTTCCCGCGTATGGGCCCCGGCGCCGAGCTGGTGTCGGCCTGCTTTAACGGCCTGGGCTACAAGTCCGAGTGTCTGCCCATGGCGGACGCCGACGCCTTGGCCCTGGGACGCCGGGAGACCTCGGGCAAAGAGTGCGTGCCCATGACCATCACCACCGGTTCGCTGTTGCAGCGGCTGGCGCAATCGACAGACCCCGACGAACGGTTCTGCTTCTTCATGCCCACGGCCAACGGCCCCTGCCGATTCGGCGTGTACAACTCCCTGCACAAGATCATCCTCGAGCGGCTGGGGTACAGCGACCGCGTGAGCGTCTTCTCCGCCTCGGACGATGACTACTTCGCCGAGGTCCCCGCGGGAGTGCAGCTCCTGGTGTTCGGGGGATTCATGGCCGAGGACCTGATCCTGGAGGCCTTTTACTACGCCCGCCCGGCCGAGACGACCCCAGGCGTGGCAGAGAAGATCTACGAGCGGTACCACGCCGAGCTGGTGGCGCTCATGAAGAGCGAGAGTGAGATCGAAGGAAACCTCTCCATGGCCAACTCCCTCAAGGAGGTGGCCACCGGGCGACTCTTCGGCATCCAGCGAATCATCCGACGGGCGGCCAAGGAGTTCGCCGCCAACATGGACCTGGATCTCGAGCTTCCCACGGTACTCATCGTCGGCGAGATCTACGTGCGCTGTGACCCCTTCGCCAACGGCTTCGTCATCGACAAGCTGGAGGAGCGGGGCGTGCGCGCGCGATTCGCGCCCTTCAACGAGTGGCTCGAGTATGTGGACTTCATCACCCACAAGCGCACCAAGACAGGCGTGGACAAGGCCACCAAGCATCCGGTCATGGCCCACGCCACGACCTTCGTACAGAACACCATCCAGTCCATGACCTACGACATGATGGCCGGTCCCCTGGGCTGGGCCAAGCGGACCACCGTGCAAGACAGCCTCAAGGCCGCCGAGCCGTACATCCGCGAGGACCTCAACGGCGAGGCTGTGCTCACCCTGGGCGGCCCCACCTACGAGCACCGCGAGGGCCACATCCAGGGCGTCGTCAGCGTCGGCCCCCTCGAGTGCATGCCCAACAAGCTCTCCGAGACGCAGTTCTTCCACGTGGCCGAAAAGGAGGGTCTCCTCTCCCTCACGCTGCAGCTCAACGGCGAGCCCTTCGACATCGAAATTCTCGAGAACTTCGTCTTCGAGGTCACCGAGCGCTTCCGAGCACAACAGGCCGCCGGCAAGACCCACCCGCGCCGCAAGCCCCTGCCCGGCATCCTCTCCCCGCAGCAGTGGATCGATCCCGCCGCCGAAATCGCCGGAGTCATCGGCAGCGCCACCGGCGCCCTCGGCGCCCTGGGCACGGCCCTGCTGCAGTTGGGCGTAGGAGGCAAGCTCTCCTCCACCGCGGTCAACCCGCTCCCCCCAACCAATCCCCAGTACCGCACACCCAACCCCAACGCCCCAAAGATCACCATCCCCGACTGGCGCACCCGCACCCGCAACCGCCCCTCCTAACTCGACTCGATTCGAGTCGAAGCAGATTTTCGACGAGAACGACCAGAGCAATTGGTCCAACGATTCCCACTGACAACTCGTCAAACTCGTCGCACGCCTACGCCAGTTCCTCGGTCGGAGGCGTTTCTTCTTTCATGAACTGGTCGAAGATTGTGCGAAAGGCCCGAAATTCAGCCTGATGCTCTCGCTCCGTTTCTTATCGACAGTCCCCGGTGCGGCTTGATATGGATAGTTGGACGTACGACCAATGGAGACGGTCACATGGGGCGAATATTCTGGGGCTTGGGCTTGGCGCTTTCACTCGCCGTCTCGGGATGCGGGGTCAGCCACGGCGCGGATCCGTCGGGTGACGGGGGGAACCTCGCTGATGTGGGCTTTGGCGACGGCGGCCTCGGGGACGGCAGCTTTGACGCCGGTGGATCCGATGGCGGGGATGCCGGAGATGTCGGAGATGCCGGAGATACCGGTACCGTGGAGCCAACCTGCGACCAGTTCAGCAGTCCGCAGGGCGGTGGAACAGATGCGGACGGTTCGGAACTGCACCCGTGGGCCTCACTCGAAACCCTGGCGAACATGGGACAAATACCTGCCACGGGTACGCTGTGCCTGATGAATGGGCACCACGGACAGCCGCAGATCCACTCGGTGACCGGCAGCCCTTCGTTGACTATCCGGGCAGTGAACATGCACCAGGCGGTGGTCAGCGCGCTGAGCTTCACGGCCGTGTCCAATCTCACTCTGTCAGGCGTCATGGTGGACGGGGAGAGCATCATCGATCCCCAGGCGGACGAACGACAGATCTTCCTGGTGACGGGGGACACCGAAACGTTCGCCGTGACATTGCACGATGTGCTCGTCCAGTCCGCCGAGTCCTGCGAGCAGTGGGACCAACAAGGTTGGGTCACCCTGGTTCGGAGCGGTATCGACTTCCGGGGTACCGATATCACCATCCAAGACACACAGATCCGCAACACCTACCACGCGCTGCTGCTACGGGGCGACCGGGCCTGGGTGGAGGGGACGCTCATCGACAACTTCGGGGGAGACGGTATCCGCGGCCTCGGGAATGACTCCACCTATATTTGGAACACCGTCCGCGATGCCTATATCGACGAATACGCCGTTCAACATGATGACGCCTTCCAGGCCTATCGGTTGGAGGGGGATCTGAGGATTTCAAATGTCACCATTCGGCACAACCGCTTCATCCTGTTCGCCGATCCGTTGACCAGCTTTGTCCTCGACAACGACCTGGTCGCCACGCTGATGCAGGGCGTTATCATCACGGACGGCTATGCCGACGGGTGGGTGGTAGAAAACAACCTGATCGTAAGCAGTCAGGAACACGGCATCAGCCTCTATGGGGGGCGAAACTGTCGAGTGCAAAACAACACGGTCGTGGCGCACCCCGACTTCATTCAAGGCTCCGGGCCTTGGATCCGCATCTCGGATCAGACCAAGACCGGGCAGACGAACTTCAACAACGTGATCCGAAATAACCTCGCCCAGATGCTGACCCCCTGGGACTACGACACCACCTCGCTGGTCGAGGCCAATATCGAGATTTCGGCCGCCGAGGACCACTTCATAGACGCCGAAGGGCTCAACTATCATCTGCTGCCGAGCAGCGCCGCCGTGGACACGGGAGTAGACTCCGACCTGACCTCGGTGGACCTCGATGGGTTGCCACGAGTGGTGGGCAGCTCGGTGGACATCGGCGCATTCGAGCGACCGTGAAATCCGTCGAGATCACACACGCCCGTGACCCCGGCTACCGGCTACCGGCCCCAGGAGGTTCCATGATGACGACGCAACGCTTGCTATCACTGATTGCGATCTTGTCGGTACTTGGATGGGCCTCCGCCTGCGGAGATGACGACGGAGCCGACTCCCCCGACAGTGGCACCCCCGACAGCGGCGTAGACGGGGGCGACCTGGCCGACTCCAATGTACCCGGGAACAACCCGGTGGAATCAGACCTACCCTCCGATGACCTGTCCAAAGGAGCACCACCCGCCTCCGGGAGCTGCCCCCAGCAGGGGCTCGACGAGCTCTGTCGTCGCCGGGACCTGGCTCCCGTGAAGCCGGCGGACCGGGTCATCGACGCCGACGGCTGGTCCCAACCCGAGACAGTACTCTTCCACGACACCGTCACCGGCGCGGAGATCTTTCGGATCACCGACGATCCCAGCGGCAACATCCAGCACTGCCACATCAACCGCTCCACCTTCAACGCTGACGGCTCCTACGTCAGCTTCGGCTCCCGGCGTTGCTGGGAAGGCTACTACTGCCCGGACAATTTCCGGTACCTCACGACCCTCAACGGCCGGGGGCCGCACATCATCGAGGTCCCCTCCGAGCACATGCTCTGGGTCGGGGCCTACGAGGCCTGGGATCCCTCAGACCCCAACGTCCTGTTCTTCGTGAACCACGAGGATCGCAACGGGCTATACCGGGTCGCCATCAACGACGGGGCCTTTGTCACCGAACGGTTGTTGGAGCTGCCCAATCCCACGCGACGCAAGCACATCTTCGCCAACGTCGGCCCTGACGGCACCCTGGCCATCAAGGACACCAACGTCACCGGTGAGCCCGTACACGTGTACGTCTGGCACCCGGAGACGCCGACCGAGGTGACCACCTTCGACCTCAATCTGGGACTCACCCATCCAGACCACGATCCAGCGTCGGAGAACCAGGTCCACGACTTCACCCTCCGCCGGAATCCGGACAACTCCATCGTCTTCAACTACGGCCCCCAGAGCTCCTCCGGCGAGCCGCTGTTTGTGGAGCTGTCCTCAGACGGCAGCTCCGACTATCGGATCAGCTACGCCACCAACGAGGACACCCACTGCCCAGTGCCCTACTATTCGCACCCCGCCTGGTCGAGCAGCGGCACCCGGGTGGTATTCAACGGAACGGCGGAAAAGACCCCGGACGGCACCAACCCCGATGGCTCACCCCGCTACGTATGGAACGACAGCCAGTGGGGTGGATATGTCCATGAGGTCTCCCCCTTCAATGCGGGCGACGACTACGCCACATCCACCCTGGTGGCCAAGGTGGCCGAGCTGGACCTGCGCATCGTGCACTACGCTTGGGACGGATACGACGACCGATGGATCCACGGTGCCGGCTCTCAGGACGCCGACGCTCGTGGCGCCCTGCACCGCATGCGCGCAGACGGCACGCTCACCGAGCTGCTTGCCTACTCCCACTCGCGAACCCACTGCGGCGCCAACTGCGACTACTGCTCCCTGCCCCGCCCCGCCCAGAGTCCGGATGGAACCAAGGTCCTATACACGTCGGACATGCTACACGCGTCGGAGAACACCGAAGACCTCTACGTCGTGGTGCATCGCTACCCCTTCGCCCCGGTGTGGCTCGGCCTGGACACACCCGAGGAGCTGCGACTCACCTGGCGTCTACACAACCTGGCACGGGAGATCCGCGGGGTCCGCGTTCTGCGCAGCGCTGACGTGTCGCCGCCGGTCTTCGAGCCCCTTAGCGGCGTCGTCCAGGTGGGCTCTTTTCTGGACGACACCATCACCCTGCAGGCCGGCGAGACGATCCTGTATGCGGTCACCGCCGTGGAGCACAGCGGCCTGGAGAGCCGCTCGGTGTCGCGCATCATTCGCGTGACGCGGGAATCCTCCTCCTACCGTGTGGATCAGGTCACCCCCTACGGCACCGCCGACTTCGACACCACCGCCCCGGCCGCTCCATCGACCTTCGCGGCCGCAGCTCAAAGCGGCAACAGCGTCCGGTTGACCTGGACCCCCGGGGCCGAAGCGGACCTCCGCCTGTTTCACATCTACGCCTCGCCCGACGCCCCGCCAGAGCTCACCCAGGCCTACCGCATCGCGTCCATGCCCGCGGTCCACCCGTCCTTTCTGGACTGGTCGGTGACCACCGGCGCGTCGACCCACTACGCTGTCACCGCGGTGGACTTCCAGGGCAACGAGTCCGAGCCAGCCCGCACCTCCAT
>JAOZUO010000167.1:0-4539 GCA_029938605.1 Deltaproteobacteria bacterium | reverse complement strand
GCTTGTACTGCGCCGCGGTTTCCCTCATGATCCTATCCAGGAGGGAGACACCCATCATGACACTCTGGATTCGACGGTGCGTGACGTTCATTGCAATGGCGACGCTGTTGGTTGGTTGCCAAGATTCAAACACCAACGACTCCGCGGATGCGGCCGATGTTGTGGATGCTCTATCCGGAGACGGAAGCCCAGAGAGCGACGCCCAGGTGGACGGCACCGTCTTGACGGAGTGTAATCTGGATACGGTGGGCACCCCCTGGCCGACCTGGGTGCCCGCCTGGCCGGGCAGCGGACGCAACGCCACCGGGTCCATGGACTTCCGCTTCCTGACAGATGGCGCCGCCATCGTCGACCTCCGCGTCGAGGATGTGGGGGCTTTGCGGGCGATGGTGGTCTGGACGACGCCTGGGGAGACCGACTCGGCGGTGGGCTGGGGTACGACGCCAGACGGCGCATGCTCGGTGGGATACAGGCGCACGGGCGGTCGCACCGAGCACCGCATGGCCATCGGGCCGCTGGAGCCGTCCACCGAATACTACGTGACCGTGCGCTCGCGAGACGATGACAGCGAGGAGCTCGGTACGATCACGTTCACCACCGTGGCGCTGGCCACCGCCACGGAGCTCACCGAATGCACCACCATCACGGCGCCGGGCAGCTATCGGCTGACGGCGGACGTCACCGGCGCCTGCGACTGCATTGTCATTGACGCCGACGACGTGGAGCTCGACCTCGGTTGGCACACCGTCACCTACGCCGACACGTCCTCCGGGGAGCAGTGTCACGGGGTCGAGGTGCTCGGCAATAACGCCCGGGTTCTGGGCGGCGCCGTCATGCAGGGAACCGCGGGAGGCGATCTGTACAGCCACGCCGTGGCCATTCGCGGTGCCGACCACGTGGTGATTGACCACCTCTGGCTATACGTGCACACCGCCGACGCCTTTGGGCTGCGCTCCATGTACAGCGACGACGTGGCTGTACGGAACACTCTGCTGGTGTCCGAGGTGTCCGACGTCACCGATCGCCACTACCCGGGCAACCGGGGGATCGCGCTGGATCTCCCGGACAATGGCCCCGGCGAGGTCGTCGACTGCATCCTGTTCGGCGTGCCCCACTGGGGTATCATGCTCACCGGCGGCGACCGCCTGACCACGCCGCCCACCGGGACCCAGACCCGTCGCATCACCAACAACCACGTCTTCGCCGACATGCACGCCACCAACGGCTACGGGCTGGGTGTACACGCCAACCACGTGGAGGTGGACCACAACGAGATCCGACCACTGCACAACGGCCGGGCCCTGCACTACACCCGGTCCAATGGTCTCATCCACCACAACATCATCGAGGCGGTGGAGCTCATCGCCGGCGACCCGGCCGACGGCTTCGCGTACTACTCCGACCTCGCCGACTCGGCCTCCCCCCACGACATCGGCGTGTGCACCTGGGTCGTCGCCCACGGCATCCGTGTGGAGAGCGGCAACTTCGCCGAGATTCACAACAATGAGGTCTACACGTACAGCCTGACGGACGTGAGCTTCGGCGCCACCGGCTTGAACATCTCCACCTCCGCGGGCGCCCAGGGCGGCGTCGTGGTGCACCACAACCAATTTGTCGCCCACCAGGCCGCCGGCTCCATCGCCTGCTCCGGCGGCCTGCCCATGGTGGCCGGCTGGGTGCGCGGCGATCCCCCCGTCACTCCCGCCGACCTGCACGACAACCGCTTCGTCTCAAGCGACGAAACCCTCGTCATCGATGCCCCTGCCCTCGCCACCAGCACCGGAGACGAGCTCGTTCAAGAATAGCTCAAGTCACGGACTACATCTGTTTGGAGGGTTCCCCTACGCGGGTGAGAAGGCGGGTCCGGTAGACCTGGTAAGCCGCCACGATCCCCAGGCCCAGAAACACGAACTCCACGATGAACATGCCATCGGCGACGGTGGCCCTCGATGGGTGCCAGTACAGGGAGTCCAGAATGAGGATTCCGTACCCCACCATGGCCGCCAGGGTGGAGGCAATGACGGGCTTATGGCGATGGGTAAGGCCGGCGCTCGCGATGGCCAGGGCATAACAGGTCACGCCCGGGTTCTTGACGCCGTCAACGACCAGAAAGATGACGGTCAGAAACAGCGCGTCCACGATGCCCCAGCTTGTTTCTGTAGTCCTTTGGCTCACACCGATACGGTCCCACAGAGTCATGAACAAACAGATCAGGAGCCAGGGAGCCATCAAGATCGAGATAAACAGGTCGTTGGGATCTCCCTCAAACAGATAGTGGGTCAGTTGACTCACGGCCACCGCCGACAGCGCAAACAGGTGGAGCACAAAGAGGCGCTCACGCTGGATCAGGTGACGAGCCCAGTACCCGAAACCGGCGACATCGGCCTGCACGGGTTTGCCGTCCAGGAACCGCTCCAGATCTTCGGCCATCGCCTCCGCGGAGACGTACCGCCGGCTGGGGTTCTTCTCCAGGCACTTCAGGCAGATGGCCTCCAGCGCCCTGGGGATCTCTGGACGAAGTCTTCGGGGCAAGGGAGGCTCGCCACGAATGGCGTCCAGGATGGTGTCCATGAGGGTGTCGCCATCGAAGGGAGGGCTCCCTGTTAGTGAGCAGTACAGGATGGCGCCGAGACCATGAATGTCGGTCCACCTGCCCATGAGATCTCCGCGGCCGGAGGCCTGCTCAGGCGACAGGTAGTTGGGGCTCCCCATGATCGCCTCGGTGTAGGTGTCATGGGTGGTTCCCAAATATCTCCGAGCCACTCCAAAGTCTGTGACCTTGGCGTGATCATCCTCATCGATGAGGATGTTGGCGGGCTTCAGATCGCGATGGAGGATCCCGGTGTCGTGGAGATGCTGGACCGCCCGGGCCACCTCCACCAGGTAGCGGGCGGCGGCGCGTGGGTCCAAGGGGCCCTCCCTCACCAGCTCCCTGAGATCACGCCCGTTAATGAACTCCATGGAGTAGTAGGACTGACCCAGGATCTCTCCGGATTCATACACCTGGACGATCCCGGAATCACGCACCTGGGCGGCGGCGGTGGCCTCCCGCCGAAAGCGAGCGCGATCGCTCTCGGAGGCCAGGGGACCGGCACGCAACATCTTGAGCGCCACCTCGCGTTTCAGCCGCTTGTGCCTCGCCAGGAACACCACTCCCATGCCCCCGCGGCCAATCTCCTCAAGGACGGTGTACTCCCCAAACTCCCACAGTCCCTGGTCGCCTTGGGAAGGCTCCCCATCCGAAAAGGGGCGCGGGCCGACTGGTCCGGTGCCGAAGTGGCCCGGGGAATCCTCTACCGCGGCTTTGGCCACCCGCGGTTCCTGAGGCCCGCTCTGTGGATCTTCTGGCATGCAGCACCCCTCGCGGACCGATCCGCCGCCTCCAAATCTCGAACTTCATATCTGCTGTCGGGAACCTATCGTATCGCAGTTGGAAGGGGGACAAAAGAGGGGAAAGGCAAAGGTACGAGCCCAAGGGCCCACCGCAACCCAGAACAGACCTAGGTGCTGTGGGCCTAGGGAAGTCGACCGAGGTGTACGCGCCAAAATGCGTCGGTGGACAAGCCCCACACGTCGTACCAGCCGTTGTGATCGATGGTGTCGACGATGTCGGGAAGGCCGTCGCCGTTCATGTCCACCATGGTCCAGCCGTAGTCATCGGAGTAGTCCTCCACATGGGTGAGGTAGTAGCCGTTGGCAAGGTTCGGCTCGTCCGGAACGTCCCAGGTGGTGTAGGTCGTGGCGAACCCGGAGCCGGTGTTCAGGTAGACGCGCCAGTGGGCGTCGACGCCCAGGCCCCAGACGTCGTACCAGCCGTTGTGATCGATGGTGTCGACGATGTCGGGCCGACCGTCACCGTTCATGTCCACCATCGTCCAGCCGTAGTCGTCGGAGTAGTCCTGTACATGGGTGAGGTAGTAGCCGTTGGCGAGGTTCGGTTCGTCCGGAACGTCCCAAATGGTGTAGGTCGTGGCGAACCCGGCGCCGGTGTTCAGGTAGACGCGCCAGTAGGCGTCGGTGCCAAGGCCCCAGACGTCGTACCAGCCGTTGTGATCGATGGTGTCGACGATGTCGGGAAGGCCGTCGCCGTTCATGTCCACCATGGTCCAGCCGTAGTCATCGGAGTAGTCCTCCACATGGGTAAGGTAGTAGCCATTGGCGAGGTTCGGCTCGTCCGGAACGTCCCAGGTGGTGTAGGTCGTGGCGAACCCGGAGCCGGTGTTCAGGTAGACGCGCCAGTGGGCGTCGACGCCCAGGCCCCAGACGTCGTACCAGCCGTTGTGATCGATGGTGTCGACGATGTCGGGCCGACCGTCACCGTTCATGTCCACCATCGTCCAGCCGTAGTCGTCGGAGTAGTCCTCCACATGGGTGAGGTAGTAGCCGTTGGCGAGGTTCGGCTCGTCCGGGACGTCCCAGGTGGTGTAGGTCGTGGCGAACCCGGAGCCGGTGTTCAGGTAGACCCGCCAAAAGGCGTCGGTGGACAGGCCCCAGACGTCGTACCAGCCGTTGTGATCGATGGTGTCGACGATGTCGGGC
>JAOZUO010000166.1 GCA_029938605.1 Deltaproteobacteria bacterium | reverse complement strand
CACGGCAGCCGCTCTCGCAGCGCCCCGCTGGAGCGGCAGAGTGAAGATCCTTCACGCGGGCGAAGCGAACGGCTCAACGGCAGAAACAACTCCCCCAAATGTCAAACTGTGAATGCCTCCCCGACAAAGCCGAGGGGACTCCTAGTAGATGCCAGGGGACGTCCCCTGGCCTACGTCCCCTGGCCTACGTCCCCTGGCCTACGTCCCCTGGCCTACGTCCCCTGCCCCCTGGCCCATGAGCCGTACGCCCCAGCCGTCGTAGTAGCCTTCGCACGCCAGGATCACGTCCAGGATTTCGACGCACACGTCGTCAATGCGGCCGTCAGCGAGGGAATCCTCCCGGCTGAACCACAACGCCAGGGAGAGGTTCTCGGTGGGGGTGGACTGCTCCTCGACCATGGGGGAATCCACCTCGAATCCCGCCGTCGTCAGTCTCCTCGCCGCCTCCTCGGCCCGCTGGGCCGACTCGAAGTAGGCCAGGTGCTCCAGGTCCCTTGACAGGGATCCATCATCCCCGTGCTCCACCAGCGTCATAAGCCGCCGCCGGTTCAGCATGACCTGTAGGTTGTACACATCGGGAAAGAGGAAGTCGTCGTAGAAGTCCCACTTTGGATCCTTATCCAGACTCAGGTGCACCTCGTAGTCTCCGCGTACCGACTTCACCGCGTCGGTCAGCTCCTCGATCTGGGCCTCGGCGGTGCGCGGGGCGTACCACACCAGGGTCACGTCCCCCACAGTCACCATGCGACCCACATACACCAGAGGCAGCACCGCGCCGAGCCGCTCCACCAACCGATCTTCGAGATCGAACAGCGCGTCAGCTTCCCCCAGCTGCCGCAGTCCGTCAGCCCGCGGAGTCTGCATGGTGATCCGCGCCTGGAGCCGCAGCGGGTGCGTGGCCAAGGGAGCCAGCTCCACCGCGCCGAGATCCACCGAGATCACCAGCCGAGCCTTCATGGACTCGGAAAAGTAGAAGTCGAAGTCCTCTTCCCAGGGTTTGTCTAAGGGTTTGCCGAGTAGTACAGATCCGTTGGATGCCATAGTCGGATCTGCCTCCAGATCCGAATTTCTGTCAATTTTTCGACCGGCCCCCAAAAGCCATCCAAACGCTCGGGCAAACGCTCGGTCTAATGTGCGGCGGAAGACTTGACACGTCGGCTGCTCTTGGCTAAGAACAGCCTTCCCGCGAGAGTGGCGGAACTGGTAGACGCGCAGGACTCAGGTTCCTGTGGGCGAAAGCTTGTAGGGGTTCGACTCCCCTCTCTCGCATCCCTTTACAATTCAGATCCTGATTCAGATCCCATGCCCAGCTCCATGCGGGCCACGGGCTGGATCTCCAGATCCGGCGCCAGCTCCTGATAGGACAGCACCGTCACGCCCGGAAGCTCCACCTCGAGGAGCTTCCGCACGAAGCGACGGATCTCCATGGTGGTCACCAACACGGCGGGCTCACCCGCGGCGAGGGCGGGCTCCACGACCTCGTGGGCAGCCGCGAGGATCTCCCGGCTGAGATCCGGCTCCAGGGCCAGATAGCTCCCGGCCTCCGTGCGACAGATAGCCTCGGCGACGACCTGCTCGATCTCCGGATCGATGACGATGGCCGACAGGCCCCCAGAGGCGCCGCAGAACTGGTAGGTAATCTGTCGCTTGAGAGCCATGCGACAATATTCCGCGAGCAGCACGGGATCCTTCTCGGTCTTCAACCAACTTGCCAGGACGGGCAGGATGTCGGCCAGGTGCCGGATGTTGACGCCCTCGGAGGCCAGCCGACCGAGAATATCCGCCAGCAGATCCACGCGCACGGGCTTGGGCACCAGCTCCTCCACGAGCATGGGATGGCTCGCCTCGAGGCTGTCGAGCAAGGCGCGCGTCTCTTGGATGGAGACAAACTCGTAGGCGTAGCGCCGGAGCAGGGCCTCGGTGTGTTCGGCAATGATCTCAGCGCCCTCGGCCACACGCACGCCGACGGACCGGGCCCGGGCGACGTCCTCTCGCCGGATCCAGGAGCAGCGGTGCTCCAGGCCGGCGAGGTCGGCTTCCACGCTGTCGAAGCCGAGCCCCTCGAGGTAGGTCTGGTTTGCCAGGGCCAAGGCTCGGTCGGGATCTACCTCCCCCTCACCAAGGGCCACCTCCTTGAGCAGGATCCGGTACCCGTTGTCCGACAAATGGGCGACGTCACCCCGCACCCGAATGCGCGGCAGGGACACGCCCAGGTCCCGAAAAATCTGCGCCCGGATACCGGGCAGAAGCTCATCGGCGAACGCGCGCCCCAGCCCGTCCCGATCCACCAGAGGCGTGAGCCCCACAGACACCTCCAGCCCGATGGGCTCTACCAATCCTTGAACCTCCCCATCGCCGGGGGGGAGCTCGTCCTCGTCGTCAAAACCAAAGGTCTCCAGCAGCCCCGCCGGCGGGTCCCGTCCGGTGGTCTGAACCCGCGCCCGCCGGCCACGCATGAGCCCGTAGGCCGTCAAACCGCACAGCATGCCCAACACCAGGAAAGGCATCAGCGGCAGGCCGGGCACCAAGGCCAGCAGCAACATGAGCACTGCGGCAATGGCGATGGCCTTGGGCTGACCGAGAATCTGGATGCCGATGTCCTGGCCCAGGTGCGTGGTGCCGTCCTCAGAGGCCACCCGGGTGACCACCAGCCCCGCCGCGGTGGAGATAATCAAGGCAGGGATCTGCGACACGAGGCCATCACCAATGGTGAGCAAAGAGTAGGTCTCAGCCGCCTCACCGGCGGACATATTCATCTGGTAGATGCCGACGATGAGCCCGCCCACGATGTTGACCAAAGTGATGACGATGCCCGCGATGGCGTCGCCCTTGACGAACTTCATGGCTCCGTCCATGGAGCCGTAGAGCTGGGACTCGCGCTCGAGCGACTTGCGCCGGTGCCGGGCCTCCTCCGGGTCGATGTTGCCCCCCCGCAGATCGGCGTCGATGGACATCTGCTTGCCCGGCATGGCGTCGAGGGTGAACCGCGCGGCGACCTCGGCCACGCGCTCGGAGCCCTTGGCGATGACCACGAACTGGATCAACGTCAGGATCAGGAACACGATGGCGCCCACCACGATGTTCCCCGCCACCACGAAGTGTCCAAAGCTGCGGATCACCTCGCCGGCGTCAGCCTGCAGCAGGATCAGCCTCGTGGTGGAGACGTTCAATCCCAGCCGAAAAAGCGTCGTAATGAGCAGTATTGTCGGGAAGGTAGCGATGCGCAGGGGCTGCATCACGTAGATGGCCGACAGGAGCAGTATCACCGCCATGGCGATGTTCGTGGCCAAGAGGATATCCAGCAGCCAGGTGGGCATGGGGATGATCATCAGGGCGATGATGAGCACCACCAGTCCCGCGAGGGCGAGATCGCTGTACCGCTTGATAAACCGTGCCGGCATGGACGAATTCATAGTCGACCCGTCGCCGATGGGTCAAGCATTAGGATCTGCGAACCTGCTTGATCAGGCGCCCTGTTGTGGGGTATGGGCCTTGGCATCGGCTTTGGCGTGAGCCATGGCGCTAAACGTGGAGGTGAATGATGGACATCATGACGGATATTTACTGGGAAAACTCTCTCTGGAAGTGGAGCGTGGCGTTGGGTGTGGTCTTGGTGTCGCTGATCATCGCCTGGGGCGTGGCGATCCTCCTGCGCCGGTACGTGGTCGCCTCCGCGGACGAAACAGAGAACCGCCTGGACGACCTGGTGGCCGAGATCGGGGTGCGGCCCATCGCGCTGATCATCTTCCTTGCCGGCTCCTACGGCGCCACGGAGTCCTTGAAGAAACCCGAGTTCCTGGACCGGATGCTCTGGAGCTTCTTCGTGGTGGGCTGGACCGTCGTGGGCACTGTATTCGTAGTGCGACTCATCGGCGGCATCCTGGCGCACTATGTACAGCGCTTCGCCGACGATTCCGAGGAGGAGCTCTACCGACAGCTCGTGCACACGGTGCGTTCCTCGGTGCGGGTGGTGGTGTGGATCGTGGCAGCGCTGTTCATGTTGGCCAACCTCGGGCTGAACGTCAGCTCCTTGCTGGCCGGCCTCGGGCTGGGCGGCCTGGCGCTGGCCCTCGCTTCGAAAGATACCCTCTCCAACATCTTCGGTTCCTTCACGATCCTCGTCAACGGTCCCTACCGCGTGGGGGAGATGGTGACGTACAAAGGCCACACGGGCGTCGTGGAATCCATCGGCCTGCGGGACACGAAGATCCGCACTTTCAACGGCCACCTGGTGGTGGTGCCCAACTCCCTGGCGCCCAGCTCCGTGGTGGAGAACATCTCCCGTCGCCCCAGCTTCCGCAGCCTGTTCAACCTCTCGCTCACCTACGACACCACCAGCGAGCAGCTCGACCAGGCCAAGGAGATCGTGAACGCGGCCGTCTCTTCTCAGGAGGGCACCACCGAGGATATCCGCTTCCACTTCATCGAATTCGCCGAGAGCTCCATCAATGTCCAGATCATCTACTTCATCGATGACACGGCCCGTGCCCTGGACATCCGCCACGCGGTGAACGACCACATCAAGCGGGAGTTCGACAAGGCCGGCATCAAATTTGCCTTCAACACCATCACGCTCGACAAACCCTGAATATTAGCGACAGGAGATGACGACGGAGGGAGCCTTGGCGCGGCCGGCAGCCTTCTTCATGGCCGGGGACTGCACGAGGAAGCGGCCCGGGGCCACCTGCACCACGGAGAGTCGCTTGGCCGAGTAGGGATCCCGACGCAGGCTCTTGAGCGGCTCCTCGTCAAAGACCGAGACGCCCAGACAGGCCTTGCGCTCCACCACCAACTCCCGATAGGCGGCGCTGAGCACCAGCCCAGCCAGGGCGACCCGTCGCCCGGCCCCGATGGCCACCAACCGCGCATTGGCGCCCGGCAGAGCCATGAGCGCCGCGAAGCCGGGATCCCGTCGCCGGGCCGTGGCCGAGCTGAGACGCGACTGTAGCCGCGGGAAGGCCCGGGCGCCCAACTTCCTGTAGCGCGAGGCCAACCTCGTCAAGGCCTGCGCACAGAACTGAGGCGTTGCAGAGGCGGGGCACACCAGCCCCATATCCCGGGCGATCTGCTCGTACACCAGGGCGTGCAGGGCCCAGACGTCCTTCCAGGCCTCCACGGAGCGACGCTCCCGCCGACTCTCCTTGGGTGCGGACATCTTCACCACGCAGCCAACGCCCGGGACCTTCCAGCCCTTGGTGGCGAACTGGGGCAGCAGGGTCTCGAGGATCACAGACAGGTACTCGCCCCGCAACGCGCCAGCCGGGTGTGGCTCCGAGTTCAGGAGCACGGAAAGCTGCCGCCTGAGGTCCGCCAGGAGCACCGACGTGAATCCCGTGGTCTCATTGAGTGCCTGCTCCAAAAGGGGCAGCGCGACCTCCGCCACGGCGTGGGCGATGTTGGAAACCCTCCAGGAGGTTCCACCCCGCTGGAGATCCTGTGACAACCGCATCAGATCCAGCAGCAGAGTCAGCCCCTTGCGCTTGCGCCCGTTGATCAACGCCAACCGTGCCTGGGCGGCCACGCCCTTACTCACACGGAGCAGCCCGATCCATTTGGCGCTACACCGCACCCCGGGACGATAGGGGCTGCAGCCGTCCCGCCGCGAAACTGCCTCGCGCAGTTGCTCCACCGCCCCACCGCAAGCCCGGGCCGCCGCCACCACGGCCACCTCGCCCTGCGTCACACCCGCGAACGGACGCGATACATACCGATCGGGGTACCCCGGCGGCCGTAGCTTGGACGGGTAGTACAACGCCGCGCCCAATGCCGGCTGCCGCCGGCGCACCACCTCCATGCAGCGCCGCGTGGCGGACGTGGGCTCCACCAACCCGACGATGTTGCGCGCGGCCGCGCCATCGGTGGGTTCCCCGCGCAAAACCGGGCGCGGGCAACGCTTCTTCACGTTGGCCTGCACCGCCAGCTTCACCCGCCTCTCGAAGGACCGACGCTCCTTGACGTCCACCAGCAGGTCTGGTTTTTTCTTGCAGCCGGCCCCAAACCACAAAATCGCGGGGACCAGCCAAAGACACAATGCAGTCACTCGAGAATTCAGCACACTTTCACCGATCGTTCCGGCAGTCCCTGCACATTCGGAACACTTCAATATTATAAGGATATGGTGATGGTGCCGCCCTGTCAATCCAGGGGGAGCGGATCCACTGGGCTCCGAAATAAATGGCCCCAAAGCCCATTGCCGAATCTGCTCAGGTTGTTACAGTGACAGCAATGGATCAGCTAACTCCCAAAGAACAGCAGCCCGACCCCGAAGGCTTCATCAAATTCATCCGTGACCTGCCGGCCATCCCTCCGCATGAGGTATTCCACATGCTCGAGGCCCTCGGCTATCGAGGGCAAGAGCCCTCGCGCCGGGCCGTGGCGCTCATGGCCTACCGCCACGTGCGACGGCTCAAGCGCCTCTACCTCGACGGCGTGGACCGCGGAGCCGTCTTGCCCAAGTCCAACTACCTGTTCCTCGGGCCCACGGGATGCGGCAAGACTTTCCTCATCGAATTGCTCTTCCGCGAGATCCTCAAGCTGCCGACGGCCATCGTGGACATCACGACCTACTCCGAGACGGGATACGTGGGCCAAGACCCCAACCAAATCCTGACCCGGCTCCTGCACGCCGCGGACGAAAACCCGCTGTTGGCCTCCATCGGCATCATCTGCCTCGATGAGTTCGACAAGATGGCCTCCGGCCAGAACAACGCGGTCTTCGCCGGCGCCGGTACCACCAAGGACGTCACCGGCATGGGCGTGCAGCGGGAGCTGCTCAAGATGCTCGAGGCGTCGGAGGTGGTGGTGCCCACGGAGCTGACCCACTCCAGCTACGCCGACCACATCATCATCTCCACCGCGGACATCGGCTTCATTGGCTGCGGCGCCTTCTCAGGGTTCCAACAGGTAGTTAAGCAGCGAAGCTCCACCGATCGCATCGGCTTCGGCCGCAAGGACGACAGATCCTTCCCCACCGTGGACTCCATCGCCGTGAGCTTCACGCCCGAAGAGGTGGAGAACGTCGCCAACTTCCACACCTACGGGTTTCTACCCGAGCTCATCGCTCGCTTCACGCGCATCATCCCCTTCGATGTTCTGTCGCGCGACATCCTGCGCTCCATCCTCGAGGAGTCCACCCTGCACCGCATGGTGAGTGAATTCGAAGATGAAGGGCTGGAGCTCGTGGTGGAGGATCCGGTCCTCGACCGCGTGGTGGATGAGAGCCTGAAGATGGGAACCGGCGCTCGGGGGCTGGCCGCCCTGCTCACGCGAAACCTCGAGGAAGCCGCCTTTCAGACCTTTGGAAAAAACCTATCGGGCCGCGTACGCGTCCACATTGAGGGAGACAACCTGAAGGTCGACACGCCCAAGTAAGGGCCCTGACCCTACCGATTTACGCCCCACCCGCACTGGGATAGGAAGATCCGTCAAAGCGCCCAACGTACTACATGTAGGGACGCCATCAGGTGTCCCGGGTTGCAGACGCGGTGGTTTTTCTGTATCAGAGCGGAGGCGTATCTATGGTTGCGAACACTCGGACCAATCTGGAGCTGAACATGGATCGAATGATCATCCGAGGCGGCAACCGACTCGAAGGGGCCGTCACCATCAGTGGCGCAAAGAACGCGGCGCTTCCCCTGGTGGCCGCGTCACTGCTGGCTCAAGGAGAGACCACCTGGCACAACGTACCGGGCCTGGGCGACGTACGCACCATGGCCAAGCTCCTAGAGGTCTTGGGAGCAAAGATCGAGGAGGGCGATCGAGTACTGAAGGTAGACACCTCCAATATCGACACCTTCGAGGCGCCCTACCGACTGGTGAAGACCATGCGTGCGTCGGTGCTGGTGCTGGGGCCGCTGGTGGCCAGATATGGCCGCGCCCGCGTGTCGCTGCCCGGCGGTTGCGCCATCGGAGCGCGGCCCATCGACATGCACCTGCGGGGTCTGGAGGCCATGGGCGCTGAAATCAGCCTCGACAAGGGCTACGTCACCGCCCGCGCCAACCGGTTACGGGGGGCGAAGATCGTGTTCCGCCAGCCCACCGTAGGAGGGACGGAGAACCTGATGATGGCGGCGGCCCTCGCCGAGGGCCGCACCACCATCGAGAACGCCGCCCGGGAGCCCGAAATTGAGGAGCTGGCCCGGGTGCTCAATAAGATGGGCGCCAACGTCGAGGGCGCGGGCACGGCGTACATCTCCATTGAGGGCGTACAGGAGCTGCATCCCATCGAGCACGCCATCATCCCCGACCGCATTGAGACGGGTACCTTCATGGTGGCGGCAGCCATGACCGGCGGCGACGTCGTATTGGAGAACTGCCTGCTGGAGCACAACAGCGCGGTGGTGACCAAGCTCGAGGGCACCGGCGCAAAGGTCGAGGCCGTGGAACAGGGGCTGCGGGTGCAGGGCACGGGGCAACTCCACACGGTGGACATCACCACCCAGCCCTACCCGGGCTTTCCCACGGACATGCAGGCGCAGTTCATGGCCTTGGCCACCCAGGCCGTCGGCGACTCCGTCATCACCGAGTCCATCTTCGAAAATCGCTTCATGCACGTTTCGGAGCTGGCACGAATGGGGGCACAGATCGTCGTCAACGGCCGCGTGGCGGTGATCCGCGGACGTCCGGGCACGCTCCAGGGCACCACGGTGATGGCCACAGATCTACGCGCCAGCGCCTGTCTGGTGCTGGCGGCCCTCGTGGCCGAAAACACCACAGAAATCCTGCGCGTGTACCACCTGGACCGGGGCTACGATCAGCTCGAAGTGAAAATGCGCCGGCTGGGCGCCGACATCGAACGCGTCTCCGGACCGCCCTTCCCCACCACAAACGCCGAGTGATTAAGGGCCCCGAGACTACTTATACACAGCGCGGGTCTTGGCTTTTTTCATGATGTGGGCGTAGACGTCCTGGGGCTTGACGCCCTTGACCATGATCTTCTGGGCGCGCTCCAAGGCCTCCTGGACCCTTTGCTTGAAGAAGTCCAGCTTGCGAGCGCCATTGACGAAACGTCCGTTGATGTAGAACCCCGGGGCGCCACGCACACCATACTTGCTCGCCAACTTCATCTGGTCCTGGATCATTTTTTTATAGGACCGCTTGTCCAGGGCCGCCTTGAACTTGGTCATATCCACACCCAGCTCCTGGGCCCACTTCTCCAGGTTCTCGCGTCCCAGGTTTCGCTTGTTGGCAAAGAGCTTGTCGTGAAACTTCCAGAAGGCCCGATTGCCCTTGATCACGAACACCGCCTGCGCCGCTTCGGCGGCGAGCTGTGCCTGCTTATGGAAGGACAGCGGGTTGTTCATGAAGACGAGGCGCACCGCCTTGGGGAAGGCCTTGACCAGCTCATCCATGGTGGCGGCCGCGCGGCCGCAGTAGGGGCACTGATAGTCCGAGAGCTCCACCACGGTCACCGGCGCCGCGGCGGGCCCCTTGGAGGGGTTTTTCTTCAGGTCCACGAGCACCTTGAACGTCGCGTTGGGATCCACCTCCCGCCTTCCGCCGCGCGGTGCGGCCGCTTTGCCGCTCTCGCCCTTGAGGCTGACGCAGCGCCCCTCGTAACAGATCTTATTGCCGTCCTTGTCGCCCGAACGACAGTCCTCGTCCGTCTTACATTTCTTGTCACCGCAGGCGACCACCATCAGGACCGCGGAGCCCAACACCATCAGGATCACAAACATCCGTTTGAACATCAAATTCCTCCAAGCGCGACCACAACGCGCGCCAGACAAAGCTGCCTACCGCGAATCCAGCCGACAAGTCAAGATGCCCCTGGTTTCGGACCCACGTCCGTAGCGCTACAGGAGGCCGCGCTCCTTGAGAAATGCGCGACTGGACTCGAAGGTGATCTGGCGAATCTCCGTGCCCCGGAGCGTGTCCAGCCGGGACTCGGCCACCGCGCCCAAAAGCGCCGGGTTGGTGCGTAGGACCTCAAAGATCGGAACCACGCTCCCCGAGGCGGCCGGCACGAGCTTCACGGCGATCACCCCGATGAGGCTACGCACCCGACGGGCGCGCTCCGCGGGGCCCAGCTCGGGCGGCAGAGCGTCCATGAGCCCCTGGATGGCCTCCACGCAGTCCGGCGCAGTCCACGTGGCGATGACCACCCGCCCCTGGATGGCCAGGGACAACAGGTCCCACGCCACCAGATCGGGGCGGACCACGTCCACAAGCACCAGGGGCGCCTCCAGCAGATGCACATCTCCAAGGGCCTGGGCGCAGTTGGGCACGTCGTCTGGAATACGGCGCTGGAGTAGCCCAGCACCGCCGTCCACGAAGCGCCGCTCCAGGGGCTCGGCCACCACCACGGTCTGCGGGGACAGGTCGTGGGCGATGGCCGCCAGGGCCGAGGCGGTAGTGGTCCTACCCTGCCCCGGCGCGCCGCACACCAGGACCAACCCGTGGGGCGGCAGGACCTTGCGTACAGCCTCGGGCATCCACTGACTGGAGTTGTCCGGCAGATGCTCATCCCCGATGCGCCGCAGGGACGCCGCCAGGGCACCACCATCCTGGATCAGGGTACAGCGCAACCGAGTGGAGGACCCGTTGACAAACACGAACCGACACTGGCCCATGATCTCGAGCTGCTCTGCCTGCGACGGGCTGGCCACAGCGTCCACGATGTCGTGCACAATATGGACCGGAACCCGACTGCCGAAGGGAAGCTCCGAGACCGTTCCCCCGCGCACCATGAGTGGCACGCTATGGTCCCTCAGAAGCACGCCCGTGGCCCCCTGGCCCCAGGCCGCGTCCAGCAACGTATCCAACGCCTCGAGGGCGAACTGCGGCTCCTCCCCATCACCGAAGTCGATCTCCAGGGGCTCGACTGGCCGGGCCGCCGTGGACGACGGGGGATCGCCGAGGCCCGGGTCGTCATCTGCGTTTGCGACTGCGTCTGCTTCCGCGTCTGCCCCTGCTCCCAAGTCTGTCCCTGCCCCCGCACCAACGCCGGCGAGGGCGGGGTCGGCGCCCGGGACGCCGTCCTGAAGCCGCTTCGTGGAGCGCTGGTCCTGATCCATGAGGACCGGCGGTGTGGACGCCGAGTGCAGGTCCCCAGAGCCCGCGGCAGCGGGTTGCGCTCCAACGTCGCTGGGCTGCTCCACATTGGCAGAAGGCATGAAGGAAGCGAGGTCGATGTCCTCGTCGTCGCCATCCAACGAATCACCCGAATCGGCGAGTAGCATCTCGGACAGGGGCACGTCGTCGTCCATCCCCGTCAAAGCCCCGGATTTGCCGTTATGGGCCTCCTCCATGGGAGGGGCGAAACTGGAGCTCAGCTCTAGATCTAGCTCCAGCTCTCCCGGCTGCTCATCCGCCCGGCTGTCCGCCGGTTTGCGGGCAGGCTCATCCGCTGGTTTGTCCGCCGGTCCTTCCGTCGGTCCGGATCCCAGGCCACTCAGGGTCTTGGACGGCGCCCCCTCGTCCATCGACTCACCGGCGGGCAACGGCGCCAGGGCGTCCCCCCGCACATCCACCACCACACGCCAGATAGATGGCCCCGGAACGACCCGGATGGCGAGCTCCCCCGCCTCGTGGCTGAAAGGGAACTCCACGGGCTCCATCATCACGAGATCCGCGAAGCACTCCGGCGGAATGATCTCCTCCACCAGAGCAGTCACATCCTTGTGGCTGATCTTGCCCTCGAGGGAACGCTCAGCGCTCTTTCCCTTCAGCCGCGGCTCCGACTCCGACAACAGAATCACGGAAGTGTCGCCCGAGCGGCGGAGCTCATCGATATACTTATCGATCAACGGCATGGGGGGATTCTACCCATCACGAGGGGTTCCGGCAAACACTAGTCCCGCCCTATCTCCAGCCGCCACTCACGGATAGTCCGATGCTTCCAGGACCCAGTTGCGGAGAGAGCGTGACCCCCGTCGGTTTTTTCGCCTTACGCCACCGGGTAAAGATCGCCAAGATCCCTGCAGCCACTGCTACCCCGCCGGCCACGCCCCACAGCACGTTGGTGGTGATCCGGTACCGGTTGCCCTGGTCCAGCAAGGCCAGCGTGGGCTCATCGTCGAATTGCGAGCGGAGAGCCCAGGTCTTGAGTCCCGTGCCCACAGCTGCAATCGCCACGACCGCAGCCACCGAGGATACCGCCACCACGTAGGCCCAGTGGAGGTGCTGCCGGCTGGACGTTGAGTGCGGCTTGGGCTTGGGTTTCGTTTTCCGAGACACCTTCCAAGCTTTCTTCGCTCCCGGAAACACCTCGACAGTCTTACGGAGGACGGTCTTGTCGCTCCATCGGATCTCCACGGACCGCTTGCCGGGCTCTACCACCTTGTCGATCTGTCCCTTCCCGGCAAGTCGCCCGTCCACAACGATGGAGGCGGTGGCCTCCGAGGTCTGGACGACCAGGATTGCTGATTGCTTGAGCATATAGCTCAGAATCGGGGGCAGACCCAGCCTCTGAACCTCGGTGGCGTGCTTCAGAAACAGCCTCAAATGGGTCACCGCCGCGATCTTGTCGCTAAGCTGCGCGTAGGAGTACGCGATATTGAACTGGATCTCGTGCCGAGGCCAGGCGGCGTACGCCTTCTTCAGCGCTATGATGGCCTCAGCATACTGTTTGGCAGCAAAATGTTGATGACCGAGGGCCATCATCACGCGGGCGGTCTTCTTGTCCGGCGTTCTGGCGTAGCCCTTTCCAACAGGCCACAGCCAGAGTGCAAGCATCAGTAGTGCCGTGGTTCGATGCATTCCGATGAAACGCTTTCCAAGTATTGCGGTACTCAAGCCCCACGACCCACGTGGTCTGTTCCGAGAGGTGGAGTTAGTCCTGCACCAGTGAAGGTAACGGCTGGTGGTCAGTAGTACCATCCCCAATCTGCCCCGCGTCGTTCTCTCCCCAACCCCACACGGATCCGTCGGTTGTCAGGGCAAAGTTGAACTTCTTACCCGCCATCAGCGCTGTCGCCAGGCCCAGGCTCAGTACCTGAACCGGAGTGCTGGAGTTGGTGCCCATACTGTCGTTACCAAGCTGGCCGCGATTGTTCTCTCCCCAGCACCACACCGTCTGGTCCAGATTCAGCGCACAGGCCACCAACTCTCCAGTTTGGATCGCGGTGACCCCGGTGAGGCTCACCACCTGCGTCGGTGGCTCCACGTCGGTCTCGGTACCAATTCCCACCTGTCCCATATTGTTGTCACCCCAACACCAGACCGTCTGGTCGTTTAACACAACGCAGGTATTCCTACTTCCAGCCGAGATCCGGTCCACGTTGGTCACCCCCAGAATCTCCACCGGTGCCGAGGCGTCAGCCGGATCCTCGGGATCGGCCTGTAGGTGCCCGTTCTCCCCCCAACATAAGAGGCTGTCAGCGCTCGTCGTCGCGCAGCTGTGCTCTTTGCCCACCGACAGCTCGGTCACGTTCGTCAGGTTGACCACCTGCACCGGGACCAGACTCTCGGCGTCGGCCGTTCCGATCCCCAGTTGTCCCTTGTCATTGGCTCCCCAGCACCAGACCGTTTGGTCATCTTTCAAGGCGCAGCAGTGGTCCTTGCCGATGGAGATTGCCGCGACATTCGCGAGGTCTACCACCTGGATGGGAACCAGGGAGGAGACCGTATCTCCGGTTCCAAGCGCCCCTTTGCCGTTGTCCCCCCAGCACCAGACCATGCCGTCTGGGCCCAGCGCGCAACTGTGCTGTCCCCAACCCGCCGAGACGTCCCCCATGTCCGTGAGACCGGTCACAAGCACCGGAACCAAGGACGACGTCGTGTCGCCGGTGCCCAGCTGTCCACGGTCGTTGCGTCCCCAGCACCAGGTGCTGCCGTCCACCCTCAAGCCACAACTATGCTTCTCTCCTCCATCCAAACTCTCCCAGCCGCAATCCTGAGGGCAGGTAGCCCGGGTCTCACCATCGCCGAAATGACAAACGCCGTCGCCACACTCGGCGCCCCCTGTGCACATTGCTGTGTCAAACGTGCAGTTCAGGGCGCAGCCCAGCTCGCCCCCGTCATGCCCACGGTCTTGGCAGGTCTGACCATCCAGGTCAGCCCCATCGCACTCCTCGCCCTCATCGATGACACCGTTGCCACACTCCACCGCTGTGTCCGGACCAGCATCTGGGATATGCGAGCGGGGAAACTTCGTCGTGCACTGGACAACCAAACCCACCGTCACCAGCGCGAAGAACATCGAGTGGATTCGCCCAAAGAGTAGGGAATTCCTCATTGGTTTTCGCCCTTCATTATCTCGGGAAGGTACAACAATAACGCCTCCCGTGAGCCACATGGTACCACACCACACCTTATATTCCGGAAAGATAGAACCTCAAGGCATGGTTGACGATTGGGGCCTGTTGCTTTCATAATCGTAGACGATTGGGCAGGTACGTTGGCAGTGGTCCGAAGTTGCCCAGGGGAGACACGCTCATGGATACCCATTGGATCTTGAGGACGCTGTGCTTGATTGGCGCGGTGGGGATGGGAAGCTGCGGGCCGATGGAGCCCGTGGGCCCCTATCTTGACGGCGCCGTCCAGATTCTCGATGGGGTGGCCCCCGACGTCGCGTCCGAGTGCGTGGACGGCCAGAAGCGGTGCGTGGACAACGCCTTCGAGGTCTGCATGTCGGGCGCGTGGTACGAGGTCAAAGAGTGCGTGGAGACCTGCGACCCGGTGCTCGGCTGCCCGGAGGACTTTCCCGAGGACGCGGAGTCCTACATCTGGATCGCGAACACCACGGAGGGAACCCTGTCCAAGGTGAACACCAAAACCACGGTGGAGGTGGCCCGCTACCACACCTGTCCACTGGGCACGCTGTGCGATCCATCCCGCACCTCGGTGAACCTGCACGGCGACGCGGTGGTGACCAACCGCGGGGCCGCCCCTTCCTCAGTGACCAAGTTCGCCGCCAGCATCGACAACTGTATTGATCGCAACAACAGCGAGAACATCGAGACCTCCAGCGGGCCCACGGACGTGCTGCCCTGGGGCGAGGACGAGTGCATGATCTGGCACACGGATCTGCCCGACGCAGCCCAGTTCCCGCAGGGGTCCCACGGAGCGCGCGCCACGGCCTGGGACGGCGCCGAAGATCCCGATTCGGGGTTAGGCGGCATGGTGTGGACCGGCACCTGCAACTTCGATATGACTGGGAACGTCCGGATCTACAAGCTCAACGGAGACACCGGGGCCATCGAAGACTCTCTCGATGTAGCGGGGATCTCCTGCGCCTATGGCGGCGCCATGGACGGCAGGGGCAACTTCTGGATCCTCGACTGGCTCACCACCTTCTCTCCGGTGATCGTCCGCATTGACATGGCCACCTTCGAGACGGAATCGGTGGGCATTAACTGCGGCTACGGCATCACCGCCGACTCCCAGGGGCGGATCTGGACCGGCGGCATGAACATGATGGGCAGCCCGGGCTCGAACTGTGTGGACCGCTACGACCCGGCCACCGGAACCCTGGACTCCCTGACCATCAACAACGCCGAGTTCCTGCGCGGCATCGCTGTCGGCGTCGGTAAGAGCGAGGGCTATGTCTGGGCGGCTGACACTCCGGGCACGGTCTACCAGATCGACGCCACGGACATGGCGGTGGTGGGCTCGTACTCCTTTGGCTCCGGCCTCGAGATGATCGGCGCCGCGGTGGACTACGAAGGCTACGTCTGGACCGTCTCCATGGCCCAGAACGCCACCTTTAAATACGACCCGGACACCGCCACCCACGACACCGTGACCATCGGCACGGGGCCCTACACCTACAGCGACATGACCGGCGTACAGCTCAAGAGCGTAATCATCGTCAACTGACTAGCGGGCGTGGAGCTCACCGAGCACCACCGTCCAGGGGAAGGTGTCGGAGGGAGCGGCGAGGATTCTGAGGCGGCGGCGGGCGAACTGGAGGAAGCCCCAGCGGGTCCAATGCTGTCGGTGATCGTCATCGCTGCCCAGACGTCTCAGGTTCTTGCCGCGCAAAAAATTCAGGCCTGCGAAGAAGGGCTCACAGGGCACACTCAGGAGGACAAATCGCCTGGAGACCCGGCAGAGCTCGTCGAGGGCCTGTTCGGGCTGGGCCAGATGCTCGAGCACCTCGGTGCAGACGACCAGGTCGAAGCTGCCGCCCGTGAAGGGGACGTCCAGTAGGGAGCCCCGAAGCAGCGAGGCCCGGCTCCCGCGGGTTTGGCCATCACAGAGCGCCTCGCGCGACACATCCAGACCCCAAAAGCGCACACCGTGGCCCAGGCGGGTAGCGAGATGGTTGTGTACGAACCCCTCGCCGCAGCCGGCGTCCAGGACGTCCAGCGGTCCCACCCGCACCGTTAGCTGGGTGACCCGGTCCAAAAAGTGGTGGATCAACCAACGCTGGATGGGGTTCGGGGACTCATATTTCTGGAGGTTCGCCACGGTCTTGTTCACTTCGGCTCAGTTCGCCAGGTAGTTGATCTGCACGCTCGAGAGCCAACCGAAGAGGCGAGCCAGCCCCAACAACAGCACCGTGAATGTGCCCAGTGCGGCGACTGGGACGATCCACCGCGACCGGATCCACCGCGACCGGGTTCGTGGTCCCTTGGACACCATCTATTCGTTCCCGCCGCCCGGGCGGTGGCTGAGCACCCGCCGGGCCGGGGTCAAGTCATCGTGCCGCCCCCGTCGGTCGTGACCGATCATCTCGGCGATGAGCCCGATGCCGATCCCCTGGACGCCCGTGAGAAACAAGAGCACACCGAATAGCAGCAGGGGCCGGTTCCCGATGGTCGCTCCCCCGAACCACAGCGCCGACAGATACGTCATCACCGACAGCCCCAGGACCATGAAGACCAACCCAAAGCCACCGAACAGATGCAGAGGTCGAAAACGGAACCGCGTGAGCAACAGCACCGTGAACAGATCCAGGAACCCGCGCAGGAACCGCCCGGCGCCGTACTTGGAGTGGCCGTGCCGCCGGGGCCGGTGGTTTATCGGGGTTTCGGTGACGGCGAAGCCCTGGGCCGCGGCGAAGGCTGGGAGGAACCGGTACAGGTCCCCGTACAGCGGCGCCGCCTTGGCCACGTCGGCGCTGAGCACCTTGAGGCCACAGTTGAAGTCGTGCAGCTTGGCCGGAGACAAACGCCGGAGCATCCAGTTGAAGACCCGCGAAGGGATGACCTTGGTAAAGGGATCATTCCGCTGCTTCTTCCAGCCCACGATGAGATCGTGATCCCCACGCTGGACCTGCTCCACCAGGGGAGGCAGCTCCGCCGGGTCGTCCTGCAGGTCCCCGTCCACCATGCAGATGACCGCCCCCCGGGCATGGGTGAAACCCGCCGCCAGAGCCGAGGCCTTGCCACGATTGCGGCGCTGACGGATCACCTCCACGCGCTGGTCCTGCTCGTGCAGGGCGGCGAGCACCTGGGGGGTCTGGTCCCCCGAGCCGTCGTCCACGTAGATCACCTCGAAGGTCTGACCGGCCTTTTCGAAGGCCTCGCAGATCTCCCCGTGCAGGGTCTCCAGGCTGGACTCCTCGTCAAAGCAGGGCACCACCACCGACACCGCCGGTCGCGTGGTATCCGCCCCGGACGCCTCGGGCGAAGCAACCAACTCGGGCCGTGACGTCCGGCTAGATTGGTCCTCGGGCTTAGTCACTGGCATAGCCCAGTATCATGCCAAGACCGGCGTCTGGCCGCAAGCCTCCAATTGATCAAGGCCACAGCTCGAGTCGCGGCAGTAAATATCCCCCGGCAAAGCCGGGGGCATTACAATTGTGAGCCGCTCAA
>JAOZUO010000165.1 GCA_029938605.1 Deltaproteobacteria bacterium | reverse complement strand
CAGGGAGCCCTACAGCTCGTGCCCCGCGGCCTGGACCGACTCGATGCCCGGACGCCAGGAGACCTGCTCGAAGAGGGAGAGCGCGTCCCGGGCGTAGGGATTCTGAATCCCTGGAGGCTCGTGGGCGGCCAGGGCCAGCAGACACTCTCCCTGGCTGCGACGATCTCCCAGGTCACAGAAACGCCGATAGGCCTGTTGGTAGTGGTTCGTGGCCGGGGACCGCAGCTTCGCCTCGTCAAAGAGGTTGCCCAGCAGGAAGTGGCTCCGGGCCTGGCCAAGCAGGGATGGCTCACGCTGGGCGTGGGCCAAGGCGTTGCGCGCCAGCTCCATGGCGTGCAGGTGCAGCCCTTGCCGGGAGTACAGGGACGCCGAGTCCGCCAGCAACCGCCAGAACCCCCGCGGGCCCTCCTCGGCCTGCCAACCCTCGCCGCCGGTGACCAGCAGCGTGCCCTCCTCCAACTCGGCGGCGGTGGCACCCCACTGTTCCCGTTCCGCCAGAATCCGCCCGAGCTCCAGATACATCTCGGTTAGCAGAGCCCCGTCGCCGCTGCGCACGGCCAGCCCCACGCCGCGTCGGATGGCCGCCTCGGCCTTGTGATGGTGTCCTCCATTCCGCTCCAGGCGCGCCAGGCTCCGCCAGATCCGCGCGCCCGTATCCGGCACGCGGTTGGCGAACTCCACGACCTCCTTGAGCACAATCTCCGCGCTCAAGAGATCATCGGCGTAGCGCAGGGCCTCGGAGAGCTGGAAAGCCAGCCGCAGACATCGGGGCGAATCGGGCTCCAGCAGCAGCTCCCACCGCGCCACGCGCAGGGCCCGGCGCCGGTGAATGGCCGCCCCCGCGTCGTCCAAGGCCGCCTGGGCCGCGTCTGCCGCCGCCTCGAGCAGGTCCAGGGACCGCTCCCCAAGCTGGGCCTCGAAGGCGTGCCGAGCCGCCACCACGGGATCGGTGGGCGTGCACATCATGCGCTCGAAAATCCGCCGGTGCAGACCTCGCCGGGCGTCGGCGGCCATGGACTCCTGGACGGCGCTCACCAGGCTCGGATGGGAGATGTGCAGCCGCTCCTTCAGGTCGGGCAGCAAAAAACCCCGACGAATGAGCAAGGTCAGGGCGTCCTCCCACCCATCGTCTCCCTCCCAGAGTCGTTGGACCGACGCCAGGGGCGCGGCCTGACCCAGGGCGGTGAGGAGCTGCAGCAGCTTGAGCGCCGGCGTGGGAAGCCTGCCGATGCGGGTGGCCATCAGGTCCGGCAGGCTCTGGTCGACCTCGTCGCCGGACTCCAAGAGCAGCCGAATGGACTGCACCACCTGCAGCGGTAGTCCCCCGGACTGGTCCACGATGGTCTGCGCCGCGTCCTCTGGGACGTCCTGGCGGCCCGAGAAGGCCACCTCCAGCAGCGCGTGCACGTCCTCCACCGTCAGGGGATCGGGCGTGATCGTGACCCGCTCGACCTGGGCGTCCAACACCGAGGCGTTGCTCACCAGGACCAACTTCACCGGCGTGGTTCCGGCCTCGGCGGCAGCGGCCAGCTCCCGCACGAAGGCCAGGGAGGCGCCGTCGAACTCATCCACGTCGTCGAGGAAGATGCACAACGCCTCGCCGCTCGCGTTGCTGTAAAGCAGGGTCTGCCGAGCCGCCGCCCGGGTCTCCCGCTCCCGCACCGCGAACTCCAGCGCCTCATCGATGGCCGGGTGGCCAAACAGCATCTGCAACCCGGGGAGATCCACGGCCGGCAGGTCAGCCTCCTGGGCCGCGGCCCCTATATCCAGCCGCTCGGGGGGCAAGGTCTCCAGACCAAGCATCTTCGCAACAAGCTGGCGGATGGGATACCAGGGGGACCGGGCCTCGGACGGATCCGGCACGGCGCTCAACACGGGGCGATGGCGTTGGCCGGCGTCCCGAGCCAGCTCACCGAGCAGGGCTGTTCTGCCCACACCGGGCGGGCCGAGGATCTCCAGCACCGCCAGGTCTCCCTGCAAGAATTCATCCCAGACCGCGCGCTCCCGATCCCGACCAAGCACCTGCAGCTCCAGGCTGGTGTCCGCATAGAGCCGACGCTCCACAGTGCTCATGAAGATCGGCGCCGAGCGCGAGGTTACCGTGCGGAGATCCTGTACGGAGGGCAAACCCCCATCGCACCCTTGACAACCGTTGTCGGTGACCGGAAACACGAGCCCCGAGTCACGACCCGGCAGGGTGTCCTCCCTCAGACGGCTCCCGCAATTCGAGCAGAACTTCGCCTCCAACCGTAAGGGCTGACCGCAAGAGGGACACGGCACCGACTGGTCCGCCGCCGCCAATACGGCCACGTTGAAGTCCGATAGCAGCTCCGCCGCCGAGGCATACCGCTCCGTGGGCGCCTTCCGCAAGGCCCTGGCCACCACGGCTTCGAGCTCAGGGCCGAACTGGCGCTGCGGCGCCACATCGGCCAGGGTGGGCGGTTCGTCGTTCATCTGCGACGTCATGATCTCCACCACGGACTCACTCCAGAAGGGCGGCCTCCCGACGAGCAGGGTGAACAGCAGGATGCCGCAGGAGTACAGGTCGCTGGCGGCGGAAATCTGCCCGCCCCGGGCCTGCTCCGGCGCCATATAGGCCGGCGTGCCGAAGATCTGTCCCTGCCGGGTGAGCTTCTGTCCGCCGCGATTGAGCACCTTGGCGATGCCGAAGTCCACGACCTTCACCACGTCCTCGCCGGAACGCAGGGTGGTTACAATGATGTTCTCGGGCTTGATGTCCCGGTGGATGATCCCGTTACGATGGGCCTCCTCCACCGCGCCCAGGACCTGCGAAAAGATCCGCAGGACGCGCGCCAGGGGCAGCGGGCCGGACCGGTCCAGGATTAGATCCAAGGGGGACCCACGCAGCAGCTCGCTGACAATGTAAAGCAGCCCCCCAGGGGTCTCACCGAAGTCACTCACCGAGAGAATGTGAGGGTGGTTGAGCTGACTGGCCGACTGGGCCTCCCGCGCGAACCTCATCGCCCGATCCGCACGGTCCTCGGCGTCGGGCTTCATGAGCTTCACAGCCACCGAGCTCGACAGCGTCAGATGGCGGGCCCGGTAGACCCAGCCCATGGCGCCCTCTCCGATGAGTTCCACCAGCTCGTACTTCTCGGCAAGGACCAACCCTATCAGCTCCGAACCGAGCCGTTCCGGGACCAACGCCAGATCACCGCCGCACTGGGGGCAGTACTGGGGCGCACCGACGGTGCCGCCGCGGCATGTCGCACAAATTTTCATCGCGCGGTTACCGCGTATATGGGGGCTGTCTTTGTCAAACTACACTGCTCGGATCTATGTGCCCCTAATTTACCGCTGTTGTCGAGTCGTGTAAACAGTGAACTAGCAAACAAAATCTGGAGATCCTGGGTAGGATACAAAAATCAACCACTAGGTTCGCAACGGCAGTATGCCGGCTCACGAGGCTGTGAGTATCAGAACCATTGAAGGGGCACAGAAGGGCCGAAAACAACTGCAGGGAGATCTGGAGTAAACGGGCCCTAACGCTCTGCGAGGGACTTTTCCCGCAGCTCCTGGGTCTCCTTGCACTGAATACACAAGGTAGCCTCCGGGCGCGCATTCAGCCGTTTCACGGAGATCATCTCCTCACACTCCTCACAGATCCCGAAGCTACCGTCTTCGATCTTGGACAGGGTGTAGTCGATCTTTTTCATGAACGTCTTTTCACGCCCCCGCAGGCGGAGGGAAAATGAGCTCAGATACGCCGCGGAGGCCTGATCGACCTCATCGGGAAGCTCGTCGGGCTGCACCTTGATCTCCTCGCCAAAGGTAGATTGCGCCTTACGCAAGAGATTGAGCTTCTTCTGAAGGAGAAGGTCTTTGAACTTTTTTAGACTTCGAACATTGAATGCCATCATTCCACCGATCCCATACATGGCTAAGAAAGACCTCGGGACCAGAAAATCTAGTCACTGGTCCAGTCGGGGTCAAGCCATACAGGAACCACATCAATACAAATTCAGGAAGTGATCGGGATCGACGGCGCCGGCGTGGAATCCAAGATGCCCCGAAGGTTGTAGGAAACAAGAACCCGCACAGCCATGTCCCGATCCAGAGAGCCCGGCGGAGCGTCGGTGAGGTATTGGTTGACGAGCTCCTTGATGCTCCCCAGCACACAGGCCGCCAGCAACGCGGTGTCGATCTCGTCAGCTCGCACCATGCCCATCTGCTGCCCGAGGTCCAAGGCACCTTTGATGTACGTAAGCAGCCACCCATAGAACTCGTCCAGCTTCCGATCGAAGTCGGCATCCAGACCCACGGCCTGGCGCAGCAGGAGCTGGTTGAGCCCCTGGTTGGCCGACAGCACGTCCAATACCCGATCCACGTTGGTGCGCAGCTGATCCGCGGGAGGCGGTGCGCCCGGCTCCAGGGAGACCCGGCTCACCACCTCCGAAATACGCTTGAGGTACCCCTCGAGCAGCTCTTGGAACACGGCGCGCTTGGACTCGAAGTACAGGTAGAAAGTTCCGCGGGCAATGGACGCCCCGGTGATAATGTCGGTGATGCTGGCCGCATGGTAGCCCTTCTCCACGAAGGCCGAGAGGGCGCTCTCCAGGACCTGCGCCCTACGGGACTTGCGCTGCCGGCGCGCCCGAATTGACCGACCATCCAACCGTTTGCGGGGCTTGCGACCCTCGACTTTGGGTTTTCGAGGCATGGGGAGGTACCGTACTCCAAGCTGAGCCCAGGCTCAACTGCCCGGTAGGATCCAATTGGCCTCAGACCTACACCTTGACAAAAGGGGGCATATTAGCGCACACTCACCCACATCAACCGCAACCAACCTCTATGGGGGCATAATAGTGGCACGCGCAGGCGGAACGGGTACATCGGATAAAAGAAAGCAAAGCCTCTACTTCCCGGAGGCCATGCTCCGCGAGATCGAGGCCGAAGCGGCACGCCAGGACCGGTCCAAGTCGTGGATCGTCCAGAAGGCCTGGATGATCTCACGCAAGGAGATCGCCAAGTTCCCGTCGGCGAACGACGTCCCCGGTATGGAGGACGACAAGGAAAAATAGGCGGCTTTCGCCTTCGTTTTCTTTGATCCTGGATCCCAGATCCGTGTGTTGATCTCGAGCGGCTTCAGCCACGAGGGCTGAAGAGGCTGCTGCTGCTTTCCGTTGGTCAACCGTGGTCAACCGTGGTCAACCGTGGTCAACCGTGGTCAACGGTGGTCACCCGCCCCCTCTCCTTTGTTTCGATAGTCCCAGACAATCTCTTCAGGGCTCAATGTGGTACGATGCCAAAAGATCTTACGCTACACGCGAGGAGGCATCTCATGAGAGCGATACGTGGATGGTCTTGGGCCCGGCTGGCCGGCCTGTTGGCGATTTTTTTCGCCCTGGCACATTGTGACAGCAGCGGCGGCGGCTGTGGTGGCTGTGATGCCTGTGGCATGACCGAGATCCCGGGCGGATTCCCCGCTAACCAGCGTATCGAAAACGGCATCCAAGTACGACTCTCGGAACATGGCCTGGGCTTTGTGGAGCAGAACGCCGCGGGCATCGTCGGCGATCTCATGCCCACGGGGCTCGAATTCGACGTTCCGCCCCAGTGCGGCATCGACACGGGGTTCCTGGGCATCGTCATCGACTTCTGTGGACAGGACCAGGCCGGCGTCTGCACAGCGGACCAACCTCCCTGCAACCTGCAGATGGAGATCGTGAACATGGTCCTCACGCCCGAGGACCCGCCGGGCGACGTGCTGGACGTGCAGCTGCACATGAACATCTGGTCGACCGCTCCCATGAAGACCCACGGCGGCGTAAGCTGCAACATCGACATTGACACCCGCCTGGACGACACACCGTACGTCACGGTGGCCACCAAGGTGGTCTTCGAGATCGATCCCACCAGCGGACGGACCACCTTCCGGCTCACGAGCGATCCGTCGGACCCCAGCGCCCCCCTGATGACCATCGCCGACATCGAGGACGACGACATCGACATCTCCGGCGGGTTCACCTGCTGGGTGGTGGAGGTCTTCGCCGAGGGCATGATCGTGGACCAGATCACCGGCATGGTCGACGGCATGGTGGAACCCATGCTTGAGTCTCTCTGCGCGCCCTGTGATCTGGGCCAGCAGTGTCCGCAGCTCTCGAGCTGCGACGGGACCGTCTGCCAGGAGGACAGCGGCAACGGCTGCGTGGCCGGACTGGGCATGGAGGGGCGCATGGATCTGGGCGCCCTCATGGCGTCCATCGCTCCGGGACTCCAGGCGAACATGGACATCCTCGCCTGGATGGGCGGCTACGCCACCACCAACAACGACGGCGTATCCCTGGGCATGCACGGCGGCGCCCTGTCGCCTGAGCACAACGACTGCGTACCCCAGCGGGATCCGCCGGATCTCACCCCGGCCCCCGTGTCCACGGCCTTCCAGGGCAACACCCGGCCCACGGACAATGTGCCCTACGACGTGGGCATCGGCATCCACAAAAAGTATCTCGACGCCGTGGGCTACGCCGTCTACGACTCCGGAACGCTCTGCCTGGACATGGGGCCCAACGAATCGACCTTCCTCACGTCCGGGACCTTCGCCATCATGATCCCGTCCATCTACGAGATCTCCCATGATGACGAGACCCCCATGGTGTTGGCCGTGCGGCCCCAGAACCCGCTGACCTTCGAACTGTCGGTGCCGGACATCACCCAGGATACGGAGTCCGGTGAGTACACCATCAACACCCCGTTGATGACCATCCGGTCCGAGCAGTTCGCCATCGATTTCTTCGCGCTCATCGACTACCGGTACGTGCGATTGTTCCGGCTCAACGGCGACCTCGTCATCCCCATGGCGCTGGTGGTCAACGCGCAGAACCAACTCGTGCCCATCATCGGGGACCTGGGCGATGCCTTCGAGAACATCACGGTGACCGACTCCCAGCTCCTGGAGGAGGACCCTGCAGAGCTGGCGGCCGTGTTCCCGACCCTCATGGGCATGGTGGCCGGCATGCTGGGTGGCGCCATCGCCCCCTTCGACCTGCCGGACATGCAGGGCTTCTCTCTGGTCATTGACGACGGTGGGATCACCTCGGTGGACTCCAACTCCTTGCTGGCCATCTACGCGGATCTGGCCTACCAGACCCCATCTCCCAAGCGCGGCCGCCCATCGGTGCTCACCACGGCGACGCTCCTTCGTCAGTACACGCCGCCGGCGGCCTCCTTCCGGGTGCGGGCCGTCCAGGACACCTTCACCGACGCGCCCAGCGTGACCTTGGAGCTGGGTGGCAGCGCTCCGGACGGATCGGACGCCGAGCTCGAGTGGCAGTACCGCTTCAACGGCGGGCTCTGGTCTCCTTTCACCGACTCCCCCGTGGTGACCCTACGGCGGCCGGTGTTCTTCCTGCAGGGCTACCACCACATCGACGTGCGCGCCCGGGTCAAGGGCGCTCCGGGGACCCTGGACCCCGAACCGGTCAGGGTGGAGCTCATCGTGGACACCCAGCCGCCGATCCTGGCGGCGCTGCGCGTGGGCGACCAGATGCTGCTGTCGGCGCGGGATCGGGTCAGCGACGAAAGCCAGCTCCAGTGGTCGGTGCGCGTGGGCGGCGGCCAGTGGTCCCCCTGGCAGGCGGGCCTGACCGAGATGGACCTGCCCGCGGGCTGGCGCGGCCCCGTGGGCGTGCGGGTGCGGGACGAGGCGGGCAACGAGGCCTCCACGGCCGAGATCATCACCGCCCTGTATGGGCGGGTAACGGTGCCTCCGTCCGACGGAGGCTGCGGGGGTTGCACCACGGGCAGCGGCGCCGGCAGCGGTCTGGGGTGGTTGGCCCTGGTGCTGCTCGGGCTGTGGATCGTGCGGCGTCGCCGAAACCACAACCCTGATGGGTCTGAAATGCCTGAAATAAAAGAACGACGAGGTCGACGAAACCTCCCTTTTCTCGTAGTGGTCCTGGCGCTGGCGGCTCCCGGCACGAACTGTGATTGCGGAAAAACCCCCCACGGCGACCAGTGCCCCGACGGCGGCATCAACCTGGTCTGCTCCAACGACGACCTGGAGTGCATGACCGGACAGGAGCTCGTCGGCCTCGAGCCCATGACCCTGGACGCTTCGAGCTGCGAGCCCATCCCCGTGGTGTGCGAGTGCGCGGGCGAGCCCGACCAAGTGGACCCCGACGACTACGGACGGTTCCTCTCCATCACCGCCGGCAACGGGGACGTGTACATCGCCTGCTACAGCGACCGCTACACGGACCTGATCATCGCCACGGTGGACGACGCCACCGGTCTGATTACGCCCGAGCCCGTGGACGGCGTGCCCGACGGCCCGGTGACCCTGGACCCCGACGGCTACCGGGACGGCATCCGCGCCAAGGGCGACAATATCGGAACCTTCACCAGCTCGGCCCTGGCGGCCGACGGCACGCTCTATGTCAGCTACATCGATAACACTAACAACGGGGTGAAGCTGGCCCGGGGCGTACCCGGAGCCTGGGACCTGAGCTTCATCGAGAGGTACACCGACGAGAACACCGCCGCCTGGTATACCGCCCTGCACCTTCTGCCGGACGGGCGCCCAGCCGTGGGATACATGGTCAACGGCCTGGTGGATCCGAACAACCCGGCGGCACGCATCTCCGAGCTGCGCTACGCCGTGGCGCAGGTGACCGACCCCGCGGATGCGTCGGACTGGTCCATCGGGTTGGTGGACCAGACGTCCATCCCCTGCACCGGACTGTGTGGCGACGACGAGCTGTGCGTGGCCGACACCTGGCTCTGCGCGGCTGAGGACACCGCCTGCGCCGAGTGCGCCGACGGGGAGGGTTGCGTGGGGGGCGCTTGCGTCCCCATCCTCGAAGACCTCAACTACGTGGACCACCCCGAGGGCACAGGGCTCTATCTGCACGTGGGCCTGCTCGCCGACCAGCGGCGCGTGCTGGCCTACCACGACCGCACCCTGGGGCTGGCGCGCCTGGCCATCAGCGACGACGCATCGACCATCTGGGAGACCCACACCCTGGACGGAGACGAGTACCACGACATCGGTCTTTACATGTCCATGGTCATCGACGCCAGCGACCTCATCCACCTGAGCTACACCGACGCGGTCACTGACGACCTCATCTACTTTATGGCCGACACCACCGGCGCCACGGTGCTGCGCGAGATCATCGATGACGGCACCCGGCCTGACGGCAACCACGTCGTCGGCCTCGACAGCGTGATCTTCTTCGACGGAGCCACGCCCACGGTGCTCTACCAGGACGGCACCAACGCCGACCTGTGGATCGCCACGCGGAACGGAGTGAATGACTGGACCCCCGTGGCCCTGCGGGAAGGGGATCCGGGACACGGCTTCTTCGTGGACTTCGCCGTGGACACCGACGGCTCCATCTGGGTAGCCGAGTACATCTACGACTGGTCCACCGATCCCATCAACCGCCTCGAGGCTTTCGTACTCCCCTAAGGACCTTAAGGTCATCGGTGTCCATAGAGCTGCAAAAACGACTCCTGGTCGACCAGGCCGCCGAGCTCCACGAGGGGAGCTGGGGGGGAGAGCCGGCCCGAATCTGGATGGTCGATCCAGCGGGCGCCGGGCCCACCGCCGTGGAGGGCGCCCTGCGAGATCTGGAGTCCCTGGCGACCCTGGACGAGCCGGCGTTGCTCCCTCTCACCGCCAGCGGCCAGCTCGACGACGGACGCCTCTGGGTGGCGGTGCCCCCCGAACCGGACCTCGGCCTCCACAGGCTGCTACGGGAGACGGGCCCACTGCGACTGCCCCAACTGCGCGCCCTGGCCCGGGCCCTTTGCTCCGGCCTGGCCGCCCTACACCAGCAGGGGATCCTACACGGCGGGCTCGTCCCGGCCATGATGCGCTACACCTCCATCCACGACGACGAGGCCCCTCCCCGGCTGACCGGCGCGGGTTGGGCCTCCCTGCGGCTGGCCTGGCTCGCGCGCTCCGATGCGGATCCGGAGCATCTCCGCCGCCTGGCCCCCGAGCTGTGCGGGGGCCAAATGGCCCAGACCGATCGCATGGCGGACATCTTCGCCGCCGGGTGCTTGCTCTATGAAGCGGCAACAGGTCGCCCGGCCTTCGGTGGAGAGACCGTCCAGGAGGTGGTCGCAGCCCTGGTAAGCGACCAGCGTCCGGACATCCGGGACACGCTGGGACCGGCCGAGGAGCCGCTGGCCAAGGTGCTCAAACGTTGCCTGGCGGTTTCCCCCAAGGAGCGGTACTCCTCAGTAACGGCGCTGTGGCGAGAGCTGGCGCCGGCCCTGGGCGGCGCGTCGGACCCGCTGCACACGCACCACTCCGGGCCCATCGGGCTCCGGGCGGACAGCGAGCCCCCCACGGAAAAACCGACAGTCCAAGGCCAAGGCCATGGCAACGGCCAGGCCCAGCCGGCGGTCATCGTGGACAAGGCCCAGGCCCAGGCCCAGCAACGGCAAGGGAGTGGACTGCTCACTTTGTCCATCAGCGCCGGAGCCATCGCGGCCGCGGTGGTGATCCTGCTGGTGATCCGTGGTGTATCCAACCCCGACGCCACCTCCAGCTCCTCAAGTCCCGACCCCGTGGCCGGTACCATGGGCGATCCCGTCGGGGATCGGACCTTCGACCCCATGACCATGAACCGAGCCCACCACAGATCCGTCGGTGTTCCCCGGCGGGTGGCTCCCCGGGCCGGCGCGAGGACCATCGATCGCCTGCTCGCCCGGGTGGGGTTGACCGGCGGGGAGGTGGTGGTGGACAACGCCTTGGCCTTGGACTACGACCTCGCGGTCCAAGCCCTACACGACGGCAAGGCCAAAGCCTTTGCAGAGGCACTGCAGCAGATCAGGCGCGCCACGCGTCCGAGTCGTTGCAACGCGATCCTCCGAAAGAAGCGCTTCTACATCAAGAGCGCCATCCGCACCCTGAGAAAACGGCTGGGGAACTGGGAACGGTTCCGTATGGAGCGCAAGCTGGCGGACGTCCTGCAGTCTGGGGGCGGCTGCAAGGCGCGCAGCCGACGCCTCTCACCCCTGATCGAGGAGCTCCGGGATCGATTGGTGGATAAGCGGGCGAAGTGAAGTTGGGAGTGAGGTAGGGAGCTACGCGGCGGCCAATTCGCGATGAGCTCGCGCTCAGTTCGCGATGAGAATGTCGTCGATGTACCACCCCGGATGCGTACCCACGGCGGCCCCCGAGACATTCCAGCTGATCTGGATGGTCTGGCCTATGTAGGAGCTCAGGTCAAAGGACACCAGGTGCCAGCCCATGGCGCTCATGTCCCCCGTCCAAATGTCGACGGGCGGTCCCGGCGGAAACACGGGGGTATACTGACCATTGTAGGGAACAGACGGGTTGGCCAAGGCAGCGCCGTTCACCAAAACACTGCCGCCGTCATTGGGGGCGAAGTTGATCCACTGGTAGTACGTCAGAACGACCGGTGCGGTGGCCCCGGTGAGGTCGATGTCCCCCGTAACCACCGCCGCGCCCATCATAGCCATGGACGCGTCATAGTTGCCGGCCACGGTGGTACCCACACAGCCCGAGCCGCCGTAGCAGCTCATGGGACCGCTGGTGGCATTGCCCCAGTCCCAGACGGGCTCCATCAGTCCCGGAACGCCCATGGGGAACGTCCAATCCGCCGGGTTCGTCTCGAGGTCCTCGAAATACAGAGCGTTGAGCACGACGAGATAATAAGTCTGCTCGTCGAAGTTGCTGGCGTTGGCGGTGTCCTCCACCCGAATGGTCACCGTCACCGGACCCACGTCCGACGCGTCCGGCGTACCGGTGAGCACGCCGGTGGAGGCTCCGATGGTGAGCCAGTCTATGTTGGTGCCGCCGGTGAGGGTCCAGTCGTAGTTGCCCGAGCCGCCGAGCACCTCGATCTGATTGTCGTACACATAGCCGCTCACCGCGGAGTTCAGGGGATCGACGCTGATGAGCTGCACCGGAATCTCGGGCGCCTCGGCGATCAGGACGTCGTCCACGTACCAGCCCGCGTCATTGTTGACGGCGTCGGAGCTGAACCCGAACCGCAGCACCACCTCCTGCCCCGCCCAGGGCAAGAGGTTCACCATCATGGGCTTCCACCCGGAGTTGGCGAAGCCGCCTGTCCAGGCGCTCTCTCCCGCCACGTCGTCGTGGTTGTAGGCCGGCTGGACATTTCCCGTCGGGATGGGCAAGAAGCTCTGGCCACCGTCGGTGCTGATGCGCAGGTTGCCGCCGTCGGCCTGGGACTCGGCGTCGAGCCAGACGTAAAAGAGCATCACCGGCACCGTGGCGTTGGTCAAATCCACCCGCGGGGTCTCGAGCCAATCGAAGGCGAAGGTGCCGTCGTCTACGTAGTTGCCACCGATGACGGTCCCAGCGCAGTCGGCGCCGGCGTGGGCCGCCGCGGGGCCTACGCTGGCCGGCGTGCCGACCTCCCACATGCCGTGGGTGAGCCAGTTCGCCGGCAGGCCGTCCTCGAAGTCCGCGCTGAGGTACCAGAGTCGGTCCTGACAGGCCGAGGTATCGAAGGTACAGCTCGAGCCGCACGTCAGCGTGCCCGACTCAAAACCGAGGGTCTCGCAGGTCTGGCCGCGCAGATCGTCGGTGTCGCACTCCTCGTCACACCCGGCGGAGTCGTCACCGCAGGTGGGCAGAGCGCCGGTGCAGGAGGAGGTGTCGATCTGGCAGGCGGCGGTGCAGGTGGGGGTCCCGCCTTCGTAGCAGAAGTCCTCGCAGGTGATCCCGCCGAAGTCGATTCCGTCACACTGCTCGCCTGGTCCCAAGGTCCCGTTGCCGCAGTCCGGGCAACAATCCGCCTGGCTGTTCACGCAGTTCTCACCGTTGGCCGTGTCGCAGGTGCCGTCCCCTGTGACGTATTCTGCCTGGCAGGAGGCGTCGCATCCGTCCCCGGGATCGGTGTTGTTGTCGTCACAGGTCTCGCCGGGCTCGATGATGTGGTTGCCGCATACCGAGCCCTGATCCTCGTCCGTGCAACCCTGGCTGCACCCGTCGCCCGACACGTTGTTCCCGTCGTCACACCCCTCGCCGGCGTCTAGGACAAAGTTGCCGCAGTCCGGGCAGCAGTCCGCCGGACTGTACTCGCAGGTCTCGTTGTTGTCCTCATCGCAGTTGCCGTCGTTGGCCACGAACTCATTGCGGCAGTCGTACAGGCACCCGTCGCCCGACACGTTGTTCCCGTCGTCGCACTCCTCGGGGAAATCCACCACACCGTCACCGCAGCCGTCCTCGCGTTGGCAGTCGGCCGAGCACCCATCGCCGTCTTCGGTGTTGCCATCTTCGCAACCCTCGGAGATCTCCCAGATCCCGTTGCCGCACACCGCGCCCGGCTCCTCGTCCACGCAGGTGGCCGAGCACCCGTCGCCCGAAGCGAGGTTGTCGTCGTCACACCCCTCGCCCGCATCGAGGATCCCGTTGCCGCAACCGTCCTCTACGTTGCAATCGGCGTCACACCCATCCCCAGGCTGGAAGTTGCCATCGTCGCACTCCTCACCGGGCTCAAGCTGGCCGTTGCCACAGAACCCTTCATAGGCACACTCGGAGCTGCAGCCGTCGCCGTCGATGGTGTTGCCATCGTCACACGACTCCCCCTGCTCCGGTACGCCGTTGCCACACACGGGGTCATCACCGCCCGTTCCGGGGCAACCCATCAGGAACAAAGCAAACATCGCCGCCAACGCAGCGCCACTACCGGCCAACTTGGGAATCGTGGTCATGGTCTCCTCCAGGTGTGCACATAACATAAGACGGGAGGAGACGAAAAATCAACGACAAAGGTTTTTGGGGCTGGGCGAACGCGGGAGGGAAAAGAGATCTACGCTACAGTCGCGCGATCTTCGAGCAGCTCGTTGAGCGCTTCGGTGTAGTAGTGCTCACCGCGGATGCCCACGATGGTCTCCACCACCTTGGTCCCGTCGAAAATCAGCACGGTGGGCGTGCCCCGGATGCGAAGCTTGCGCATGGTCTTGGGCGCGGAGCTGGCGTCCAGGTGGCACACCTTTACCTGGCCATCGTACTCCGCAGCGAGACGCTTGATGGTGGGCGCCAGGGCGTCGCAAGGCGCGCAGCCGGGCGACCACACGTCCACGAGCACGGGCTCGGCGGCCTGGCGTACCTCTTTGTGGAAGTTGTCGTCATTCAAGGCGACGGGGTCCTGCTCAGCTCCAAATCCCAACCATTTCATGAATCCCATGTCACTCACCTCCAGAGCCACCCATGCGGCAATCCATAGGCCCTATCAATTGCAACCCCTGTACCACCCAGCAGCAGCTAGAGACATACCCGTATTAATAAGTAGTTACAGGCAACAATGCCTTCTCAACCCCGCCAATGATCGTTGCAACATCCGTATCATGCAACATCCGTAACACCTGCCGCCACAGTGTAAACTGTTGGCGATTTGCCTCCCGGCCTGGTAACACAGATTGAAATTGAGCGTCGGAAACGAATCACTGTGGACACTGTGGGCACCGTGGGCACTCTACGAACACCATCTATGATCCCGGTACTGACCACAGCCATGTCGCTGGCCCTGGCGCTGGCGAGCCCGGGCTGCCGCCGTCACTCCAGCAAGCCGTCCACGAGCTCAGGCCAAGGCTCGGGCCGGGGCTCGGACCAGGGCTCAGGCCAGAGCTCGGGCCAGAGCTCAGGCCAAGGCTCTAGAGCATCGAGCTCCGCAGGATCTTCCCAGTCCACCATCTCGGTCTCCTCCCCCCTCAAAAGTCCCCTGGACGCCAAGGACACGGCCGGCGCCAAGCAGCGATTCGTGGAGCTGCTCCGCCGCAAGCTCAATCGTCAAATTACCGATCCCGCGAGCCAGGGGCAGTGGGACTTCTGGTCCGAGGGATCCACGCCCTACCCCCTGCCCGACGGATCGAAGGCCTGGCTCATGAGCTTCCGCCGGACCTCGCCCACCAGCCAGGAAGGGTTCCTGGTTATCGGCACCATCTCCGGCCACAACACCGTGGTGCAGGGCTACTGGAAGGTGAACGCCGGCATCGATGACATCCACGTCATGGACATGGGCAAAGCCGGTCCCTTCATCTACACCGTCTCCTTCGACACCACGGGCAACAAACGCCTCATCTATCACCACCTGCTGCGCTTCGACGGGCGAGCCATCAAAACCGTGTGGTCCTACAAGCTCGGCTACAACGTGGAGCAACCGCGCACCTACAAACCGGTGTCGGTGACCTTCCGTGACGAGGACAAGGACTCCACCCGGGAGGTTCGTATCCGCATTCCGGGCAAGGACACGCCGCGACTCTGGAAGCGCCGCTGGGCCATGTTCAAGTGGAACGCTCCCAGAAACGAGTTCACGCCCCTGCGCGGCCTCGCCTTCACGCCGCTGTCCAAGCAAAAGCCCCTCTGGGCCGCCTTCGGCTTCCTGGAGGCCGTGCGCCAGCGGTCCCCGGAGCACGCCCGCCGCTTCGCCACGAACCGCCGCCACTGCCGCACCATGGATGAGCTGTGGGACACCTTCCGCCGGCGCAAGTACAAGGTCGTGAGCCCACCCCGACGAAAACGCGCTGTGGCCCCCTATCGCGACCGCAAGGCGTGGGTGCTCGTAGATCTGGAGCGCCCCAAAGACGCCCACCGCTACCTGGCCGAGATGGAGCTGATCCGAGAGAAGGACAAGCTGAATTCCTGGGTCCTGTGCCGCATCCGCTTCTTCCGACTCTAAGCCTCATGGCCCTCTTGACCGCTCGACAACCCAAACCGCTCGGGCTATAAGGAAACGCAGATGTGGCTCAAAGACTATCTCCAGAAGCGTTGGGGCCTGCTGGGGCTCGTGGGCGGAACCACGATCCTGGGCCTGTGGCTCTTCGGCGGCGCCCAGACCAATCAACCGCACCGGCCGCCCCCATCGGGTTCGACCAAAGCCGCCCTGAAGACTGACACTGCCACCCCAAAGAAGCTGACCGTCGCCTCGGTCACTCGCTACTGCACCGGACGCGGTGTGGCCACAACCCGTCTGGCAAAATCCAAGGCCAAATCTAAGGCCAAATCCCAGGCAATCCGCCACCCCGGCTTTCCCGCGCCCCGCAAGTCCCCGCCCAAGCTCGGGACCAAGGCCCGGGGGCTGTTTCCCCTGCGGAACAGGCTGCTCGGCTTCGCCTCCCATCAGCTCGTACACGCGCCCCTGGTCCACCGACTGGCACGGGGCTTCGCCGATCGCTACCACTACTTCCAATACCTATCGAAAAACCGCCGGGCGGCAAAACGCTACTATCGTCGCCAGGCGGAGCGCCGCCGCAAAAAGGGGTTGGCCCCGGCCCCCAAGGCCGGTTCGGTGGGGACCGTGGGCGCAGGCGGGCTCCCTCCTTCATCCATGATCGCCCTGACGGCGCGGGGCTACCGCAAAAAGAGCCTCGGCTATTACCGGATGCTCATGGCCACCGGGACCCTGGCGAAATACAAGGACCGCCCCCGGGCGCTGCTGGAGTACGCAAGCCTGGTCATGTCTCCGGTGGCCCGACCACACCCGAGACACCACTCCAACCGGAAAAAGAAGGGCGCCCGGACCTCCCCGGTGGCCAGTCGTCGCAGTCTGGGGCTCCGGATCCTTCACCGGCTGTTGCGAGACTACCCGACCTCCCCGGAGGCCATCGAGGCCATGGCCCTGCTGGCGCACCAAGCCGCCGCGACGGGCCAATGCCCCAAGGTCATCTTCCTGCTTAAGAAGCTGTCCACCACTTCGATGCCCCCCCGGACCCCCGCGCGAACGGCGCTGCTGCGGGGACTGGCCCACTATCAGGCCGGAACCTGTCTGCTGAAGCAAGGCTCTCACGGCGCGGCGGCCAAGCGGCTCGCGCGCGCTGTAGCAGACGCCCGCCAGGCCCTCAAGGCCGGCGCCAAACAGGGCGGCCCCCTCGCTCGGGAAGCGGCTATGTCGTGGGCCCGGGCCTACGGCGCGGCGGGGGAGACCTCCGACGCCCGAACCCAACTCGACCGCCTGGGGCCCAAGCTCCGCGGGGTCGCCACCGGCGTGCTCGTATCGCAGTTGCTCAAAGAGGGCCAGCTGCGCGTCTGCATGCAGCTGTGTACGCGAACCCCCAAACGTGCCCACGGGCGCGACCCAAAACGCGCCCACGGGCGCGACCAAAAACGCGCCCACGGGCGCGACCAAAAACGCGCCCCCCGGCGCGAAGTGAGGCTCCACTGATGAAGTTCGAGTACCGTCATTCCTTCGACACGAGCGTGGACACCCTGATTGAGACCATGTTCGGTCCCGACCTCGCCGCGCATCTGACCGAGAAGATGACCACCATCGTCAGCATCGAGACGCTGGAGCGCACCGAAGACGATCAACGCATCGAGCGACGGGTCAAGTACGTGCCGGTGCCCATGATCCAGAAGATCGGCCCCAAGAAGATCACGCCCGAGTCCCTGCAGTGGATCGAGGAGTCCAGCTTCGACAAGAACACGAAGATGATGACCTTCCAGAACGTCCCCACCAACCCCAAGGTTCGCGCCAAAATGACCAACACGGGCACCATGACGTTCCGGGCCCAGGGCGCGAATCGGTGTGAGCGCACCACGTCCGGCGAGTTGAAGGTCAAGTTCCCGCTCCTGGGACGCATCGCCGAGGGGATCATCGCCAAGAACGCCAAGAAAATGCTCGACGAAGAGGCCGCCGTACTGGCCCAGTACCTCCGAAGCCAGAGCTAGGGAGAACTGACCAGCAACAGGCTGATCAACTGCCGCGCTTGAGTTCGGTAAGGACCAACTTGGCCACGGCCTTGAGGGTATCGAAGACGCCCTCCCCGGTGGTGG
>JAOZUO010000164.1:16055-17803 GCA_029938605.1 Deltaproteobacteria bacterium | reverse complement strand
CTCCTAGAGAAGTCGTTGCTCTAGAGCAACGTCCTATTGCTGGTCCAAGGCTTCGAGGTACTCCCGGACGCGGGTGTCGTCGCGCACGGCGGCCTTGGCCACCTCCAGGTAGGCCTCCAGATACGGATGTCCGCGGGCCTGGTCGGCGGTCATCATCTCGCCGATGAAGTCGTATTCCCCCCAGGGGGAATCGCCGGGAGAGACTACGTCGAACAGTACCTGGGGACGCTTCAGCCGGGCCGACAGGCCTACGGCGATGCGATCGGCGGGAGCGGCCCCTGCGCCCCAGTCACCGATGGACACCGCCATGCGCAGCCCCTGCTCCCGGTGGCCCTCAGACCAGCCGGCGAAGTACACCGCGTGGGCTGAACCCTCGTGAAAGACGAGACCATAGACCATGTACGTGGTCTCGCCACAGCACTTACACGGGTGGGGATCGGCGGCTTCGCCTGGTTCGACGGTGAGCCCCATCTATGCCATCCGACCGCCGACCGCCAGGGACTGGCGCCAGTCAGCTACCTTTTCGGCCCCGTAGACCGAATCCCAGGCCGCCAACATGGGCGCAAGGGGCACGTCGTCGAAAACGCCGTGGTGGGTCACGTACTCCACGTAGGGGCGTCCGGCCTTGTCCTTGGCGGGGAAGATTGCGCTCTTATGTCCGTCGAACTCCACCAGGGGAAGATCATACTCCTCGCACAGGGCGCGGTCGAAGGCCGGCGTGGCGTCCAGCCACTGCCCGTCAATAAAGAGGCGGCCGTAACAGTGCCAGGTGAACAGGTCGCTGCCGAGGATGTCGATCAGGTGTTGGGGAGCCCGGTGGTTGCGCATGTCCACGAAGACCAGCCGGGCCGGGATCTCTACTGCCCGGGCGAGGGTGACCAGTACCACGGCCTTTTGGACGCAGAAGCCCCGTCCGCGGTCCAGGGTGGCCGTGGCCCGGTAGTGGGCTCGCTCGTAGAAGGGGACGTAGGGGCTGTAGACCGCCGAATCCCGGGCCAGCTCGAAGATCCGCCGGGCCAGATCCGCGGGGTCGGAGGCCGCGTCCTGCAAAGGTGCCACCAGCGCCTGGATGCGCGGATGGTCGGACTCGATGATGTCGTTTGCCGCCAGGTGCGGCGCGAAATCGTTCATGGTCGAATTGTGAACGCTCGTGGGCAACAATGCAATGGCCGCCAGGCAATGGCGGCCAGAGGCCAGAGGCCGTCTTAGATCTCGTCGGCCGCCGCGCCTCCGCTGCGGTTCTTTTTCCGAATGCGCGTAAGCGTGAAAGAGAGCTTGGTGATCTGGGCGGCCTTGAGGGCCACGTCCCGTTGCAGGGGGTGGTGATCCTTGGCGCTGATGGTCACGTGATATTTGCCCGGGGTCAGGCGCAGCAGCTTCTTCAAGGGCGCCTTGCCCACGATGGCGCCGTTGAGGCGCACCAGGGCTCCCTGGGGTGCGGTGACCCACAGCCGGAGCTGACCGATCTTCTTGAGCAGCACCCCGATCGTCTTTTGTACACCCTGGCGCAGCGTCGTCGTGGCGGCGGTGGGCTTGGCCGGGGGTTTCGGCTTGGACTGGGCCAGGTACTTCTCGTAGTGGAAGATGGCCTTGACGTACTTGCCCAACCACTTGAAGCACAGGGCGATGCGGGTGTGAATCTTTGGGTTGGGGAAGTGGAAGTATGCCCGCTGGAAGTGGGTCAGGGCCTTCTGATAGAAGCCCTGATCGAACAGGCGGATGCCGGCCTTGAACAGCGGAACCGCCAC
>JAOZUO010000164.1:14373-15955 GCA_029938605.1 Deltaproteobacteria bacterium | reverse complement strand
GTGTGCCGGTGCGGGCAGGGCGAGGACCAAGCCGACCCAGAGCGTCCACGCGGTGCTACGCCGCACCCACCGTTTTTCGAGCGTTGAAGACATCTCGCGCACTTTCTTATCTCCTCGGAATATGGACGTGATCCATGCGCTTCCTATTCTAGCCGCAACGACACCGTTTCCCAACCGGTTGCTCTCGTGATCTGCTTTCGTTAGAAAAAGGCCAGCCAGCGCCGCTCCAGCCGGTGTAGGGGGCCGAATGCGCGGGTGAGCTCTTGGCGCCGCTGCTGGGCTGTGGCGCGGCCGGTGGCGACTTCAATGGACAGATTGGCCATCAGATCGAAGAGGGCGTCGTGGTGTTGTTTCACCAGGAAGTGGAACAGGGCCCAGGCGGCGTTGTAGGTTCGGCTCATGGCTTTGCCGCCCTGCCGGAAGCCCCGGTCGCTGGTCACCAGCGTATCCAGGTCCACCCCGAGCTTGGCTTCCATGTCGCGTCGAAAGCCGCGCTGCCGGTCTTCGTTCATCGCACCGGGACCCAGCCATTTCCCGCTGCGCCGATCCGCCGTCTCGAAGTACATGGCCAACCCCTCGACCAGCCAGGTGGGGCTCTTTCGGAAGCGACCGTGGATACCCGTCGCATAGGCCAGGTGGTGCACGGTCTCGTGCACGGCGCGGGCGGTGTTGCGTCCGGCGAAGCGAGAATCGATCTGGCGCTTCTTTCGCTGGAGCCGCCCCACCTCGGCGCCGAGCAGCCTGAGGGCACGAGTGCGACCGACGCCGCGGTAGGACTGTCCCCCGACGGTGAGGTTGAAACGCCGCCCCGGCGTCCCTGTTTTGATATCTGTGAGGAATCCCTCGAGTGACCGGACGCTGTCTGAGAGGTTTCGGTGGGAACGGTCGAGGCTGGGCTCGTTCAGGGCGTCGTAGAAGTAGGTGCGGTTGTCTCTGCTGACGAAAACCCCGCTGGTGCTGGTCAGGTGCTCTCCGAGGTGCTCGGTGGCGCGGCGGTAGTCTGCGCGGCTACCGAAGATCACCATCTCCAGCCGGTCACTCGGCGGCACGGGCTCGAATTGGCGTGCGGTGAAGAAGCGAAAGAAGTCCCGGTGGACCCGCTCGAGAAGGGCGCCGATCTGACGCGCGAAGGGCTCCTCGGTGTCGTAGGCCAGGCGGAAATGTGGCGTTCGAAGCAGCCTGAAGTCGCCGCCGAGATCCGCCAACAGGCGCCTCCCCGCTGCGCGGTCTACTGGCAGCCGATGAAGAGAGCGGCCCAGCCGCCGCAAGCGTCGTCGGGCCTCGGCGCTTGAGCTGTGCACCAGCAGGGTGTAGCGGAGCGCGAGGCCGTAGAGATCGGGGATCTCCTTATCGTCCGCCCAGCGTACGAGCGCGAGACAGTCGGTCAGCTCCGCATCGCCGCCCTCCCCCTGGGCCATACGAGCGAGGCGACCACGGAACTGTCGCCGGTGGCGTGCCTGCTCTACGTCGGTGTAGTGCGCTGGTGTACGCACTCCATAGTCTTGCTCGGTCACCTCGAGCTCGAGGGGATCATCGTCACCAGGATCGTCAGCGTCACCACCCCAGATCCCGTCCGCCTGGT
>JAOZUO010000164.1:0-14273 GCA_029938605.1 Deltaproteobacteria bacterium | reverse complement strand
GTCCGCTTCATCGGTCGCGCCTCGATCTCCGCGGGCTCCCACCCCCCGACCGTCCGACGCTCCCGGTCGCGACGGTCCCGAATTTCGGTCTCCAAACAGCGACCACGCGGCCAGGACCGTTAGGCCCAGGGACAAGATCCACAGAAGAATATGACGTGAGCGAATCATGGACTCGTGAGGCGCAGCGCGTGCGCCAGGGCCGGATCCGTCGCGACATACCAGACCATGGCGGCCAGGGCGTTGGTCAGAGACTGCTGAAAATGGCGCTTGGTGAGCGCCAGCGCGCTCGAGGCGTGCCCCAGTCCCCGATACACCTGCTGGAACAATATCTGATCGGTGGCGAGCTGGATCTGTACGGCGCAGCTGGCGTGTAGCTCAGCGGTGAGCCCGATTTCCATTTCCGCCCAACAGACGTCCAGCCAGGTGTGCAGAGTCAGGTTTCGCTCGGATTCGCCCGGGGCCACCCACTGGATGCCGGCGACCCCCAGCCCGTTCCAGAGCGCGCCCGCCACCAATTGCGGGACCTCACCATTGCCGACGGTGCACCCTCCGAGCCGCATGGCAAACATATTCTTCGTGTCACCGACCTTGTTGGTCCGATGGACCGGGGGGCGATTGTCCACCATGGGAGTCGGCACCACGCGCACCGGGGAGGCCAGGGCCATGATCCCGCCCAGTCTGGGATCGGGCACGTAGTCCAGGGTGATTTGTTTGTTCCAAAGGCCCATGTGGAAGCTCCGCGCCGTGAAGAGAAGGCCAGCAGTCTCATCTATGGCCGAAGAGGAATCCGGACACAAGAGATCGTCGCTGACGTGGGGGATCTTCGAGAACATTGGCAAGAGAAGAACCGTGCCGGCTCCCGAGCGCAAGGGCCCGGGAGCCGACCGGGGGAGTCAAACAGAGGGGCTTAGAACAGGCCGGTGACCTTGCCGGTCTCGGTGTCGACGTCGATGCGGCGGTAGGCCGGATCGGAGCCGGTGCCGGGCATGAGGCTGATGGCGCCCGCGACGGGAACCAGGAAGCCGGCGCCCTTGTAGGTGAGGATGTCGCGGATGGGCAACGTCCAGCCCTTGGGCACGTTCTTCTTGGTGGGATCGTGGGAGAGCGACAGGTGGGTCTTCACCATGCACATTCCCAGGTCCTTGGTGTCGGGATCGTCGGAGATGCGATTGAGCTTCTCGGCGGCCTCGGGGGTGTAGCTGACACCGTCGGCGCCGTACACTTCCTTGGCGATGAGCTCGATGCGCTTCTGCACGGGCATGTCCAGGTCGTACAGGAGCTTGAAGTCGTTCTCCTCGTTGCAGGCGTCGACGACGGCGTCGGCGAACTCCAGGGCGCCCTCACCACCCTGCTCCCAGTGGCGGGACAGGGCACAGCGTGCGCCGGCGGCCTCGGAGATCTTGCGCACCGTGGCGATCTCGGCGTCGGTGTCGGTGTGGAAGGCGTTGATGCACACCACGGGGTTGATGCCGGCCTTCTTGATGGTGTTGATGTGGTGGACGAGGTTCTTGCAGCCCTCCTCGACCCAGTCCACGTGCTCCTTGGCGTACTCGGGGTCCAGTGCCTTTCCGGGAGGAACGGCGGGGCCGCCGCCGTGGGACTTGAGGGCGCGGATGGTGGCCACGAGCACCGCGGCGTGGGGCTTGAGACCCGAGAAGCGGCACTTCAGGTTCCAGAACTTCTCGAAGCCGATGTCAGCGCCGAAGCCCGACTCGGTGATGTGGTAGTCGCCCAGCTTCAGGCCGATGCGGTCGGCCACGATGGAGGACTGCCCGATGGCGATGTTGGCGAAGGGACCGGCGTGCACGAGCACGGGCTGGCCTTCGAGGGTCTGCAGGAGGTTCGGGTTGAAGGCCTCGACCATCCAGGCGGTCATGGCTCCGGCCACGTCCAGGTCCTCGGTGGTGATGGGCTTGGCGCCCCACTTGGAGTATCCCACGACGATCTTGCCCATGCGCTCGCGCATGTCCTTGAGGGACTTGGACACCGCCAGGATGGCCATGATTTCAGAGGAGACGGCGATGGCGAACTTCGAGTTCATCATGAACCCGTCTTTCTTGCCGCCGATGCCGATGACGATGTTGCGCAGGGCCTGGGCGCAGAAGTCCATGATCCAGCCCAACTCGATGTTGTTCGGATCCAGGTTCAACCGCTTGAGGCCGCGCTTGGCCATGAACTTGTCGCCATAGTTGAACTCGTGCTGCATGCGCGAGGTCATGGCCACCATGGCCAGGTTGTGGGCGTTCATGATGGCGTTGATGTCGCCGGTCAGGCCTAGGGAGAAGGGCGTGAGCGGGATGCACTGGGCCAAGCCGCCGCCGGCGGCGGAGCCCTTGATGTTCATGGTGGGGCCGCCCGAGGGCTGGCGGATGGCGCCGGACACCCGGAGACCGCGCTTGCCCATGCCCTGGATGAGGCCCATGGTCGTAGTGGACTTGCCCTCGCCCAAGGGGGTCGGCGTGATGGCCGTGACGTCGATGTACTTGCCGTCGGGCTTGCTCTCAAGGCGCTTCATGGCCTTGACGAAGTCCACCTTGCCGTAATAGTGGCCGTAGGGAAGCAGCTCTTCCTTCTCGAGGCCGAGGATCTCCCCGAGCTCGTAGACGGTCTTCATGTTCTCTTCAGCCGCCGCGGCGATTTCCCAGTCTTTGTGTTTGGTTGGATCCGGTAGGGCCATGTGTCTTTTCTCCTTCAGTTGTCTCGAGTCCCAGAAAGCTCTTTTTTGTGCCCACACAGATAGCAGATCTGGCTTGCAGGATCCATATAGATTAGGGGCGAATGATTGCGGACAGAGACTATCCAAATAGTCCTTCGGCAGGAAACGCTCGGAGGACGAAGCTCGGGGTCGGTGAATTTTTCTTGTGAAAGTTTCGAAACCGATCCCTTCTTCTGTGACTAATTCAGCACGTACTGCAGGAGCACACCGATGCGATCAACCAGACCATACGCTACGATTTTCGGTTGTCTGATAGTGCTCGGGCTGGGACCGGCGGCCTTCGCCCAGCCCCGGGTCAGCGATGGGGATCGGTCCCCGGCTGCTCGACCCGTGGCGCGTCCGGCCACGGCCACGCCCAAAACAACTGGCTCTCCGGCGCCCAAGGCCACGCGCGCGCGCGCCGCTAGGTCCGCTACCAGGCCCGCCGCCAAGACTGCCTTGACCATGCGGCCCGCTGTCGCCCAGAAAAAAAACTACGGCCCGGGGGCCATCACCTTGAACCAAGCCGTTGCCATGGCCAAGAGGCAGAACCTGGACCTCAAGGTGTCCAAGATCAGCATTCGCTCGGCCAAGGTCGCCCGGAAGCTCGGCTGGGCCCTCCTCGGCCCGCACTTCAGTCTGGGCCTGGACTTTACTTTCCTGGGCGGCGATTCGAGCTTTGACGCCATGGGTTCCTCGGGCGGCCTGGACTATTCGGATCCGGTGGCCATGCAACAGTACGTGGATCGGATCTGCTCGGGGGCCCAGGACAGCCTCGCCTGTCTCAATTGGATGATCAGCAACGGTGAGTACACGGGGCTGGTGCTTGGGGAGGCCATGAGCTCCTTCGGATCCATTGGCGATATCTTCAACGCCGACACCTTCAAGGTCCAGCTGGGCTTCGCCTGGCAGGTGCTCGACTGGACCAACCTGATCAACGTCAAGCGGTTCAAGCTCGCTCATCGCATGGCCAAGGTGTCGCACAAGAACACCTCCCAGGACGTAGTGACCAACGTGAAGATGATGTTCTATGGCATCCTCGCGGCCCAGGAGGCGGTGAAGATTGTGCAGGAGACCTCCGGCGCCACCAAGGAGCACCTCCGCCAGGCCAAGGCCCTCATGGCCGCCGGGCTGGGCACCAAAGTGGACGTCCTGCGGTGGCAGGCCAAGATCGCTGATGATGAGCAGAAGCTCTTGGAGGCCAGCCAGCAGGTGGCCTCGCTCAAGATGCGGCTGAACAACCTGTTGGGCAGGCCCTTGCGGTCGGCGTTGGTCATCGTTCCACCGGCGGAGGTCACGGCCGAGAACCTGACTCCCCCCAACAGGGCCGCCGCGCCCCTGCGGAGCCACCCCCAGCTACGGCTCACCCGGCTCAACGTCAAGATGTCCAAGATCGTTGAGCAGACCGCCAAGGCGGCGTTTTTGCCCACGGTGACCCTGTCGGGCGGATATACCTGGCAGGCCTTCATGCCCTACGAGGACTTCTCGAGCTCGAAGTGGCTGGGGAGCTGGGCGGTGATGCTCAGCGTCAAGGTGCCCATCTTCGACTCCATGACCAAGGTGTACAACGTTCAGCTCAAGCAGCTCGAGGTCAGCAAGGCGCGAATGCAGTTTCGCAACGTGAGGCGGCTCCTCACAGAGGCGGTGCTCCAGGCGGATCTGTCGGTGAACAAGTCCTTCAAGTCCATCGGGGTGGCCCGCAAGCAGGTGAAGCTGGCCGCCGAGGCCCACAAGAGCGCCGAGAACCTCTACCAGGCCGGCAACGCCAAGACCACCGACGTGCTGGACGCCCAGAACGGTCTGCGGATGGCGAAGTTCAACCTGCTCAGCGCGCGCTTCGGATATCTCACTGCCCTGGTCCAGCGGGACAAGGCCATCGGGGCCATCAAATGAACGACTCTTCTGTCCAATCGCCACGCTGGCTCGTTTCCCGACGCGAAGTCGCCCCGGCCGTGCTGGCAGGGTTGACCGTGTTGGCCGTGTTGGCTCTGTTGGGCGGACTGGTGGGCGCAGCGGGCCTGGCGGGGTGCAATCGCGGTGGCGCCAAGTCCAAGACCGACGCCGTGGCGCCCGAGCTCGTGCCCGTGCGGGTGGAGACCCTCGCCCGGCGGTCGTACCAGCGCATGGGGCGGGCCGTGGCCACGGTGCACCCCTGGCGCCAGGTGTCCATCCGCGCCGAGGCTCCGGGCCGGGTGCTGGATATCCGCCACGAGGTGGGGGACAAGGTGAAAAAGAACGTACTCCTGGTGCGGCTCGACGGGTCGGTGGCCTGGCGCTCGTATCAGGCCACGCGGCTGGGTATCAAGCAGGGCAAGGTGGGGCTACGAATGGCCAAGATCAATCTGGACCGTATGAAGCGGCTCAGGGCCAGCGGGGACGTGCCCCAGGCCCAGCTCGACCAGGCCCAGAACGCCTATGAGCGCGCCCAGACCGGCGTGGCGTTGGCCAAGGCCCAGACCGCCCAGGTGGGGAGGCAGCTAGGCAACTACTGGGTTCGTGCGCCCTTCGCCGGGGTGCTCGCCAAGCGGCCCATCAATGTCGGTGACTACGTGTCGCCGGGATCGCCGGTGTTCACCGTGGTGGAGATGAAGCGGGTGAAGGTGGTGGTGGGTCTGGATCCCACCGAAGGGCTGCTGCTAAAAAAGGGCATGTCCGCCACGGTCAGCGTCAAGACCATCCGGGGGATTTTAGAGCGTTCGGCCAAAGTACACCTGGTGCGGCCCCTGGCCGACGCCACCACCCGTCGGGTGGAGATCGAGCTGGTGGTGGACAACCGGGACCTGCTGCTAAAGCCCGGTGTGGTGGCCCAGGTGGAGATCCCCCTGGCGGCGCCGGAGTCGCGGCTCCTGGTGCCGGCGGACGCGGTGGTGGAGCTGCTCGGTCGGCGTTACGTTTACGTGGTGCGGGGCGGCACGGCCCGGCGGGTGGAGGTGAAGCTCGGCGTGTCCACGGCGGATCGGGTGGAGATCCTGCCCCTGGGCGGACTGCCGGCCAAGGTGGGTGAGTCGCTGGTGATCCAGGGGGTGCAGCGCCTGGCGCCCGGCGCCAAGGTGAAGATCATCTCGTCCCCGTCTCCGTCCCTGTCCTCCATGCGGTCGGCGGCGAAATAGGGTCTGGCCATGTCCATCATCAAGACCGCCATCAAGCAGCCCGTCCTGGTCAACCTGCTCTTCGCCATCGTGCTGGTGGCCGGTTTCTTCTACGGCTCCACCATGACCAAGGAGCTCTTCCCGGACGTGACCGCTCCGGGGCTCTACGTGCAGACCATCTACCCGGGGATTTCGGCCCAGGAGATGGAGAAGCTGGTGACCCGCCCCATCGAGGACGCGGTGTCGGACGTGGACGGTCTGGTGCACGTGTACTCCACCTCGGCCGAGTCCATGAGTTTTTTGTGGCTGGAGCTCGACCCCGACGCGGACATGGACAAGGCCGTGCTCGATGTGCAGAGCCGGATCAACGAGATTCGCCGGGAGCTCCCGCCGGACATCGAGTCGCCGGTGGTGCGACCGGGCGAGATGCTGATGCCCGTGGTTCAGGTGGCCCTGGTGGGCGTGGCCCGGGGGGATCCGCACCTGCTGCGCAACACGGCCAAGGCCCTCAAGGAGTTGCTGGAGACCTTGAAGGACGTGGACGACGTCAGGCAGTCCGGCATCCAGGAGCGGCAGATCCGCGTGGTGGCCAAACCCGATCGTCTGGAGGCCTTCGGCGTCTCTTTGGGGCAGATGGCCCGGACCCTGCAAGCGCGGAACCGCAACCTCCCTGGCGGCACCATCGTCACCGGAGGTAAGGAGTTCGCCGTGCGGGCCATGGCGGAGTACGGCTCCCTGGACGATATCCGAAAGGCCATCGTGGTGCGTCGCAATGACGGCAATCACGTGCGCATTCACCATGTGGCCGACGTGGTCGATACCTTCGCCGAGCGGTCCACGGGGGCCTGGGTGGACGGCCAGCCCGGCGTGGTGCTCAGCGTGAACAAGCGCAAGGGCTCAGACGCCCACAAGGTGGTTGGGCGGGTGCGCGACGCGGTGAAGAAGTTCAACGCGCAGCTTCCCAAGGGGTACCGGCTCAAGATCATGGGGGACACCACCAAGCAGGTGAACTACTCCATGAACATCCTCGCTACAAACGGGCTCATCGGCATCGCGCTGGTGCTGGGGCTGCTGTGGATCTTCCTGGGCATTCGCAACGCCATCTTCGCGGCTATGGGCATCCCCTTCGCCATCGCCGGGGGCGTGGTGGTGATGCACATCCTGGGCGTCACCATCAACCAGCTCAGCCTCTTCGGGTTGATCATCTGTATCGGCATTATTGTCGACGACGCCATCGTGGTGGTGGAGAACACCTACCGCCACATAGAGGCCGGTAAGCCCGCCTCGGTGGCGGCCCTGCTGGGCACCAAGGAGGTCATGTACCCGGTGATCTCCACCGTCTTGACCACCATCGCGGCCTTTTTGCCGTTGTTGCTCATGGAGGGGGTCTTCGGCAAGTTCATGTCCACCATCCCCAAGGTGGTGGTGGCGGCCCTGGTGGCGTCTCTCATCGAGGCGCTGATCATCTTGCCCTCCCACGTGGCGGACTTCGCGAAAAAACGTGGGCGCAAAAATGGCAACCGCGAAGGAGATGGCCGGGTAATGCAGGGGCTCAAGGGGGCGTACCGCCGCTCCTTCGCCTGGGCCCTCCGGCTGCGGTGGCTCACCGTGCTCGCGGCCTTCATGATCTTTGGCGCTCTGCTCTTTAGCGTCATCAAGCACAAGGAGGTGCTGCTCTTCGGAGATACGGACGGGGAGATGCTGGACGTGCGCATCGAGATGCCCCAGGGCACCTCCCTGGAGGCCACCGAGAAGGTGGTGGCCGAGGTCGTGACGATTCTCCGCAGCAACCTTCCCAAGGACGAGGTCGTAGCGGTGGTTTCGCAGTCCGGCTGGTCGCGCACGCACCTGTGGCCCACCACCGGTAAGAACCTGGGCATGGTCACGGTGATGCTCACTCCGGTGAGTGACCGTGAGCGTACCGCCCAGCAGATCATCACCAAGCTGCGGCCCAAGCTCCGGTACATCCCCGGGCCGGTCAAACCCATCGAGTTGACGGTGCTGCAGTTCAAGCCCCCCACGGGCAAGCCGGTGGCCATCCGAATCGCCGGCGATAACCTGGAGCGGCTGCTTGGGCTGGCCGAGAAGGTGCAGACCGAGCTGGGTCGGATCCCCGGGGTCAAGGACATCGGCCGGGATTTCCACCTGGGCAGCCCCGAGTACCAACTCCGGGTGGACGAGTCCAAGGCGGCCCTGCACTCCATGGGCACCGCGGATGTGGCCTCCACCATCATGATCGCGTACATGGGACTCAAGGTCTCCAAGTTCCGGCACAACGATGAAGAGATGGACGTGGTGCTGCGGTACCCCGAGTCCTTCCGTCGGGACGCCCGGGCCTTGTCTCGCCTGGCCCTGCCTTTGCCCCAGGGGCTCATGGCAGGCGGTGGTGGCGGTGGTGGCGGTGGCGGCGCCGGCGGCGGTGTCGGTGGCGGTGGTGGCGCCGCGGCGCTCGGCTTGGGCGCATTGGGTGGCGCGGGCAATGCCCAACCCGCCGCCTCGCGCATGCTCACCATCGGGGACGTGGCCACGGTGGAGCGGGCCATGGGGCCCACCAAAATCAAACGTCGGGATCGGCGGCGGACCATCACCGTCACGGCCAACCTGGACTCCGGGGCCAAGGTCACCTCCAGCGGCGTAAACAAAAAGGCCATGAAGCGCCTCGATTCGCTCATCAAGGCCAACCCGGACGTGCGGTTCGAGTTCGGAGGGGAGTGGGAGAAGACCAACGAGTCCCTTCAGTCTCTGGGCATCGCCTTCATGATCGCCATGCTGGTGATCTACCTGATCCTGGGCGCCCAGTTCCGGTCCTTCCTGCAGCCTTTCACCGTGCTGATAGCCGTGCCCCTGGCCTCCATCGGGGTGATCATCGGGTTCTTTGTCTCGGGCAACCCCATGGACATGACCGCACTAATCGGTTTCGTCGGCCTCTCCGGGATCGTGGTGAACGACTCGTTGATCCTGGTGGACTTCATCAACCAGCGGCGGCGCATGGGGATGCCACGAGACCAGGCCATCAAGGAGGCCGGCGAGCTCCGCCTGCGCCCCATCCTGCTCACCTCCATCACCACCGTGGGCGGCCTCATGCCCCTGTCCCTCGGCATCGGCGGCGACGTCCAGGGCCTCTCTCCCATGGCCACCACCATCGCCTGGGGCCTGAGCTTCGCCACAGTCCTGATCCTCTACATCGTTCCCTCCGCCTACGCCATCTTCGACGACATCATCAACTTCGTCTGGCGCCTCTTCGGCAAGACCCCCGACCTGCAACGCTCCGACCTGGACATCCTGGACGAGATCGATCTCCTCCCGCTCAAGACCGCCGAAAAGCGCGCCGCCGAGCTGCTGGGCAAAGAGACCGAGGACCCCTCCACCCAGGGGCGCATACCCCCTGAGGTGCGTACACCGCGAGCTCGATGACTGAATCGTAGGGTTTTTCATCGGCGGCGCAACCGCTAGTGAAAAAATTTCATCCCAGCGGCACGGTATGCCCAATACCATCGTAGTCGCATCATCGCATCGAGTTGGGCCGCGACCAACGGGCCACTCTCTCCCAGCTACAGCGAGTCTGGCCCACGAGGGGGCATCTGCCAACTGCTGAATCGGGTTGCGTGATCCGGGAAAAAAATAACCGGCAGAAATCGATGTACTTCGTTTTCTTGTACAGGGGTTATGGTCGGAATATTGGGCGAATTGGCAAGTCCCCTGGGACTTGGCAGGGCCAAGTCCCGGCAAGGTTGCCGCTTTGGTCCCCAAAGCGGCAAGGACCCCTGTACTTCGTTTTCAAGTGAGGGGGTTCTGACCAGGTATGAGATTGAGGGCGTGTGGTTGGGCAGCGGTGCCAGTAGCAGTGCCAGGTTCTGGCGACGGTCCTTGCTCCTGATTTTTCCCGTCGGGAAGTAGTGGGCGCGGACGCAAACGCTTTTTCCAGACACGACCTCTGGCGGCAGCGTAGACGCTCCGGGCCACAGGGCCCACTTTTTTTCCTGATAAAAAAAACCGGCACGCCCCGACGTCGGCGGTTGCGTCTGACGTCCGTGCCCATGTCCCACGCTCGATGTCGAGTGCTTGTCAGTTCCCTTTGGGAGAAAGATGAAGATCTTACACCACGAATCGCCTACCAGAAGCGCTGGGGCGCCCAAGTACGCGAAATTTCGTAAAACCGGGATCTTACCCGAGGCACCCGGCAGGATCGGTACCCTCCACCAGTTGACCGATGACTTCGGACCGTCAGTCGGGGTAACATGGGTGTTGGAGGTGTCTCATGGGTGGTAGCGTTGTGCGGAGAGGTCTGGTGGTGGCGACGGCGGTGATGGTGGGTGGCTGGGTGTTGGCGCAGTGCGCATCCGGACCCCCACCGGTAGGGCCCCGGGAGCCGCAGGCGATTCCGCAGCGGACGATTCCGCAGCGGGCGATCCCGCAGCGGACGATGGTGCTACGAACGCCCCCGGTGAAACCGAAAACGGTGAAACCGAACACGGTGAAACCGAAAACGGTGAAACCGAAAACGACGGGTCCGGCGTCGGGCTGCTCGGCGTTGCTTGCGCGGTACCAGCACGAGACGGCGCGCATTCCCTATCCGGCGAGTCTGCCCATCCGGGCGATGCTTGGCGTTGGCGTCCAGCTTGTGCGTCGTTACGATCGTCTGTCGGACCGGGACCCCGAGTGTCGTGCGCTACTGCGGTTGGCCCTGGACCGCTTCTTTGTGCGGAGCGTGGGACCGGGCGTGGCCCCCACCCCGCTGGTCCCCGTCGCCGCGGCCAACGAATAGAAGGGAGTCAGAGCTCGTCGATGCGGTGCCAGGGGAGGACCAGCGCGTTGGAGCGCTGCTGGCGCTCGGGGCCACCGTAGACGAGGGTGCACGTGACTTGGGGCCACTGCTGGGTGTGGCTGAGCAGCCCGTTCACGCGTTCGAGTGATCGGAAGGCGTCGGACGCGATGGTGGTGCCGGATTTGCACTCCACGAGCTCGACGCGGTCTCCGGGTTCCACGACGAGATCGATTTCGAGCCCCTTGTGGTCGCGAAAGTAAAACAGCGGAGGCGTCATGCCCCGGTGCGTGAACGATTTGTAGACTTCGGAGACGACCCAGCTCTCGAAGATCGCGCCTCGAAGGGGATGCAGCCAGAGCTCGGCGGCCGTGCGAATTCCCAGGAGGTGGCAGGCCAGGCCCGTGTCCAGGAAGTGCAGCTTGGGCGCTTTGGTGAGCTGTTTTTTGATGTTCCGGCGCCAAGGGGCGAGCCGAAAAACGAGGAAGCTCGCTTCGAGCACCGAGAGCCAGGAGCGGGCAGTGTTGTGGGTGATGCCTGCGTCATTCGCCAGCGCGGAGAGGTTGAGCACCTGCCCCGTGCGCCCCGCGCATAGGCGGACAAAGGTTGTGAACGCTTGGAGATCCCCGACCTGCAGCAGTTGGCGCACGTCTCGTTGTACGTAGGTCGTCACGTAGTCGGCCAGCCAGCGTTGGGCCGGGATGGCTCTGTCGTGAATGCGTGGGTAGCCGCCGGTCCACAGGGTTTCGCTGAGCTGGTCTGGAGGTGATTCAAACGCGCGCACCTCGGGATGGGAGCACGGGAGGAGGTGAAGCACGGCTGTCCGGCCAGCAAGGGATTGGGACATCGCGGCCGTCAGCCCGAAGTGCTGTGAGCCGGTCAGTATGAAGCGACCGGGCGTGGGATCATCGTCCACGATCCCCTGGAGGTAGGAGGGCAGATCAGGCGTATGCTGGATCTCGTCCAGGATTGCGCCCTCCGGTAGGTCGGCCAGCAGCGCGCGCGGATCCTCGAGCGCACGCTGACGCACGTCGTGTGCCTCCAGAGACAGGTATGGTTTGTGCGGAAAGGTCTGGCGACACAGCGTTGTTTTTCCGGACTGGCGCGGTCCGGTCAGGGTCACAACAGGGTATTGTGTTGCGGCGGTACGCAGCTCCGACTGTAGAATTCGCGTAATCATAACAATAAGATAACAGCCAGCGGCAGAGATTGTCAATCAGACTCTGGATCTCTGCCGCTGGCGGTTACAAAGGCCTTTGAGTGACATGGCTTAATTGACCTTGCTTTTGTCGTTGTTTGTGGTTTAATCACCCTTGCTTTTGTCATGGGTGGTGTATGTACCGGAACTCAATTGCGTATCTAATGGACTGGGTTGGCCGTCAAAGTCGTCGGCCGCTGATCATTCGTGGAGCGCGTCAAGTTGGCAAATCGACCCTGGTGCGGATGTTTGCCGAGACCGCCTTCGACAGGTTGATCGAGATCAATCTGGAGCGGGATCCGGACGCAGCCGGACTTTTTACCTCTGGACAGCCGCGCCAGATTTTGAGGCTCCTCGAGGCCCGGTTCGAGCAGGAGATTGTCCCGGGGCGCACCCTGCTGTTCCTGGACGAGATCCAGGCCGCGCCGGAGCTGCTGGCCTGCTTGCGATACTTTTACGAGGAGCTTCCCGCGCTCCACGTTGTGGCTGCGGGGTCCTTGCTGGATCTGGCCCTGGCCGAGCCGAGCTTCTCCATGCCGGTGGGCCGGATCGAATTTCTGCACCTGGGCCCCATGAGCTTCGAGGAGTTTCTTCTGGCCCGGGGACGAGATAGGCTTCACGGCTATCTACAGAACTTTGAGCTGGGGCAGGAGCTGCCCGAGAGCTTGCATCAGGATTTGTCAAAGGAGTTGGGGTTGTTTCTGGTGGTGGGGGGCATGCCCGCGTCGGTATCGGCTTTCGTCCGCTCAGGTTCGTTACGTGAAAGCGAGATCCTGCTGCAGTCTATTCTGGCGACTTTTCGTCACGACTTCGGGAAATACGGCGCCGGGGTTTCCCAGCCTCGTATCGCCAAGGTCTTTGAGCGCATCCCGAGGATGGTCGGTCGGAAATTCATGTATAGCCAGGTCGATCGCACAGAGCGCGCGGCGGCTTTAGGCCAGGCTCTTGAGCGCCTCTGCCTCGCGCGGGTTGCTCACCGTGTCCGTCACAGTGCGGCGGGCGGTGTTCCCCTCGGGGCTGAGGTTAAGGACAGGAGCTTCAAGGTATTGTTTTTGGATGTCGGGCTGGTTTGCCGTAGTTGCGGTCTGAGTTTGCTGGATGTGCAGCCCGGTGCTGACCTCATGCTGGTCAACGCGGGCGCGGTGGCCGAGCAGTTCATCGGCCAGCACCTCCTGTACTCCGGGGCCCTCTACGAGGAGCCGGAGCTGTATTTTTGGATGAAGCAGAAGAAGAGCTCCAATGCAGAGGTGGACTACCTGGTCTCGCTGGGGACCGAGGTGATTCCTGTGGAGGTGAAGGCCGGAAAGACCGGGACGCTCAAGTCACTTCACCTCTTTTTGCGTGAGAAGCAACGTGATCTCGGCTTACGTTTCAACACGGATCTTCCCTCCCTGCTCGAAGCAGAAACCAGTGTGGCAGGCGGTGCGCAACGACCCTTCCGACTCCTGTCGCTCCCGCTGTACATGGTCGGTCAGAGCAATCGTCTGCTGCGAAGTATCTATTGAGGAGGGGTGGTGACGTTCGCTGGGGGCAGGGCGTTGCTGCGTGAATGAACAGACGCGAACAATAAACTGCAATCCTCGCGCCAGTCACCTCACTCGCTGGCCGGGACGGGGATACTGTTTCGTGACGCATTGTCTAGCGTGTTACAGTTTGCCTTAACGCTTTCAGGCAAGGAGGTCCCGATGCGGTTTGCAAGAGCTCCCCGAAGAACTCCACTCGCCGCAGTGCTCGTGGTGTCGGTCCTGGTCCTCGGTGGTTGTGAAAGCCCCGGTGTCTCCTTGCCGGGCAACACCAACACCAACACGAACACCAACGACGACACGAACACGAACACCAACACCATCTCCTACCCAAGTTACGCCGGGAAGTCAGTGGACCTGCTGTTCGTCATCGACAACTCGGGGTCCATGGCCAGTGAGCAGGCCAACCTACGGGTGAACTTCCCGGCGTTCATGACCTCGCTGATGAACATGGTGGGCGGGATGCCCGACATACACCTGGGCGTGACCACCACCGACCTGGGTACGGGCATGTTCCAGATCACCTACTGCGAAGAGGTGGGCGGTGACGCCGGAAACCTGGTGACCGGTAGCTGTGCCAACCCCACCGGCGTTCCGTACATCGTCGACGTGGAGCCGCAGTCTTGCGAGATCACCAGGGAGACCAACGGCAACAACTGCTCCGCCCACACCTGTAGCCAGAGTAACTGCGCCCATGAGTATTCTACAACCTTCGTGGTGGACTCCACCACGGGTTGCCCCCGCTGCCGGAACTACTATGAAGAGTCCCTCGAAGACGTCTTCAGCTGTATGGCCAGCCTGGGCACTACGGGCTGCGGTTTCGAGCAGCCCCTCGAGGCCATGTACAAGGCCCTGGACTCCAGCAACACGGCCAACAGCGGGTTCCTTCGGGACGACGCCTTCCTTGGGGTCACCCTGGTCACCGACGAGGACGACTGCTCGGGCGCGAACCCGCAGCTCTATGACACCACCCAGACGGCCATCGACTCCACCCTGGGGCCGCTGA
>JAOZUO010000307.1 GCA_029938605.1 Deltaproteobacteria bacterium | reverse complement strand
CGCCAGCCCCACTATCCGATACTCGAGAAAATGGCCCAAAGTCAGCATGATGCGCTTTACAATCAAGACTTATCCCATCCTTTACAGCTCTCGCCTGCTCACTGCAGCCCACCGAGACCCACTGCAGCGATCTGGTGGACAACGACTGCGATGGGCTGGTGGACGCCGCAGATCCGGACTGTCCGTAAGACATCCTGCTGGGAAGCGTTTTCCAGAACGGCGGTCATCCTGTGCTCCCGGCTTCTGCCTCAATCGGACCAGGTCACCACGTACGCTCCGAATTCCGGGTCCGTGTGAGGAACTTCTCTGAAGCTCACTCCATCCGGGGTACCGATGGGGGCGAAGGTTTGCGTCAGGTCCAGGGGAATACTGATTTGAGTGCCGCTTCCCTGGGACACGGGACCTCCCAGCAGGTTCTCCGCGTCGAACACCTGCCAGCTTCCCGTGATCTCCGGAATCGTTGTCGTGACGACATCGGTACTTCCGTCGAAATTGAACACAGCCACGTACGCGCGGTGTTCCCCCTCTATGGAGTACGCTCGAACCTCGAGCGCCGGATATTGGTCTTGCACGTGTGTTTCACCAGGGGTGGCCTGGCTATTGCCTCGCCCCATGTAGTAGCTGTTTCCGGTGAACACGAACTGCTCGCGGTCTGCAGTGTCTGGCAGATTGGGATACCAGACCAGGCGGGCATCCGAAGCGTGATTGACGAGCAAGTTTCCCGTGAACAATGCGTCTTCCCACGGTCGGTTGATCTCCAACACCGATCCCCACGAACCGGTGGAATATCCCCCACCGAAGACGATATTGTCTGTTACACGCAAACCGACGTTTCCCTCCCCCCCATATCCCACCTGAAGATTGGACTTATCGATATTCCACGGCGAGTGGTACAGAGAGTTGCCTTCGATGACCATGTCCGTGAAATTGCCCTCGCTGCCCACCAGAATGTTTCGTTGGGTCACCTTCCCCGGAGCGCCGGCGTTAAAGGAGATGTTCTCCGATACCACCACGTTCTCAATGTCGTTGCCGGAGTGGTACACCGTGACCTGGGTCTTGAAGGAATTGAACAGGATGTTGTGCTGCACGCGCTTTTGACCGGCGATGTTCTGCAGGTAGATGGTGTTGCCCGATCCCTGCACGTCGGTTTCGGCGTACCCGCAATTGAAGAAGATGTTGCCGTATAGCAGGGTGCCGCCCTGGTCTGTCGCGCTAGCCGCTGGAGCGGTGTTGTTTTCGTTGCGTGCCGTCGCGATGCCGCTGTGCAGGACGTCGTGAATGATATTGTTCATGAATCGGTTGTTGTACCCATCATCGTAGACGCCGCCACAGGAGACCACCTCATCCCGACCGGTCAGCCTGTTGGGATTGCGGCTGGTGAACACGAATCCGTCGATGGTGATGTGACTGCCGTTCACGTAGAGGTTGTGTTCCCCTTCTTCGTTGCCGGTGGCATCAAAAATGACGATCTCGCCCGGATAGGGCCGCACCGTAAGGGTGGCGGTCTGAAGCCCGGCGTCGCGATTGAACTTCACCACATAGCCGCCCGGGTATATCCCGCCCCGAAGATACAGGACGTAGTCCCCGGGCGCCGGGGCGGAGTTGGGGGTGTGAAACGTTTGAAAGGCGGTGGCCAGGTCCCATGGGCTCTGTAGCGTGCCCGCATTGTCGGCGAGCCCATCCACCGCAGCAACAAAGACACTCTCACCGGTTACCTCGGGTTTCGAGCTCTTCCAGAAGGAATAGTGATCTACCGACAGGGCGCGGGAGGCTGCGTCGGAGGCCGCGTCGGAAGCCGCATCGGAAACCACGCCGCCATCAGTGTTTGTATTGCTCCCGGAATCCAGCTCAGAGGCTTTGGTATCCCCTGAACAGCCCATGAGCGATGTTGTAACCACGCAAAGACAAAACGCGAAGACGACTGAGTATGCTCTCGGCATTTCTTTCACTGCTCTCTTCGAAGGACTTCTGAGCCACCGTAACCAGTGTCACGCCACTACTTGAATACTACGATCCGGCCAAAACATCTCCAAGAACGAGGCTATCACCTCCTTGTCCCTGGAAGTAATAAAGGGATCATATGGCGAACCGTCAATTACTCTTACGCACCCCGTTGCTTCAGTCAAATAGGGTACTCAGATGCTCCCGTCTCCGCTGATTCTCAACCACCGCAGTTCTCGAAATATCCTAGGCCGAAATAGAGATCCCGATTGCGATCGAGGTTTGACCGGGCAGTATCTCGGACGACGGCACTGCGTCGGCACCCAGTACGCGGAATCGCTGCAAATCCGGGTGGATCGACTATCCGTCTATCCGTCTATCCGATACTCGAGAAAATGGCCCAAAGTCAGCATGATGCGCTTTACAATCCAATCCCTTCGAGGGCGGCGATGTGCTTCTCGAAGACGTCAGTGGTGGGGTTCATGATCCGCGTATAGATGTTGCCAAACTCCTGGAGCGCGAAGAGCCGCGCGGCGTGATCGGCGTCTTGGAACTGATAGCTCGTCGTGTAGTAGATCGGTACGGCGCGGCTCCCCGTGGTAGGATCCGGCTCATAGCCCGCGTGCAGGGCCAGCGTGTCGGGGTGGTACTTGGGCGCATCGCTCATGAACGTCTCCTTGGGGCCCCGGCAATTCCGCGCGGGCCAGCGCATCCGGAGAGAATGCGAATCCCTACTGCATTGGTCGAGAATATTGTTCGCTTGACACCGTCGCGCCCCAAGGAACTACTTTATTCGGGGAGGATCTCATGAAGACTGGTTCACAACGATCTGCTCCCGGGCTCGCTGCGTATTTGCACAGGCCCTAACGCCTTTTCCCGTTTGGATTTACACGGAGGAGAGTCACCTTGCGCGGATATCAACAAGTCAAAGCCGGACCACGAAAAACTGCCGCTGTGGCCATGGCTGTGGCTATGGCTGGGGCCGTGGGTGCCCTGTTAATGGCGGCGGGCTGTGGTGGCCCATCGAAAACGCTGGAGCGCCCCCAGAACCACTCCGCAAGGCAGTCGCCGAGGGCCACCTCTTCGCCTTATGGTTACGCCGCGAGCCCCCTCACAGCCTTTGCCGACGAGATCACCTCCTTGGCCTTCGCGACCCTGCAGAGAAAGCCTCTGCCCAAGGTGAGCTTTCCCCTGTGGCAAGGAGCGGGCACCAAGGGCTCTCGGGGAAGGGAGGGGGACCGCACCATCACCACCACTGAAACCGTTGTCGCCGAGGGGAACCTCCTCGTGAAGCACACCACGGTGACCGTGAACGACGGAGAACCCCAAAAAACACGGAAAGTGATCGGTCGCGTGGACCGCGGCGTGATGGAGGGCACACCTCTTGTGTGGCCGGTTCGGGCGGTGGCCTTCGTGGTGGAGGTAGATGTGATGCTCAATCCCCGGAGACGCCACTCCGGCCCCGGATACACCGAGCTGACCCTCAAGGAGGCGATCCTGGTTCTGGACAGGACCGGCCTCAAGCTGGCGTCCCTCGAGTTGGAGGAGGACGGGGAGAAACGGATGTCGTTGCCGCCATCATTGAAGGGGTTGGGCGCCTTCTTCGGCCCGGTGATCACCGCCCTGCGGGCCGGGCAGGCTCCCCCGAGCCTGGCGACACCGAGGTACCTGACCACCCTGGGCGCGTGGACGCAAAACCGATGCAAGCTGCCAGACCTGGCTCGTCTGGCAACCTACCAGCAGCGCATAAAGGGCTTTCGCGGCCAGCTGCCCGAGGCCTATGAGATCGAGCACATCAATATCCTGGTGGTGGACGCCAAGGGCACCAAGGCCTACCTGAGCCTATCCACCCGCGGCTCGAGCTCCAGCTTTGGTTTGCGGCGCCTGCCCCTGGTCACTGTGGGCTCAACTCCCGATTTCTAGACCGGCTTGTCGGTTTTCTTACTCGATCCGGAGCGCGGGCCTAAGGTGATACGTTCGCTTCGACAGTGGGGGCAACGTCGACATTTCACGCTATGATGGGGGACAATGTTAGCTGGACGCTTTAGGGGATCGTTGCGGTGGCGGCGAGGGGAACGGTGAGGCCGCCGTCCATGAGGAACAGGACCTTGGCGTCGGTTCCCTTGGCTTCGAGGGCGGCGTCCAGGGCGGCTTGCAGGGAGTCGAAGGGGCGGATGAACATTCCCTCGAGGAGGGAGGGGGCGAGGTCGGTGACGCCCCAGGTCTCGGCCCATAGACCGATCTCGGCCATTTCAGGTGCCCTAAATTGCAATGTCCACTCGACGACCCCACATACGCCGGCGTCGAACACTCCCTTGGAGGGGCTGTTCCCAGAGCGCCATAGCCGGTCAGGTCAGCCAGGCATCGGGCCGACCGCAACCAACGTGTGAGCCCTGCCAGCGGCGCCTCCCTCATCCCGTCCGGACGCATCCATGCGGATCCGACGAGTGTCTCGCTGCCTCTTCATCGGTGCGATTGAGCCACAGAATCCATCCGTTTTCCCGGATAACACCGACACCACGCATTTTGACCCGCCAGCCCCACTATCCGATACTCGAGAAAATGGCCCAAAGTCAGCATGATGCGCTTAACAATCCAATCCAATCAATCCACACTCCACACCACTTCAGCAATGCCCCACACCAAAAACGTGCCTTGACCCACCCCAATAGGAATGAGCATACTTCCGGGGAACCCCAAAAGGCCGGTGAAATGTCTTACGCGCTACGCGCAAGCGTCATGAATTTTGGGCAGGCCGCAACTACCAACAATGAGGAAGCCCCAACGAAGTAGCTACATTCTTAGGATGAACAGGAGTGCAAAACCATGACTGCGTCCCAACATATATTGAAACTGTTTCGTCTTCGGGGTGGTGTGTATTTTGTAGTTGGGATGATGTGCCTCGGAATTACGCGTTGTGCGGTCGGCACGGGACATGGAGAGGATGAGGCCATCTGCGGCAACGGAATTGTCGAGACCGGCGAGCAGTGCGATGATGGAAACTCCCTGAATGGGGACGGCTGCAGCGCTACCTGCCAAAACGAATCCGGGTCCTGCGGCAATGGGCTCATAGATGCCGGTGAGCAATGCGATGATGGAAACTCCCTGAATGGGGACGGCTGCAGCGCTACCTGCCAAAATGAATTGGCGGTGTGTGGCAATGGGGCCGTTGAGACTGGCGAGCAGTGTGACGACGGAAACACCATCAGCGGAGACGG
>JAOZUO010000052.1 GCA_029938605.1 Deltaproteobacteria bacterium | reverse complement strand
CGTTGCAGTCGTTGTCCACACCGTCCCAGCAAACCTCCGGGCCCGTGGGAACGCAGTCGCACTCTACCTGTAGGGTGAAGTCCGAGCCCGACATGGCCGGGGAGTCCACCACCACCATGTAGCTCATCCACGGCTCAGCCCAGAAGCTGATCACCTCCGGGTCCGACCCCGGGTTGGCCGAGTAGTCCACGCAGAAGTCCGGGTCGCAGTACCAATCGTCATAGCCCGTATCGAGCAAAAACAGGTTCAGATTCTGGTTGCCCATGGGCAGCAGCATGATGTCCACGTACTGGGGAGTCTCCACGTACAGCTCGTAGGTGATCTCGCTGCCCGGCTGAGGCGTACTGAAGCAGCTGTACTGAACATTGGCCTGGGTAGAGTCGGGGCCACCGGTGTTGCCCCAGACGCCCGTTCCACAGGAGAGGAATCCCGTGGGGTAGCACTGTCGACACTGCGGGGAGTCCGCGCAGACCCAGTCCTCGCAGTCGGTCTGGCCGTTGCAGTCGTTGTCGATCCCATCGCCGCAAATCTCCGGCCCCGTGGGGATGCACTCGCAGCTCGGGTGACCCTGACAATCCCAGTCAGCACAGTCCACCAGGCCGTCGCCGTCGTTGTCGATCCCGTCGTCGCAGATCTCCTGGCCGCCGCACTGGTCGAAGCAGTCGGGGTCCTCACAGTCCCAGAGGCCGTCGCAGTCATTGTCTTCCCAGTCCCAGCAATCCTCCATCTGTCCGGGGTTGATCCAGTCCGCGTAGTCATCGCAGTCGTCGCCACCGCAGTACAGGTCGCCGTACCCGTCGCGATCGTAGTCTACGATGTTCTGTACGCAGAAGCCGCCCAGGCAAGAGCCCTCCAGGCAGGGATCCTGGGTCTGGCAGTCCTCATCGCCGTCACACTCGACGTCCGTGACGCAGCCCACCTGTGGGTCGCAATGCTCGTTGGGCCCGCACAGATCGTCGTTGGGCTCATTAGAACACGTCTGCGTCTGGGTATTGCATACGTCATCGGTGCAAGAGATCCCGTCGTTGCAGTCCGCGTTGGTTTCGCAGGGGTTGGGGTTGAACCAGGTGCGACCACAGCCCGAGAGCGCCAGCACCAAAATCCCACTCATCACTCCCACAAAGAGCAGTCCCCTTTTTCCGTCACGCAACATCACAGACCTCTCTTCAACCTAGTAATACACCGGATAAAGGGACGGCCACCACCGTACCTATTATGATTGTCCCCAGATCCGCAAATCTATGCAAGTCTCAAAAAACTGAGGCTGTTTTCGGTAGGTTACGAAAGACCGGATCCACAGGAGAAAAGGGATCCACAGACGGGAGGCGGGAGGCGGAACGCGAGAGGCGGGAGGATGGAGGCGAGTCACCGGGCGTCCGGCGAGATCTCTACATTCGGGCGGCCTTCTTTTTCAGCTTCTGCACCAGCACGTCAAAGCCCTTCTTCTTAATGATACGATTGAAGGATCTCCGATAGTTGCGCTCCATGGAGACATCGTCCGTGATCACATCGAAGATCACCCACCGGGTGCCGACCCGACGCAGTCGGTAGACGATCTCGTTGGAGCGCTGGCGGCCCTTTCGCACATAATTGACCTCGGTGGTGACTTTGGCCATGGAGCCCGAACGGCTCTGCTTTTTGTAAACCACCGTGTAGTCCGCCTTCTTGCGCAACCCTTTGATGTACTTCTTCTCCAACAGGGACTGGAAGGCCTTCGTGAACTCAGCTCGCTTGGCGGCGTCGAGGGTACTCCAATGTTTCCGAAGGGTTCGCTTCGACATCAGCGTAAAGTCGAGCAGCTTGTTGACCTCCTTTTTCAACTTGGTGTCCGCGGCCTTTCCCTTGGCCAGCCGGTTGAGCCGGGCCTGGGTCTTTTTCAGGAAAGCCATGGGCGATGCCTGGGCCTGGGCACCTGTGGAGACGAGCATCAACGAAATTGAGAGCGATAGCAGCACGAGTGTTTTTTTCATTGGGGTTGACCTTTCTGCGGACCTTCAGGCGCCGGAACCACTCCGCATATCCCTACAGACGACCGGTCGGTGCGCTTTATTTCCGTTTTTTGCGCGACCAGCTCTTTGTTACATCCACGCCCACGGCACGGCTGAGCTCCACCGCCGCCAGGTTCAGCTCGTACACCGCGCGATGTACCTTGAGCTGGGTCTGGAAATAGGCCTTCACTGCGTCGGTCAGCTTCTTGGTGTCGGCAGTGCCCAGATCGTGCCGCTGACTCATGGTGATGAGCCACTTCCTGGCGGTCTTGCGCGCCCTCTGAAGCAGCGTGAGACGCTTGCCGGCGGTGACGAGCTCGTCGTGGGCCTTTTCGATCTGTAGCTCCACGCCCAGGGTGGCCCGCTCCCGAAGGTGCCGCACGGCGAGCAGCTCCGACTGCGCTTTGGACAGCGCGGCATACTTGAAGTGAAAATCCAGGTTCCACCGGAGGGCCAGGCCGAGATAGACCCCCGTGCCGTGGAGAGCGTCCCGGGCATAGGCGCTCTGGGGATCGTCCTTGGACGAGGACGCCGTGGCCCGAATCTTCAGCACAAAGGCCAGATCCGGCGCGAACATGGACTTGCGCAGGCTCACCACCGCCTTCGACGCCCCGATGGCCACCCGGAGTAGCCGCAGCTCCGGGCGATTGTGACCGGCCAGCGCGAGATAGTGCTTGAGCGACTTCACCTGCGCCTTTACTCGAGTCAATGGCGCCTTGTCCACGTCCAGGTTTTTCGGTACCCGCCGCCCGATGAGCGCGCGTAGGGCAGCCAGGGCCAGCCGCTCGGCGCGCTGGAGCTGCAGGACCTGATCCTTCACCTCAACAACGAGCAGCTCCAAGCGATACTTGTCCACCGTGTCCACGTCATCGCTGTCGGCGGCCAGTTGCTTGTCGATGCGTTTTTGGGCCTTGCGGAGGTACTTCCAGCCCTCGTCGATCTCAAAGAGCAGCTCCCTGGCGAGCTTGAGCCCGAAGTAGGCCCGCCGCACATCGCGCACGGCCTCGTGCCGGGCCATGCGCACCCGGAGACGCTGGGCCGCCACGCCCTTTTGGGCCAACCGCTTCGCGTTGCGGATCTTGCCGAACGTGTACAGGGGCTGGATCAACGACGCCTCAAAGCGGAACCAGTAGCTCGTGGGGTCGTAGTTCTTGATGAAGTCCCGCACGTCGTCCGAGGTGTCGGTACCCAGGCAGTACTTCTCCCGATCGGCATTCATGAGATCGTACAGGCTCTGGCTGCCCGAGGTCATCTGGACGTCGCGAAAGGCCTCCGGCACCGTACATTTGACCCGGGGGGCGGGGGCGAAAGAGAGGGTCATCTTGGCCGCTGGGACCCACAGCAGCTTGGCCTTGAGCAGGGCCACCTGGGCGGACTTCACCTTGGCCCGGGCGGCCAACACAGCCGGACTGTGCTTTCGCACCAGCTGTTCGAGTTGCGCGAGGGTGTAGCGCCTGACCTGGGCCCGGGGGGCGGGCCGGGCCCGGGGGGCGGGCTGGGCCCGGGGGGCGGGCTGGGCCATCGCCAGGGGCGCTGCGGCGGCCAGGCCGGCTACCAGCCCGCACAACATGATGTACATCACCAGTGGGCGTTTCATCGACAACCTTCCTCGACCTCTGAGGTGGCTTTTCCGTCCGCGAGGGTATACCACACTCTGCCCCTTGGACCATCCGCACCACATCTGATATAGAATGCCCCCGGTCTACTTTCAGAACCTGAGAATACACATTGGCTGATTTCCTCCACCGCTATGAAGACCTGCTGGCACTGATCCTTCTGGGTGTCGGGGTGGTGTTGATCACCCGGTACTTGCTGGCCAAGGGCGTGGAGTGGTTGGCGGACAACGCGCAATTAAACCCCAAGCTCAAGGGAAAAATCCTAGGGTTTTCCACGTCTATCCCCGAGCTGGTGGCCACCAGCTCCACCGCGGCCATGGGGCTGTTGGGGGCCGGGCTTTGGAACATCGCCTCGTCCAACATCATTAATTCCGTGCTCTTCGTGGCGGCGCTGGTGTGGTACCGCCAGCAGGGTCGCATCGCCCAGATCCAGTTCCTCGACGAGATGGGCTTCGCCGCCTCGGCCATCGGCCTTCCCCTGCTGCTGGCCACGCAGACGGGCATGGAGCGCTCCCCCTGGACCGCCGTGGGGCTCTTCGGGATCTTCCTGGCCTACCTTTTTCTGGACAAGATCCTGAACAAGCATGTGGACTTGGAGTACGCTGAGGAGATCGAGCGGGTGGAGGGCTCCCACTCCGTGGCCGGCGCCCTGGCGCTCATCGGCTTCGGCATCGTGGGCATCACCCTGTCAGGCTACTACCTGGGCGTGTACGCCTCCAACGTGGTCACTCGCATGGGCGTGCCCCAGTGGGCCGTGGGATGGATCCTGGGCTTCATCACGTCTCTGCCCGAGCTCACCACCTTCTTCGCGGTCTTCGCCGCGGCCAAGAAGCGGGGCGAAAAGAGCGACGCCAGCGTCCAGGCCAACCTGGACAACCTCGCCGCCTCCAACATGTCCAACCTGGGGCTCATCTTCCCCATCGGGATCACGGTGTTCCTGGTGACGCGAGCCCTGATGTAAGGTTCGGACCCGGAACCCGGAACCCGATTCCCTACCAACGCGCCTTCGGGGTGTTGGCCACGCGACGGGCGATCTCCGCCGCGGGGGCGTACTTGACCTTGCCCATGGGCTGAACGCCTACCGACACCAGGTGGCGACCCTTGACGAACATCACCGTGTCGCGCTGGGCGAAGCCGCGATCCCCGAGCTTGACAGGCTGGGCCTTCGGGGGCTTCTCCTGGGCGAGCATAGCCTTGGCCTTGGCGGCGGTGGTGTAGTCGCTGACCTGGATCTCACAGGCTGTGAACTTCCCCGCCGCGTCCTTGATTCGCACGTGAATCAAGCTCGTCATGCCTGCGTCGATGAGAGCATCAGCGCCGCCGTTAAGCAACTCAAAGACCGTTTCCTTGTCGTAGGCCTTCACCGAGTCCACCACAAACCGCGAGCCGTCGCGATTCTTTGGCAGCCAGCCACGTGCGGCAGCGTTTACCGACGCCACCAGGCCCGGGGCAGCCTTGGGCGCCTTGTTGCTCGACGCCTTCTTCTGCTGGCACCCCCAGAGGCCGGGCAACACCAAAAACAGGTTCAGTACGGAGGTCAGAAAAATGCGCATGTTCTCTCTCGCGGATGGTCTCGATCAGTTCACAACGGATGCCCCAACAGGTACACAACCAGCGGCAAGATGTACAGAAATCTGGGCAATGGGCATTGGTTGAGGTAGGGTACTGAATCTGTTGAGAGACTCCAGGGTGAGGTACACGCAGTGACGCCGCTGACCGTCGAACAGGCACGCAATGTGCTCTTCGAAGCCTACGACATCGGTGAGGAGCAGCCCCTGCTTCGGTGTCGTATCAACTACTTCGAGGCCGCTTACATGGCGCTTGTGCCCGGGGGCCTGGCCATCGTACGCCAGGATATGCTGGGCCGCCGGAGCCACGAATGGATCCCCTTGGCGGAGATTTCCGACGTGGCGGAGATCAAGAAGCGCGGCAAGCCGGCTCTGCGGTTCAGCGCCGGCCAAGTGGTCTGGCAGTTGGATCGCGTGATCAAGGATCGGTGGTCCGAAGTACTCGATCACCTCCAGCAGCCCGCGGCCCCGGAGCTCGAGCCAGACCGCCCGGACACCGAAGTCATGACCGACCACGCCGCCGTGGCCGCACCCCAGCCGCCGACACCGTCGTTGGCCACCCCGCCGCCGCCGGTGAAGCCGAACGCCAGCCCCCAGGCAGTCCCCGTGGCCGCGGGGTCGGATCCCCTGGTAACCGGCCCCGCGCCCACTCCCACCGGTCCATCGGCCACTGGGAGCGGTAACCCCATCGAGGACCTGCTCAGCCAGCTCACGCAGGAGGATCAGGCGCCGGTCCTACGACGACTTTTCAACCAGTGCCAGAATCAGCAGCAGTCAGATCGGGCGCTGTTGGCGGCCCAGAGCCTCGTTGTGCTTGGCCAGGCCGGGCCCCTCGAGCGCAAACACGTAGACCAGTACCACACCTCTCGCCTGCTCAAGCCCGCCCAGCCCTTTTCCGACGGGGTGTGGAACCGGCTGTTGCCCCTGGACCAGGCCGACGTCGCTCTGACGGGAGTGGCCGAGGCCCTGGCTCCCGCGCTGATCCGTATGACAACCCGGTCCGCCAAGGCCTACGGCCTGGGGCCCCGCTCTGAGGACGCCAAGCACCTGGTCTTCGGAACCATCTTCGAAGTAGTAAAAAACGCCTTGACCCTGAATCAGATCGAGTACCACCCCCTGCTGGACACCGAGGGCAACCTGCTGTTCGCCAACCTGGCCGTGGGGAGACGCTGGGCGCCCACGCTGGTGGTGGGGTCAAGCCTGCTGTCGGGACACAGCGAGCCCGAGCTGGCCTTTCTCATTGCCCGGGAGATGACCTACTTGAAGCTGCCGCACCTGCTGCGCGTGCTGGCGCCCTCCCTGGCCCAGCAGGCAGTGCTGGTGCTCACGGCGGTGGCCATGACCGATCCGGGCCAGCCCATCGCCGGCGACCAAGAAGAGGCCATCAAAACCCAGCTCAAGCATCTGTCAGCCCACATGGAGCTCGATGACTTCGAGCGATTGGGCCATGCCGTCCGTCGCATGCTCTCGGGGGCCGAACCCTTCGACCTGACCCGCTGGAACAGCGCGGTGGATCGCGCCGCCCTACGGTCCGGCCTGGTGATGTGCGGCGATGTAGAGGTCGCCTGCAAGGGGCTCGACACCGCATTGCAGGGCAGCGATACGGACATGGCCGCCGTACGGGCCAGCCTCATCCGCTTCGCCGTCAGTAATGCCCACCACGAGATCCGCACAGAGCTCGGGCTAGCCATTGCCGATACGTAGGGCCGATCAGAGAGAAGCGGTGATCTCCAGACGTGCAGCCTCGGCGTGCCAGCCGGCGGCGGCGGCCGAGTCCCTGGCCGACTCGAGGAGCGCTTTGGCCTCGGTGCGGCTGCCACTCCTGGCCAAGGTGCTGGTCAGGCCAAAGATGACCCGCATCCAGGCGTTCCGCAGGTCCGGATCGGTGACATGGGCCGAGGGGCTCGGTAGGAGCCCCAGGGCCCGTCGGAAGGCCTGGCCCGCACCCTCCTCGTCCATGACCGTCAACGCCCACTCGCCGGCGGCGATGAGCTCGGGGAGAGCATCCTCCCGGGCCACCTCCGACTGCCACAGGTGGTGCGCCCGGAGCAGCGGGCTGTTGCCTGCCCCGGCGAGGTGTCTTGCCACCCGACCATGGATCTCAGCACGGATCCCTGCCGGAATGGCCGCGTAGACCACCTGGCGCACGTGGGGATGCATGAAGCGTAGTCCGGCCGTGGACTGGACCAGGAAGGTCCGGCTCACCAGAGCCACCATGGCCTGACGGGCGGCTTCGCCAAGGGTGGAGATCTCCGCGATGCTCTCTGGGATCACCGCGTCTCCGATCACCGCCGCGACCTGAAGCACCGCCCGCATCTCGGAAGGCAGCGCGTTCATGCGCACGGCGATGATATCCGCCAGCCCCCGGGGGGGCTCGGAGATCCGGTTGCTCCGGTAGAAGGCAAGTAGCTGGATCAAGTGCAGCGGGTTGCCGCCAGATCGCTTGGCGAGCCAGGTGATCTCATCGTCTTCAAGATCCCCGTCACACAGCTCCAAGGCGAGCTCCTCGGTCTCCTTTGAGGAGAGCCCGGTCAGGGAGATCTCCCGGAACCCGGGCGGCCACAGGGCCACGAACTCCGGACGATGGGACAGCAGAATGGCCAAGTTGGCGTCCGTGTCGCTGGTGGACAGGGACTGGACCAGCTCCCGGGAGGCGCCGTCCATTCGGTCGAAGTCCTCGAAGAACAGCGCCGTGGGCCGTCGTCGGGCCTCGGTGAGCACCAGCTCCCTCCAGGCCTCGGCCCGAAGCACCCGCCGCTCGTCGATGCCCAAGCCCCCGGGTTTGCCCAGGTTGTACAGGTCCGCCAGGCCGTGGAGGTGCGCCTCGGCGAAATTGCGGGGCTGCACGGACTCGGCGAGATCCTCCAAGACCATGGGCTCGCAGGGCAGCTCCAGCAGCTCGGTGCTGGCCCGTTGGATGGCGCCCAGGGGCTCAGCCAGCTCCCAGGGGTCGGGTCGCACCACGATCCCGCGGCGACCCTCCGAGGCGATACGTCCCAGCAGGGTGCCCGCTACCCGCCGCCGCCCCACCCCCGGCGGACCCACGAAGCGCAACAACCGCAGCCCAGGACGTACCAGCTCCGCTTCCAGCTCCGTGAGCAGCTCCTGGTAGCCCACCAGGGGCACCGTGGTGGGCATGGGGATATCGAACCAATCGCTCTCCACCTCCGCCAACCGACTGGAGCTATGCAGGTGCGCCGTCGGGGTGCTGTCCCCATCTTTGCGGCCGATCCCAACGCCGCCGGCCCCGGTGGTAGTGACCGCACCCACCGCGGCGCCTCCATTCAGGACGTTGGCCGAGATCAGCTCCAGGGAATCAGTCGGGGCCCCGGGTCGGTAAACCGTGATTCCGCACTCGGAGCACCGCTCCGATCCGGGCAGATAGCCCGTGTTGCATCCGGGGCAGCGCAAAAGCACCGGGATGGACTCGTCCGCTTCGGTCACCGTGGCCCAGGTGTCCACCACCTTGAGGAACTCCACCGCCGAAGGAAGCCGGTCCTCGGGCGCCTTGGACAGCGCCCACAGCACGATGGCGTCCAGAGAGGGCGGGATGTTCCGGTCCGGGACGCGGAGCGACGGAGCAATGGGCGTGTCGGAGATCTGCGCGGACATCACCTCGGCGGGGGACATGCCCTCGAAGGGGCGCCGCCCCGTGAGCATCTCGTACAGCACGATGCCCGCGGCGTAGAGATCGCTCCGGGCGTCGAGCTCAAAGCCCCGGGCCTGCTCGGGGGACATGTACTCGGGCGTACCGCAGACCATGCCCGTACGGGTGACCCGGCTGCCCCCTTCACGACGCAACCGAGCGATGCCGAAGTCCAGCACCTTCACGTGGTTAAGCCCGCGGCCATGGTCGACCAGGAAGATATTCGCCGGCTTGAGATCCCGGTGCACGATGGACATGGCGTGGGCCACCTCCAGCACCGCCAGCACCTGCCGAATGATCTGAATGGACTGCCCCACCGACAGGGGCTCGGCGACCAGCACGCCGTCCAGGCTCACCCCCTTGAGATACTCCATGACCAGATAGCTCGTCCCAGACGCGCTGGTACCGAAGTCCAAAATCGCGATGGAGTTGGGGTGGTCGAGACGGGACGCCACCTGGGCCTCCCGCTCAAACCGCTTGAGCGCCGTGACGTCCCCCGCGAACCGCTCGTGCAAAAGCTTCACCGCCACCGTGTGCCCCACCTCCAGCACCTCTGCCCGGTACACGGCCCCCATGCCCCCTTCGCCCAGTTTCTTCACCACCCGGTACCGCCCCCCCAGCACCGTGCCGATATACGGATCACCCACGATCTGCGCCGCCTCGGACAGCGACGCCCCACAGGCCGAACAAAAGGCCTGGGTCGGCAGACACACGTTGCTACAGGCTAAACACCGCTTCATTCCAATCCACTCCCGGAACAAACGACCCGGAACAAACGACCCGGATCCCCGCCAGCCCGGCATAAGCCCGGACCGGCCCTGATAATACCGTAAGGGTCCCCAAGGGAAAACCATCCATTGCAGTCGCCCTAGGAGCTTCCCTACAAATTGAGTCCGCCAGGGTGCGCGTGTGAAGTGCGCCAGATTTGTGGGACCGAAAGAGGCGCGTAGCGGTGCTACGGGCCGATTGAGGGCGCGCGAAGATGACGTGCTGCACGCGATGCAACCGCGAGACGGATTTTGTAGGGATGCTCCTAGGTCCGTTCACATCCAATGCCTCTTGAGGGCTGGGCAGGGACAGGGTACCTTACGGACTATGAGGAACATCGGTCCTTTTGTTTTTCTGATGGTGGCGGGCGGGCTGGCTACAACTTTTGTTGGCTGTCGACAAACGCCCGTGGGAACCCTGGAGCTCCACTGGGCCGTCAATGGAGATGTTTCCGCCGGGGCCTGTGGTGCGGCGGACGTGACGCACATCCGGGTGCTGGTAGACAACACCCTGGCCCCTACGGATAACGATCCCCTCCATCCCGCCTGGCACTACGCGGACTTTGACTGTACCGAGGGCATGGGCTCCATGGAGCTGACCGAGGGCATCTACCGGGTGCGGGTGGTGGCCCTGCGGGGCCTGACGGAGGTGCGGTCCCAGGTGGTGGATCTGTTGGACGTGGAGGTCATCGGCTCCGAGACGACGTCCCTGCCGCGAAACCCTGCAACGGATCCGCTCATCTCCGTGGAGGTGGCGGTGTGCGGCGACGGCGTGGTCCAGGCCGGGGAATGGTGCGACGCCAGCGACCTGGCCGGCAACGACTGCGAGAGCCTCGGCTACAGCGCCGGTTCCCTTGGGTGCCTCGGTGACTGCAGCTTCGACACAGCGGGCTGCACCGAATGTGGCGACGGAGTCGTGGATCCAACAGAGGCCTGTGACGGCAGCAACCTGGGCGACGACACCTGCACAAGCCTGGGCTTTGATAGCGGAGACCTGGTGTGCGACGCGGACTGCGCGCTGGACTGGTCCGGCTGCGTGGGGTGTGGCAACGGCGAGATGGAGGGAGACGAGGAGTGTGACGACGGAAATTGGGATTCGGGGGACGGCTGCTCAGCGGACTGCCGGCTCGAGCAATCGGCCCTGACCATGGGGTGGACGTTGTTCGAGAGCGACGCGACCACCTCGGCCACCTGCCTGGGCCTGGACATCGTCACAGTGGACGTGTCGGTGACCGTGGCCGGCGTGGGAACCCTGGTGTACGCCCAAACCGCCGACTGCACCGTCGGGCTGGATGTGGCGACGGACCTGGGATACGGCCTGTACACGATTCACCTGTCGGGGCGCGACGCCAACCAGGTGGAGATGGCTGCGGGCAGGTCCGGGGTTGTAGACCATACAATCCCCGGCGGCACCGACCTGACCGTGGACCTCATCGGCCTGTAGAGCGGCCACGCCATGTCCTCTCCCCACCGAAAAGTCCCGGTGATTTATGCCCTGATCGGGGCCCTGGTCGTGCTGATCTTTGGGCGCCTCGCCCTGTCCGGCACCGGGCACACCGACGACCTCATACGGTATCTGTTGCCCCTGATGGTGGGCGGTATCTCCGGAGCTCTCATCGGATGGATGAGAGCCCGGTGGCTCACAAAAAGGGATCAGCTCGAGCAACAACTCGCCGAGGTCGGGCGACTCGACCGTACGCTGACGGACCGCACGCGCCACCTGAACGCCATCCTCGAGCACACCACCGTCGCCATCTATCTCAAGGACACCGACAACAAATACATCCTCGTCAACGAGCAGTACGAGAAGCTCGCCCAGGTCCAATCGGAGGAGATCCGAGGTAAGACCGACTTCGACATCTTCCCCGAGCCCGTCGCCTCTCTTTTCCGCGCCCAGGACCAAGAGGTCATCGAGAAGGACGCACCGATAAACTTCGAGGAGACCATCCATCTCCCCGACGGCATCCACTCCTTCCTCACCTCCAAATTCCCCCTGCGCGACGACAACGGGACCCTGTACGCCGTGGGTGGCACCTGCACCGACATCACCGAGCGCCTCGAGGCGCTGGACCAGCTCGCCGCCGAGCGCGAGCAACTCTCCGTCACCCTACGCAGCATCGGAGACGGCGTCATTACCACCGACATCGAAGGGCACATCGTCCTGTTCAACGACGTCGCGTGCACGCTCACGGGCTGTCAGCCCCACAACGCAACGGGACAACCCATCGAAGACGTCGTCCACCTCTTGCATCCGGAGGCGAGACAGCCCTGCGACACCCCCGTGCAGCTCCTCCTCTCCAAGTCCACCGCCCACGACACCCACCACATCATTGTTTCGAAAAACGGCAGCGAACGACACGTCGCCACCAGCGGCTCGCCCCTGCGCAACGCCACCTCCGAGGTCATCGGCACCGTCCTGGTCCTGCGCGACATCACCGAGCGCCTACGAACCCAGGAGGAGCTCCTCAAGGCAAAGAAGCTGGACTCCGTAGGTATCCTCGCCGGCGGCATCGCCCACGACTTCAACAACATCCTCGTCGCGATCCTCGGCAACATCGAGCTCGCCGCCCTCAGCATCGGCGAGTACCACGAGGCGCACGGGCTGCTGCAAGAAGCAGAGAAAGCCTCTCTGCGCGCGCGCCACCTCACACACCAGCTCCTGACCTTTGCCAAGGGAGGATCCCCGGTCAAAGAGACCCTCTCCCTTTTCGAGATCATCGACGAGGCAGCCGCCTTCGTGCTGCGCGGAACGGACGTCACCCATGTGCACAACAGTCCCTCTTCCCTTTGGCTCGTCGACGCGGACGAGGGACAAATAGCGCAGGTGGTCCAAAATCTGGTCATCAACGCCCAGAACGCCATGCCCCAGGGGGGTACCGTCAGCATCCGGTGCACCAACGTCGAGGGCTCTGCGGACACCCCCCTGCTCAAGTCTGGTGTCCGCTATGTCGAGGTGGTGATACAAGATCACGGAGTCGGCATCCCCAAAGACATCCTCGACAAGATCTTCGACCCCTACTTCACCACCAAACAAAAGGGCAGCGGCCTGGGGCTCGCCATCACCCACTCCATCATCAGCAAACATGGCGGCTTCATCTTCGCCGACTCCCTGCTGGGAGAAGGAACCACATTTTCCATCTACCTCCCCGCATCAGACGCGGAGGCAGTGGCGAAGGCGTCGACCCCCAAAACGCTCACCCACGGCAGCGGGCGGGTGCTGGTTATGGACGATGATTCCACGGTCCGGCGCCTCTCTCAGAAGATGCTGCAGCACCTGGGCTACGACGTCCTGTTGGCCAACGACGGGGAGGCAACCCTGGACCTCTACCGACAGATGACCGACGATCAGACGCCCATAGACGTGGTCATCATGGACCTCACCATCGTCGGCGGCATGGGCGGAGAGGAGACCATCAAAAAGCTACTCACCATGGATCCGAAGGCCACCGTCGTCGTCTCGAGCGGCTACTCCACCAACCCGGCCATGGCCCACTTCGCCCAGTACGGGTTCGTGGCGTCACTCACCAAGCCATTCCGATTCAAGGCCTTGAGCGAGACCGTCGGAGAAGCCATAATGAAAAGCCGCCAAGGCGAAACGCAGCGGACTTCATGAACGACGACGAACACCCCATCGACCCGGACCAGACGCTCCCTCCCTGGGGTGCTGATCCCCCCATACCGAAGAGCACACCCGGCTCCGAGCCCTTCAAGGGGGAACCTATTCCACTGCCGGCCTTCGATCTGCTGGGGATCATCGGCAGTGGCGGCGAGGGCGAGGTCTGGCGGGGCCGGCACCGGGAGCAGGGGATTTCGGTGGCGGTGAAGGTCACGCGGACCCTCTATGCCAACGACCAGCAGTTCCGAACTCGTTTCAACGCCGAGGTTCAATCCGTCGCCGCCCTGGAGCACCCCGGGATCGTGTCGATCCTGGACTACGGCATTATTGACGAGCTGGCCCAGGAACGGTCCGACGGCCGGCTGGTGGAGGGGTGCCCTTACCTCGTCATGGAACACGCCGCTGGAGGCGACCTTCAGGCACTGCTCCCCCTTGGGAGCTTCACCGCCTTCCGTCGGGTACTGCTTAAGATCCTGGACGGACTGGCCCATGCCCACGCCCGCGGGGTCATCCACCGAGACATCAAGCCTGGAAACATCCTTGTCAGGGGGCACAATCGGGAAGACCCGGACCTGATGCTCGCCGACTTCGGCATCGCCTTCGCCCATTCGTCCTTTGTGTCCCCGGTGTCATCTAAGGCCTCAGCGTCCATACGCTTGTGGCATGAGGACATGGCCCAGCCGGGGGACGACACCGGGCAGCTCGAGACCTCGTCCAATCTGCAGTCCAGGATCTCGGTGGGCACTCCGTCCTTCATGTCGCCCGAGCAGATCCACGGAGATCTCAACAACCAGGGGCCGTGGACCGACCTGTACGCCGTGGGCTGCCTGGCCTACCTCCTGTGCACGGGCATAACGCCCTTTTATGCCCCCCGACGCAAAACCAAGGACGTCCTGTGGGGCCACCTGTACGGCGAGGTACCGGAGCCGTCCCATCGCTTCCCCACCCCGAAGGGGTTTGGCACGTGGCTGTCCACCCTCCTGGCCAAAGCGCCCTGGGAGCGGTTCCAACGCGCGGCCGATGCCGCCAAGAGTCTCGTGGCCCTTGGCGATCCGCCTGCCCCGACCACCACCGAGGCCATCACAGAGGCCAGCCTCGCGGCGCTGGCCATCACGTACCAGACCGAAAGCGACATCGACACCGTGGGCTCCGGGGGAAAGGACCTTCCCCTCCACACGATCCCCATGGACTCGTTAGGTGAAATCGAGCCGGCGCCTGAGACGCTATCGCCCACCGTGAACCTGAGTGAGAGCATAGCCACCACGGAGACGAGCACCAAACCAAAGCCATCGCCTCACCAAACGTCCCCCCCTCATCAAACGTCCCCGCCTCACCAGACTCCCAGGCGTTTTCCCCGGACCTGGCGTGGAGAGGGACGATCACCCAACCCCATTCGGCTTGTGGGGGCCGGGCTGGACCTCTTTGAGCTGCGCCCGGTGCCCTTCGTGGGTCGCGACTCCGAGCGGGATACCCTCTGGTCGGTCCTTCGCCAGGTCCAACAGGAGCAGCAGCCGAGACTCGTCACGATTCACGGCTCCGCCGGCATCGGCAAGAGCCGCCTGGCGCAGTGGATCGCCCAACGGGCCGACGAGCTCGGGTGCGCCGAGCTCCTGGTGGCCACCCACGAAGCCTTCGCCCATGGGGAGGACGGGATCCCCCGCATGTTGGCCCGGGCCCTGCGTTGCCAGGGATTGACCCTCGCCCAGATACGCCAACAGACCCGGCACGTGCTCAACGGGATTGGGCATGACAGCATCAACGAAATCGTCGAGGTGGAGTACCTGGTCATGGCCCTCACCCAGCTCATGGAGCCCTGCGCCCGCCCGGACGAGGCAGAGGAGAGCGGCCCCTTGGGTGAAGGGCCCTTCGCCAGTCAGACCGCCCGCTTCGCCGTCATCCAACAACTGATTCGTCGAAAGTCCCGCCAGCGGCCCGTGATCCTCTGGCTGGACGACGTACAGTGGAGTCGGTCCACGCTGGAGCTCGCCAACTACCTCATGGCGTCCCCCGAACCCTCGCCCACGCTGATCATCCTGACCTACCGGGACGAAGCCCTGGAGGAGCGAATCATCGAGCCCCCGATGATCAAGGCTCTGACCCAAGGGGCCCACGCCAAGGACATTGCGCTGGGGCCCCTGGCCAATCACGAGCAGCTCGATCTCGTCCTGGGGATGCTCGGGCTCGAGCCGTCCCTCGCGCACACGGTCAGGCAACGAACGGGGGGCAACCCGCTGTTCGCCATTCAGTTGGTGGGGGATTGGGTGGACCGGAGAGTGCTCGAAGTGGGCCCAAAGGGCTTCGATCTGCGGCCCGGCGAGCAGGCTGGGATCCCGGATGATATCCACGACCTGTGGAAGAAGCGGCTCAATGGCCTCGACAGCCGATTCGGGCCCGACGCACACCGATCCCTCGAGCTGGCCGCGGCCCTGGGTACCGAGGTGGACACCACCCTGTGGCAACGGGTCTGCGACCACGCCGGACAACCCATCCCCGCCCAGATGGTGGAACGGATGCTGGAGCTGCGTCTCGTCCTGGACACCAATCGCGGGTGGAGCTTCGCCAACTCCCTGATGCTCGAGAGCCTGGAGCGCACCGCCGCAGATGCCGGACGCTGGGAGAGACACCACTCCACCTGCGCCGATGTTCTGCTCCAACGCCCCACCGACGCCCTCTCCCGGTGGTCCGAGGAGATCGCCGCCCACCTCCTGGCCGCGAACCGCCCCGTGGAGGCCGTCACTCCGCTGCTCCACGCGGCTAAGCGGCATCAGCGCCAGGCCAACTTCCCCAGGGCACTGGAGCTTTGCGAGACCCGAGAGACTATCCTTGAGCAGCTCGCGGTGGACCCCGGGGACCTGCGCTACCGCCAGGGGTGGCTCCTCCAGGCCGACGTGTACTTCAGGCAGGGCGACTTCGACGCCGCGGACCGGCACCTGGATCGCGCCGAGGCGCACGCCACAAAGGGCGCCCCCGACCCCTCCCACGCCGGACTCCTGCGGACCCGGGCGCGGGTGATGCGCATGCGGGGAGATCTCCGGCGCGCGCTGGAGCTGTCGGAGGAGGCCAGCGCGGAGTTCGGCCAACTGAAGGACGACCTCGCCGTCTCCTCCTGCGACCTGATCACCGCGCGGCTCCAGTTCGAGTCCACCGGGGATCATCACCGGGGTCTCGACCTGGCAGGGGCCGCCGAGGCGCGGTTCCGCGAAGCCAAGGACGAAGGCAACCTCGCCGAGGCGCTATACATCACCGCTCTGTTGCACCAGGCGTTGGGAGATGAGGAGGCCGCGCTGGAAGACACCGCCCAGGCGCTGACCCGGTATCGCGCCGTGGGGAACCGCTTTGGAGAGGCGGCCTGTGAGAACTTCCTGGGAGAGGTGGCCCGGCAAGCAAGCGAGTTCGAGCAGGCCGAAGAGCACTACGGGAGCGCCCTTCGACTCCTGGAGTCCCTGGGCTCGAAGTGGACCTATGTCCAGCGGGTCAACATCGCCTTGACCCTGGTCCAAAGCGGCCAATACGACAAGGCCGAGCTACAGCTTCGGGCCTTGCAGAAAGAGGAGGGCGAGGGAAGGGACGCCATCGCCTGCTACAGCGACTATGCGTTCCTGGCCTGCGCCGCGAGCCAGCAGCAGTGGAAAGACTGGGATCGCTACTATGAGGCCAGCTTCGCGGTACGTCCAGATACCGGACGCGTGGACAAGGATCTGGCGGAGCTGGCTCTTATCGCCGGTACGCTGGCAGCCAAACACGGCATGGCTGGCCGCTCAAGACGCGCCTTCACTCTGTCACGCGCACACTGGCAGGCCCTGGGAAACAGTGACAAGGTGACAGCCCTGGACAATCAGCTCGCCGACCTGGAGTAAGGGTCCGCGAATGGACAACTCGATCGATGATGGCCGTCGAGGCGCCCGCTGGGCAAGGAGCAAGGAGGGCGCATAGCGGTGCCTATGCAACCGACGAGCGACGCCGCCCAGTGGGATGGATCGGCGGCTAGAGCGACTGAGTTGTCCATTCGCGGACCCTAAGGGCCCTACCGGCGGCGGCCGCGTTTTTTGCCCGTGGTGAGCTTCGTCACGGCACTGGCCAGCCCCTGGGTTACCGCGGCCCGGGCCGCGGCGAGGCGGCAGGCGAGGACCTCGCCCCGAAGAATCACGGACACGGGGATGGAGATCTTTGCAGTGGCCTGCACGGTGAACGAGCCCTTGCGGCGGCGTTCTTTGCGGGTGCCTGACACAGACACCGTGGCCTCGGCCGTGAGCAGCTTCTGCTTGCCCTTACCGACCACCTTGTGACGCACCGACTCGAGGCGCACTCGGAGACCGAACCAACGCAGGCGACGACGGCGAAGCTCCCATGCGGTGCGGCCCGCGGTGGGCTTTTTCAGGCCGAGCTCCGTGATCACAAGCGGCTCAGCGACGAGCCCCTTGTTCAGAGCGGCGCGCAGGGCCGATAGGATCTGCAGCGCAGGTCCGTTGGTCTCCACCGTGTCCACCGTATCCACCGTAAACAGCAGCTTTGGCCGAACCTTGGCCTTGGCCAGACTCCGCGCAGTGGCCCGAGCCTGGGCGACCTGGGGCAGCAGCCCGAAGACGAGCATCACCGATAGGGCCAACAAACGTGTCATGGTTTTTTCACTTTTCGCTGTTTTTTCGGAGGCCGGGTGGGGGCGCCCTTACTCAGGTAGCGACGCACCATCTTGTACTCGAAGAAGGCCATCATCTCGCTGTCGACGATCTTCTGCCACAACCGCCGGGCCTGGGCCACCTTTCCCTTTTTCACCAGCCGCATGGACTGGTAGAAGTCCAGCTCAGCGCGTTGGCCCTTGGTCTTGGCCCGTGCGGCGAGGTGGGCATAGGACGCCTTGCCCAGATGGAACCGGGCCAGTTGGTGGAACCACTCCTTGCCCTGGAGGTGCTTGAGGAATACCTCGGCCAGGCCCAACCGTTCAGGATCCACCTTGGCCCGACGGCCCAGGTCCAGGATCCAGAAGGTGCAGTAGGCCTTGAGGTAAACGCTGATCTCCGTCCGCGCCAGGGCCCGATGATATGCATCCAGGGCCTCATCGAAATAGCCCCGCATGACCAGGAAGGAGATGACATCCACGTAGGTGCCCGACCGCTCCGGGGCGCGATCCAGGGCCGCGTCGAAGGAGCGCAGGGCGAGCTGGCGGCGCCCGGCCGCGTGGAGCATCTGGCCGATGATGACCAGCACCTCGGCCTGGAGCCGCGGGCTGCGCAGTCCCCGCAGCAGAAGCTGTCCGCTGCGCAAAGCTCGTGAATGCAACAGCACTGCCCGGGCCTCTTCGGTCTTGGCCTGCCGTAGGAGCCGATCGGCGGTGCGGCGATGCGCGATGGTCTTGGCCCGTTCCCGGAGCTGCATCGCCAGCCGACGACGCGCGCGGGCCTTGAGGGGCGCAGTGCGAAAATCCCAGTAGGCTCGCCAGGCAAAACTCCCCTTCAACTGCTTGAGCACCGCGTCCAGCCTGCCGATGGATATCTCATAGCGCCCCCGCCAAAAAGCGATCTCCGCCAGCTGGGACTGGACCTGCGGGGTGGGCTTGATCTTCAAGGCCTTGCGCAGAGTGGAAACCGCTTCCCCGATGCGACCCTCGTTGTAGAGCCCCCTACCGAGCATGAAGTAGACATCCGCCAGGGACGTCTTCAGGGGTCGGTTCACCCACCAGGCCGCGGCCACCCGATGTACGGACTCCAAGAATCGCACCTCCCGACGCACCTGGTCCAACCTCTCCTGAGCGAGCAGGGACACGAGCCGATCCAAATAGGTGGCCGCGTAGTCCTCCCAGGCCTTGCGGTATCCCGGGTTGACCCGGATGGCCCCTTCAAAATAGATCAAAGCCCGGAGGGTGTGCTTGGCCGACAGTGCGAGGCGGCCCAGGCAGTAGAGGCCGTTGGCATCGTGTGGGTACCGTTGGGCCGCTCGCCGGCACAGGGCCCGGGCCGCGTCGGGCCACTTCGCGGCCAGGGCGTCGGCCAGGGTGATCAGGGCCGCCGGAGACTGCTGAGCGGCCAGCGCCGGAGCCAACAGCCGCGCCAGGTGGTCGTCTCCGTAGGCTTTGCTCCGTATCTTGATCAAGGTCCCCTTGAGCGCCCCCTCTCTCCGGGCCAACGTCAGCAGTCGCACCCGCTGCCAGCCATACTCCCGCACCGCGGCGAGCCCCTGTTTGACGGCGCGAACGTTGGGCGAACGGGGCAACCGCGTAAGCGGCCGCAAGGTGGTGTACTGCCGGGCCAACAGGACACGCAGGGTGTGCAGCACCATGGGAGAAGGCCAGCGACCAAATACCTTGTCCACCGCGGCGATGGGATCCACATACCGCTTCACCCGACCGAACAGCGGATCCTCCAGCTCTCCGAGCCAGTGAACGATGGCGGCGAACCGCCCCTCGGCCGCCCGTCCGTCCCGACCCACGGTGGCCAACACAGCCAGGGCGGTCATGGACTCCTCGGCTCCGCCCCGTTGAGCGAAAGTCCGCAGCACACGTCGTGCAGCCCACGCGAGGTCACCACGCTCTTTTGCCCCGAGCCGGCCCGGACCCTCGGCGGCAATGTCGGCGTAGAGTCTGGCCAGATCCAGAAAGAGCGCAAAGCCCCGAACGCCCTGGCCCTCCCGCAGGGCGTCCTGAAGCCGAGCGGTGATGGTGCGCTGCAGTGATCGTCTCAGCTTGCTGCGCTGGGGGGAATCTTTCAGGGCGTGCACGACCTCCAGTCCATCCTTGTAACGCTCCACGGAGGAGGGACTCACGGTGGGCCAATCGGGGCGCTGGGGCAGGACGGGCCCTGGCGGGCGAACAGGCGCCTTGGGTCCGCGGACCACCCGACACCCGAGCAGTCCCGGTCCGAAGGAAACCACCAGCCCGATCACCCCGACCAGTCCGAGCTGCATCTGCTTTCTTTTCACAATGGGCGCCACGGTCACTCCCTACCAATAGTCATATGAGATACCGAAGCCGAAGCGGTGAGTCATCATCCAGTAGCTTCCAGCGGCCGAGGGTAATCCTTTGCCCTCGATGGCGTTCCGGCAATTTTCGCTCCACAGAATGTCCACCCGATCCTCCACACAACGCACCAGGTGCCCGGGATCGAACCCGGATTGGCTCACCCGCACGACCGGCGCCAGGATAACGCCGTAGCCGAGGTACAGGCCGATGTTTTTGTGAGGACGCCACAGTAGCCCAACCACCAAGTCCAGCTTGTGGCTGTCCATGGACGCAGCGCTGATCCACTCGTTGGGCACCGCCGTGGACTCGTACATGGATCCCACGGTGAGCTTGACCTTTTTTCCCCACCGCTTCGCACCAGACGCCGATATCCGGACCACGTCCTGGAATCCGCGATAGTGCTTGAAGTCCACGTCCCAGTTGGTCATGCCAGCCTCCCCACGAAACTCATTTCCCGTGAGGGTGAACCGGATGGTGTCGTGAACGCTCCAGCGCGACCACTCCAAGCCAAAGCCGAAGTCCCAGCTCTTGTACGCCCACTTCGCGCCGAGGGTGAGCGCATCCGGAAGATCGTAAGCCGTACGAGCACGCCCGGAGTAGGTCTTCCACCCGCCGGAGTCGGCGTCCCAACGGGTGACCCGGGCGCTGCCCTCGGCGCGAATATTGTCCTGGTTCACGCCAACCACTCTGCTCCGATAGGAGAGCCCGATGTCGACGCCCCAGGGCAGACGGGCCACCAGGCCCAGGTTGAAACAGAAGCTGTTCTCCGCCCCTTGGATGTGCACGCGCTCAGTGGAGAGCCCATCCTCGTAGGGTGGAACCGAACCGTCCCGGAGCCGCCGGTCCCGGGCGAAGACCATGTCGAACATGGAACGCACATAGGTCATTCCCAGCCCGATGAAGAAACGCTTGTGCGCACGAATGGCCACTACGGGGCTCACGAACAGGTGGTACCATTGGCTCTCGATGCGATGGTAGCGCAGGGGCCCCTCCCCGGAGGGACCCGGGCTGGAGCTGGAGCTGGAGCTGGAGCCGGCGCCGGGGAAAAGTTGCCGCTCGGCAAAGGGCGTGAGCAGGGCCACGCCGATGACCACCAGGTTGTTGCCCAGATCCGAGGTGATACCGAAGTACCCGTCCGGTGTTATGTGGGTGTACCTCACGCTCGGGAAGCTCAGATCCGCGCCCGGGCCCGGATTGCCCGTGTCGCTGCGGATGGCGGTGCGCTGCACCCGCCCATGGTCCAAGCGCAAGGTGCCGTCTATAAAGATGTGGGTCCCACTGACCATGCCGATGGCCGCGGGGTTGCGCAGGATGTTCGCCGGGTGCGGCTCCACCGCGCTGCCGATGTAGAGGCCGCCATACCGGGCATTCTCCAAGGGCGCCGCCACCGCCACCGCAGCCCATGTACAAAACGCCAGCACCAGGGCCAGCGCCATGAACAGGACACGACGGGAAAGGATAGGTCGTTGGTCGCGGGATCTGGGCTGCATCTTAGGGAGCTACTATAGGTCAACGAGGCCGTTTCATGCCAACAGTATACCAGCCGCGGAGTCTACCAGCACGGCCAAGGATTGGGTACAAGGCATCGTTGCCCAGAGCCCGGACTGTTCCACCCCCCGAAAGCCCCAAAGACCCCAAAACCCGGTTCTTGACGCGATAGACGTGGATGAATAACATGGACGACCACGGAGAGAACGAATGCAAGGGACTGCAACTACACAGAACGCTTTGGATTACCCCCATGGTTTCGCGAGGTCACGCCGCCGCTGGTGGCAGGTCTCACTGGCCTCGGTAGCCCTGGTCTTAGCGCTAACAGGCTGTAAGGTCTCGGAAAATGACCTCAACGAGTGGGGCGAATCCAAGGACAGCGGCCGACTCGCCAAGGTGGTGGCCGACTCTAAACAGAAGCAGGCCATCCGCGTCAAGGCCGCCTTGTGGCTAGTGAAGCTCCGGCGACTGGTGGAGCTCGAGAAGGCGCTCAAGAAGTCATCCAAGGGCGACCGGACGAAGATCGCCACCGCCATGATCAAGGATCTGACCCCCCAGGTGAAGTCCGCCAAGGGCGATCCCGGCGCGCGTGCCCTGGCTAAGGACGGACTCTTCTCGGCGTGGTACTTCGCCGATTCCAAGGACCGTCCGGTGCTCGAGGAGCTGATCATCGACTGGATTCTCGGCAAGAACCACGGCGAGGCCCATGAGCACAGCATCACGAAGATCCTGGGAGCCTTCGGGCGACGGGGCGCGAACCTGATGGCCCGGAAGGTCAAGTACTACGACCCCAACTTCTTCCGGTACAACCGCAGCACCATTGTCTCGGCGAGCTGCCTGTTGGGTAGGTTCTGGACTCAGGTGGGGCCCGCGACCCGCGCGGCCACGGTGAAGCGCTACATCGCCGCTGCCAAAAAGAACACCAAGGCCGCCCTGATCAACGACGGGGCGCTGATGTGCGGTATCGGCCTGCTGGGCAAGCGCGCCGGCTCCCGCTACCTGGCCGACGTCATGGCCAACCACGCCAACGTGAAGATGAAGGCCGGGGCGGCCGTGGCCCTGCGCCTGAGCGCATCCGCGAATCCGGCCAACCTCGATCCGGACGTCCAGGGCGCCGTGATCAAGGAGATGAACCGGCTCATGACCAAGGTCAACTCCGGCAAGGAGTTGGACAACCCCGTCTTCCGCGGCACGGGATATCTGTTCCACCTGCTGGAGCTGGTTACCAAGTTCAAGGGGGAGGCTATATTCAAGGGTCTCACGCCGGTGATCGGGGCCCCCGCGCCCAAGCTCACCGACAGTGAGCTCCAGGACAAGCGCACCCAGCTACGGCTGCTCTCGGTGGGTTTCCTCATGCGCATCGATCCGGAGAAGGCCCTCAAGATCGGGTACGCGAATCTTCCCCCGGAAGAGTCCTATCCCAATGGCTACCTCAACGGTACGATCCTGGACAATGCCGTGTACGTCTGGAAGAAGTACGTGCTCCTGCGCCCCAAGCTGCTCAAGGGGTTGCGACTGGGCCTGACCGCGCCCAACTGGCTGGGTAAAATCATCGCCGTGGAGGGGCTCGCCATGAAAGAGCTCTTGCCCCGTAAAGGACTGGCGCAGGACATTGCCGAAATCCAGAAGCTGATCCGTGACAAGACCGTGCTCAAGGGTAAGGACTGGAAGGATGCAACCCTCGGAAAACGGGCAAAAAAAGCCGTAGAAGTTCTTTCCAAGAAGAAGTAATATTTCGAGCAAATTCGGCTGGTTTACCGCTGAACCATTCCAGGAGCTTAGGATCGTATGGACCAGAGCAAGAAGACCATGCGCCATTTCTACTGCCGGGACGTGTTGTGGGACACGTTCGAGCAGATGGCGAACGACTTCGACTGCTCTATCGACTATCTGATCAACGAAGCAATGCGCTATTATGCGCGGAGCAAGAACTACACAGCAGGCGCTGGTGGAGCCGCCGCGGAGGCGCACCACGCCGCGCCTGCTTCTTCCAGTGGGGCCCGCCCGGCAGCTCCGCCCCCCCGTGGCGCGCAGCAGCCACCACCCCGTCGGGGAGCTCCGCCGCCCCCACCGGGCCGTAGACGGAGCCACTCCAACGCAGGGGGAGCACCGGCACGCCAGGGGGCCGCTCTCGGCAGCCGATCCCTTCGTACTCCTACCGCGGAGCCCGCGGTGCCCACTTCGGTGCCCACGCTCTATCTGATTTACAACAACGAGCGACTCCCCATCGACAAGGATCAGTTCATCATCGGCCGAGGAGCCAAAACTTCAGATCTCCCCATCAAGGATGGCAACATCTCGCGCAAGCACGCCGCGGTGATTCGTCGCAACGGGGTGTACTACATCAAAGACCTGGGCTCCACCAACGGGATCGACTACAAGGGCATGCGTATCGACAACAAGCGCATCGACGAGGGCGATCTCTTCCACCTGTGCGACTACGAGCTGAAGTTCACCTTCCGCGGCTGAGCAACTCTTGATTCTCGGGGAGAAGCTGCGCGGCCTCTTGCAGGATGCGCTCTGGCGCTGGCCCGAAGACTCCGACCCGGCCGACGCGCTCTGGTCGGCGCTCCTCGATGCCGCCGGGGAGCTGAGTCCCCACCCAGATCTGGCCGCTTGGGTCGACGAGATCAAGGGGCTCGATCCCAACCATTCCAAGCGCGCCCAGATCCTGGCCCAGGGCATGCGTCTGCTGGCCACCATCGCACCCGATCCGTCCCGGACGAAGGCACGGACCAAGGCTCGGACGAAGGCTCGGACAAAGGCCCGGACGAAGACCCGAACCCGCCGCAAGAGCACCGATCCTGCCCACTCGACCAACGCCCCCCAGGGAGAGCCCGGCCAAAGGCTCGAGACCGGGCCCGAGACCGGGCCCGAGACGGAGCCCGAGACCGTAGGCGACCCCCTCACTGTGCTCAAGGGCTGCGGGCCACGCACGGCCGAGCGACTTGCCGGGCGGTCGATACACTACGTACACCAGCTCCTTGGGCTGCTCCCTTTAGGCTACGAGGACCGGCGCCGGTTGACCCCCCTGGCAGAGCTCAAGGCGGGTCGCTCAGGGTGCACCACGGCCACGGTGGTGACCCAGCGCTGGCTGGGGCGAGGACGCCGGCGCTTCTTTGAGCTGGTGGTGGAGGAGGACGGAGCCCAGCTCCTGTGCCGTTGGTTCCGCACCTATCCGGGGCTCGGCAGCCGCTTCCCCGCCGACACGCGGGTGTGGATCTCCGGGACGGCCAAGGACTGGCGCGGCAAGCTACAGATGGCGCATCCACTGGTACGGGTGCTAGACGAAGACGCCGAGCCAGAGCCCGAGGGCGTGGTGCCACGATATCCCACCGTGGAAGGGATCGGCCAGGGACTGATTCGATCCCTGTGCGCCCAGGCCGTGGAACGCACCGTGGACGCCGAACCCGAGCCCGTGCCCCCGGCCCTACGCGAGGAGCTGGGCCTTCCCGGGCGGTCGGAGGCCTTGAAGTTTCTGCACCAGCCTCCGTTGACGCTCTCCGATGCGGAGATGGAGGCGCTGGAGCTCCACCGAAGCCCGGCCCACCTACGACTGATCTTCGATGAGCTGTTCCTGCTGCAGCTCGGCCTGGCCCAGCGCCGGCGCGAGGTCAAGGACCTGTCCGCCGCGATCTATCCGTCGGCGCCGGCCCCCCGGCCCGAGGAGATCTTTCCCTTCACCCTCACCACCGCCCAGGCCCGGGTCATCGGGGAGATCTCGGCGGACCTGGCCCGCGGCGAGCCCATGCACCGCCTCGTACAGGGCGACGTGGGCTCGGGCAAGACCGCGGTGGCCTTCGCCGCAGCCGTCCAGGTCATCGCTGGGGGCGGCCAGGTGGCCCTCATGGCGCCCACGGAGATCCTCGCCGCCCAGCACGCCGAGACCTTGCGTCCGTGGTTGAAAAAGCTAGGGCACAGGCTCTCGTTGCTGACGGCGTCCACGCCACGGGGCGCCCGGGAGTCCACCCTGTCGCTCCTGGCCGCCGGGCAGCTCCCGCTGGTGGTGGGCACCCACGCCCTGCTGGCAGAACGGGTGATATTCGACGCCCTGGGCCTGGTGATCGTAGACGAGCAGCACCGCTTCGGCGTGGCCCAACGCGCCCGACTCAGGGACAAGGGCGAAGGGTCGGCGGGCAGCCCCCACCTGCTGGTCATGACCGCCACCCCCATCCCGCGGACCCTGGCCCTCACCGCCTACGGTGACCTGGACGTCTCGGTGGTGGATGAGCTCCCGGCGGGCCGCAGTCGGGCCAAGACCCATGTGTTCACGGCCCGCCAGCGGGCCAAGGTCTTTCGGCGGGTCAAGCGGCTCTTGGGCAAGGGGATGCGCGCCTTCGTGGTGTGCCCCCTGGTGGAAGAGTCCGACAAGCTGGACCTCGCCGACGCCGAACGCACCCACGCCGAGTTATCCGAGACCATGGCGCCCCACCAAGTGGGTCTGGTGCACGGGCGGCTCCACTCCGACGAAAAAACCCGGGTGCTCGACGCCTTCCGCCGGGGCGATCTCTCCATACTCGTAGCCACCACGGTGGTGGAGGTAGGCGTGGACATACCCGACGCGGATATCATGGTGATCGAGAGCGCCCAGCGCTTCGGCCTCGCCCAGCTTCATCAGCTTCGGGGACGGGTGGGGCGACGGGCCGGCGCCGAACCCCTGTGCCTGCTCATCGCCGATCCCGGCGCCACCGCAGACGCCCGTCGGCGCCTCAAGGTCATGGAGGAGACCGGTGACGGGTTCCGCATCGCCGAGGAAGATCTGACCATCCGGGGCCCCGGAGAGCTCCTCGGGCTCCGACAGGCGGGGGATTCGAACCTGGCCCTGACAGCGGCGGCGGCGCACCCCCGCCTGCTGTCCACCGCCCGGCACTCCGCCCAGCAGTTGATCCTAGACGATCCGGACCTGCAGGAACCCACAAACCAAGCGGCCCGCGAGCTCCTCGTGGCGCGGTGGAGCGGGCGCCTTTTTGGGGAAGAGGCCGGATGAAAACCGGGCCGTTATTTTCTGAAAAATGCGGTCTTGCGCTCAGGGGGGCTATTGCTATACGACTTCAATAGATAAACACACACGGACCGCGTGTCCCAACGGGCCTCACCGCGACTCCGTGCGAATGATTTGCTCGAACGAGACCCGAGGAGTTGAACCATGAAAGTGACCATTACCGACGATTGTACCGGCTGCGGCGTTTGTGAAACCATCGCTCCTGACGTGTTCGTGGTGGAGGACGAGAAGGCGATCGTGAACGCGGATGAGATCGCCGGCAACGAGGACGAGATCAAGGAAGCGGCCGAGGAGTGCCCCGACGAGGCCATCAAGATCGAGTAGTCAAATCCCCCCATCCGCCCCGGCGGATGGGTTGTCCAGACAAGACCACGGGACTACCAACCACCTGCTGGCGCTGTCCGGCGGTGCTCGGAACGCTGTTCTGGACAACCCCCTCTAAAACCCGCTTTCGCTCGCCCGCGCACCGGTCGCGTGTTATTGTGTGACCCCATTTTCGGAACACCGCTCGGAGACCAGCGATGAACCGTCTGATCGCCATCCTATTTGCCTCATTGTTGATCCTCGCGCCCGCGGGCGTGGCCGTCGCGACCCCGGCTGCCATGACGCCGGTACCAGAGAAGACCCCGTCGGGGGCGGTGGACAAAACCGCGGATGGTTCCACAAACAAAGCCGCCGACAAATTCCCGATAAAGGCCAACCAGAAGGCCAAGCCCCAAAAGAAGGGCCAGGCGCCCGCGCTGTGGCTGGTCATCCCCTTCGTTGTGATGCTGCTGTGCATCGCGGTCCTGCCCCTGACCTTTGAGCACTTCTGGGAGTCGAACATCAACAAGGTGATCGTCTCTTGCGTCCTGGGCCTCCCGGTGGCCGCCTACTTCGCCTTTTCCGGCACCGCGAATATGCACCACCTGACCCACACGCTCTTCGAGTACGTGGCCTTCATGTGCCTACTGGGCTCGTTGTACGTCATCTCCGGGGGCATCATGCTGCGCGGGGATCTGCCTCCCACGCCCGCAGTGAACACCGGGTTCCTGGCCCTGGGCGCGGTGCTGGCCTCCTTCATGGGAACCACCGGGGCGGCCATGCTGCTCATCCGGCCGGTAATCACCATCAACGCCCACCGCAAAAAGCGGGTGCACACGATCATCTTCTTCACCTTCCTGGTGGCCAACATCGGAGGGCTGCTCACCCCCCTGGGGGACCCACCGCTGTTTATGGGCTACCTGCGAGGCGTGCCCTTTGTCTGGACCTTCAAGATGCTGCCCCAGTGGGCGCTGATGGTAAGCACCCTGCTGGTCGTCTACTTCATCTGGGACACCATCGCCTGGAAGAAAGACACTGAGGCCCAAGCCAAGGCCAACGCCGCCGTCGACCGCGAACCACTGAAGATCACGGGCCTGGTAAACGTTCCCCTCCTGGCGGGCGTGGTGCTCTGCGTGGCCTTCGGCGCCGCCTTCCCCGTGCTCATCGGATCCAAGGCGGCGGGGTTCGGCGTGCGGGAGCTGGCCATGATCGGCCTGGCGGCGGCCTCCTGGATCGTCACCTCCAAGAAGCTGCGTTCGGACAATGACTACACCTTCCATCCCATCGTGGAGGTGGCGGCGCTGTTTCTGGGAATCTTCTTAACAATGATCCCGGCGGTGGTGCTGCTCAAGGTCCGGGGCGGCGAGCTGGGCGTCACCGAACCCTGGCAGTTCTTCTGGGCCACGGGGACGCTGTCTTCGTTCTTGGACAACACGCCCACCTACGTGGTGTTCTTCTCCCTGGCCGAGGGCGACCCGGCCACCCTGGCCCAGAACTTCTCACCCGAGCTGCTCACCGCCACCATCAAGACCACCGGCGGAGCCGTGCCCGAAAAGATCCTCACGGCCATGAGTCTGGGTGCGGTGTTCATGGGTGCCAACACCTACATCGGAAACGGCCCCAACTTCATGGTCAAGGCCATCGCTGACGAGCGCGGCATCAAGATGCCCTCCTTCTTCGGCTACATGGGCTACGCCTTCCTGATCCTGGTGCCCCTCTTCGCCGTCTACACCTTCCTTTGGTTCTAGCGGTTCGGCCAGATCGGACCTCTGGCCGCGGGACCGTTTCCGGAGCCGAGTTGCGCCTTGGGCACAATCCTCCCCTCCGACCATTCTCCTCAATGACTCCGTCTCAAAACTCAAACCCGTAGCTCCAGATCCGGGCCCGGGGCAGGCCTGTGGCACGCGCGGCATCTTCGCGTTGCCACGACTGCTGAGCGAAGGTGATCTTCCGTGCAGCCAACGCGCAACGCTCATGATCCCGCTGGATACGCACTCCACGTCGGGCCTCGGCCCACAGGGCCAACCCCGTGAGCCCCACGAGCGCGCCGACCAGGCTCAGATTCGTGCCGACTATCGTTTGCGGACGGAGGTAGCCCCTGTTTTTCATGTCGTGGACGACAGCGGAGGTCACGACCCCAGCGATCGTCGCCACGAGCCCGCTCCACGCCATGCCAGCGCCTGCCGTGGCCAGCGGGGCGGTGCGGCCGGGATGACCGATCAGGTACAAACGCACCAGCCCGGCGGTCATCAGCGGCGTCCCCAGAAGCAACGAGACTGCCGTTGGAGGGCCGAAGATTCCCATAAACAGGCCTCCGCCATCAAACCTTCGGTCTTCGATGTAGTGCGTTCCCTGGGTCCACAACACGATCTGTTCCGTCAAGACCAATACCCAGAGTCCGAGCCCACCCGCTGCGAAGATGCCTCCCGCGATGGCCATGCCGAGACCGTGGGCGCGCTGATCGCGACGCCAGGCGCGCTCGATCCGCTGCAGCTTCATGGATTCGGGAATGGTGAAGTGCCGGGAGAGGTGCGGATCCTCTGGGGCGGTCCTCTCCCTGGCGGTCCTCTCCCTGGCGGTCCTCTCCCTGGCGGTCCTCTCCCTGGCGGTCCTCTCCCTGGGGCCGGGCTGTGGCGCGCCGAAGGCAAGAGACGGAACAGCCGCCAGGATTGCCAGGACGGACGTGACGGTGGCGGCCATGCGCACGCTTGCGCTCCAATGTGGGGTTCCCCGAAAACCGTGCATACCCCACGAAAGATGCAAGCAACGTGCCGCGATACAATGCCCGGATCCGGTCATATTCGCAGGGGAAGTGCTGTCGCAGCGCTACAGTGTGTAGCAAATTTGCAACAGGTATCCCGGTGGGTCAGCTCACTGCCTCAGTCGGCGACGGCGGCGTGGACCTTTGGGGCGGAGGTGTCAGTGCGAACGAGACGCTTCCGGGCTCGGACAATCTGCCGCCAACGCAGGCTTGCCACAATCAGGGCTGCGAAAAGCAGCACCAACCCGACCCCCTGCATGGCCACAAGGAACTTGTAGAAGACATCCAGATTACTCGGTTCGGCGGGCAGCGAGCGGTATTCAAGGTAGCGCAGAAGCAGGCCTTCGGTCGCCATGACGACCAGCGGGATCGTCACAAGACCGAGACGATGGCCACCCCGGGTCCGGCCGCCAACAACGGCCGCCGACGGGCCAGCAAAGCGCAGCCAAACGCGGCCACAAAGGTGAACAGGGCGCACAGAAAAGACACGAGCGCCAGCTCCAGGGCGGCGGACGGCGACGTTTCTACATAGCCGATGGTTCGATCATAGTAGGTGCCAATGAGAAGGACTACAGTGGAAAATAGCGATAGGAACGCGGGAATCACCATGGCCCCAATGGAGAGCGCAACTCGATCCGTGTCTAAGGGGCCGCGAATGGCTAAGTTGGTCGATACAGGGCGTCAAGGCGCCCGGCTCGCGAGGCGCGACAAGGCAGTATACTGCTGCTATACAACGAGGAGCAACGAAGGGAGCCGGGATGTATTGGCGGCTTGGGCGATCGACTTAGCCATTCGCGGCCCCTAAGATGGGGGACGTGCTGAACTGTACCGATTCGACGACGTCCGCCGCCGAAAGCGCACTGCGCTGTTGGAGCCACTCCTCACAGTCTTTGCAGAGCCCCCGAGGTCCCTGACCCTGGCTGCCACATCGACCACAGCCATTTGATGCCATTGTTGCTGTTGCCATTTGACTGCTCCCATGTCGATGTGAACAAACCTGATCTATGGTACGCGAAAGTCGGCTGTTTTTTGTGGGAATTCATGCAGGTCTGGTCGAAGAACGCCGCTGGCCTCGCACTGCTCGCTGAACAGCTCACTCGGTGCCCCTATCGGCGGTCAATGAAGCGGTTGGAGAAGCTCCCGAGAGCCCACGATCCGGTATTTGCCTGGGGGCTCCAATCCCCGCAAAAGAAATGAACAGCCTGAAATCATTGCTTATTCATCGACTGCGCACGTCCCCAAAAGTTAACAAGTTAACTACGTCCCCTCCCCTCCTCCCTCAGGCCTCGAGGGATCTAGGCCTCGAGGGGTCTAGGCCTCTAGGGAGTCGATGGCGGCGTGGACTTCTTGGGCGGTGGACACGGTCTGGAGGTTGCGGCGGAAGTCCGCGGCGCCGGCTAGTCCCTTGGAGTACCAGATGAGGTGCTTGCGGATCTGGTGGGCGGCGATGGGCTCGGGGTAGTCGTCCAGGTAGAGGTTGAAGTGACGACGCATGACGGCGGTTCGATCCGTGGCTGACGGCGGGGGCGGGGCGGGTTCGCCCCGGGCGGCGGCGGCGAGGTCGGCGAAGACCCAGGGGTTTCCCAGGGCGGCCCGGCCCACCATGACCGCGGCGCAGCCGGTCTCTTGCCGCATGTGGTGGTAGGAGGGGCCGTCTTTCACGTCGCCGTTGCCCACCACCGGCACGTCCACCGCTTCCACCACGGCGGCGATGGCGTCGTGATCCACGGCCCCGCGGAAGACCTGCTCCCGAAAGCGGCCGTGGATGGTCAGGGCGGCCACGCCCGCATCCTCCATGCGTCGGGCCACGTCCACCGCGTTGCGCTCGTTTTTGTGACCAATGCGCATCTTCACAGTAACGGGCACTTTGTCGCCGGCGCCCCGGCGGGCGGCGTGCACCAGATCCGCCGCCAGGTCCGGGGTGCGCATGAGGGCCACACCGGCCCCGGTCTTGTTGATCTTCTTTACGGGGCAGCCCATGTTCAGGTCGAGGATGTCGGCGCCGTGGTCCACCACCCAGGCCGCGGCCCGCTCCATCTCGTCGGGGCGCGATCCCACCACCTGCGCGGCCAGGGGGCGGTCCGCACTGCTCGGACGCACCAACCCGCAGATCTTGCTGTTGCCCCGCACCAGCCCCGGCACGGAGATCATCTCGGTCCAGGTGAGCCCACAGCCCTGCTCCTCGCACAGGATACGGAAGGCCGGCGTGGAGATGGAGGCCAGGGGTGCGAGCATCACCGGCACGGGCAGTTGGTGGGATCCGATCTTCAATGCGGAGCCGACGGGAATCGGGACCCGGGGCGGGCGCCGGGGCGGGCGCCGGGGCGAGGCCGGGTGAGGATCGCGTCCAGGATGATGGCGTCGCGCAGGGCCGAGAGCAGATCGTCTTGATCCGCCCCCCGCGCCTCCGCGGCCACGGCGTCGGGCCGTCTCCGCTTGTAGGGCAACGCCTGGGGTGCCAGGGTCCGCTGGAGCCAGGCCAGAAGCTGCCGGGAGCGGTGGGGTGCCTCCTGCTCGGCGGCCAGGACCCCCGCCAACAGCGCCCGGGGATCCGAGGCCGAGCCGTCTCCGCCGGCGAGGGCGACGGACTTGATCTGATCCATGGCGGCCTGCTGCACGTCGGAATACGCCAGGCCGGGCACGCCGTCTAGGGACTGGTCCCCCAGAGCGCTCATGGGCTCGAGCAGCATCAGGTCTGCCACGGCTTCGGCCATGTCAGTAAAGGCCTCCGCGGGCGCCTCGATCCAGCCCTCCACCCGGGTAGGCAGATACAGGACCTGAGGCCAGCCGTGACGCTCACTCCAGGACCGCCAGATCTGCTGTTGCAGCTCGCCCTCGCCCAGATCGTCCATGGCGGCCACGGCCACGGCCATGCGCAGGTGGGCCGGAGGCTCGCTAGTGTAGGAAGCTCCGTCGTGGGTCACCCCCACGGTGGCCACGGCCGAGGGGTTCCGCGGATTGGCCAACAGCTCTGCCAGGGATTGCGCATAGACCGGCCCCAGCAAAAGCGAGCCCACCAGATCTCCGAAGAGCACCTCCAGCCAGGGGCCGAAGGGCAGCAGCACCTCCTCCTCACTCAGATAGCCCCGAGAGGCGAAGGGCACCGGGTAGCGATCGGGCAAACCAAACCGATTTCGCAGCTCCCACTTGAGCCCCTGAACCGACTCCAGGAAGTCCCGACCCACCTCGTGCGCCACCATGGACCAGCCGGTCAGCCGATCCGGAAACGCGTTGGGCAGCGCCACCGCGGTCAACCCGGCCGCGGAAAAATCGCTCAGGTCCATGCGGTCCCGGGCGGCCACAAAGGAGATGGGGTCGCGGTCGGGCACGGCGAAGCGGTGCGCGGCGAACTGTAGCAACGGGGCGTAGCAGGCCTCCACGATGCGGTCCGCGGTGGCCAGGTGCTTGCCGTAGTTGGGGTGCTCCCGCTGGTTGGCAATCCACACCAGGGTATCGGAGGTCCGCTTCAGGTTCGCCGCCCCGGAGGTGATCCGCGCCAGGTCCACGGCGCCGCCCGAATCCGCCGGGAGTCGATCCAGCTCCTGGCGAAGCTCCAGGCTCTTTATCCCCACCATCTGGTCCAGCCCCTTGGCCAGGGGGCGGTTCGATACGCTACGACCCAGGGTAGAGGACTGGGCGTTGGCCTCGTGCTCGAGAGCTTGGAGCTGATCCCGCACGGCCTGGCGCTGGCGGGTGTAGGGATCGAGATCTTGAGTAGACACCGGAGCCCGCTCGGCGCTGGGCCGCTGCATGGGCTGGTAGGCATCCTGCTCCTCCTTGTGCCCCTGCCACCACGCGCGGACGGCTTTGTAGCCGCGGACGATCAGCTTCCACAGGCCCACCAGCAGCGCAAAGAGCAGCTCCTCCACCGGCTACCTCCGTCCCCCGGAACCCGGACCCACCTGTGGACCCCGGCGACGCTGGCGACTCTTCGGCTCTCCCATCACCTGGGAGAGGACGAAGCGCCGCACCAGCGCCTCCCGATCCCGCAGCCACCACAGGGGGTCACCGGACCGCAGGGGGACGATACCCGACTCCCGCTCGGTGACACGTGTGGGTAGCAGCTTCATCTACTTGTCCTTCTTGTCCGTGGGCGACGACGCGTCAGCGATGCCGCTGCGCATCTCCGTGTCCGCCACCACGTTCTTGAGGTTGTAGTAGTCCATGAAGCCCATCTTGCCGGACTTGAGGGACTCGGCCAGGGCCAGGGGCACCTGGGCCTCAGCCTCCACCAGCCGCGCCTGCATGTCGGCGATCTTGGCGGTGTTCTCTCGCTCGGTAGCCACGGCCATGGCCCGGCGGCCCTCGGCCTTGGCCTGGGCGATCTGCTTGTCCGCCTCGGCCTGCTCGGTCTGGAGCTTGGCGCCGATGTTGGCCCCCACGTCCACGTCCGCGATGTCGATGGACAGGATACGGAAGGCGGTGCCCGAGTCGAGCCCCTTGGACAGCACGGTCTGGGAGATGAGGTCCGGGTTCTCCAATACGGCCTTGTGGTCGGCGGCCGAGCCGATGGTGGAGACCACACCCTCGCCAACACGGGCGATGACCGTCTCCTCACCGGCACCACCCACCAGCTTGTCGATGTTGGCCTTCACCGTGATGCGGCACACGGCCGTGAGCTGGATGCCGTCCTTGGCCACGGCGGTGATCTTCGGGGTGGTGATGACCTTGGGGTTAACGCTCATCTGCACGGCCTCGAAGACGTTCCGGCCGGCCAGATCGATGGCCGCCGCCCGGTCGAAGTCCAAGGGAATGCCCGCGCGGTTGGCGCTAATCAAGGCGTTGATCAGCAGGTTGATGTTACCGCCGGCAAGGTAGTGGGCCTCCATGCGCTCGACGTTGATGCCCACCTCGTTGTGCAACCCGGCCTTCACCGCGCTGATCCACGGGTTCACAATGCGGTCGGGCGCCACCCGCCGCAGCCGCATGGCAATCATGGAAAAAAGCGAAACGTTCGCGTTGGAGAACCGGGCCGCCAGCCACAGGCGGATGGGCACCATGGCCAATATCATCAACAGAATCAGCAGCACCACCGCGCCGATTCCGATGACCCACGGGCTACCGTATTTGCTCAGATCGGCGTCCATGAAAACAGGCATTTCAAAGCTCCTTTTGGATCACCCGTCGCTCTTTTGGCAAACGGGCTTGAGAGGGAAATAGGTACAGACGATCACTCGTCTGGATTTTCTGTCCATTCCTCGTCGCCGTCCGGGGCGAGCTCCACGATCACGCGCCCCATCCGCACGGCGATGACCACCACGGGCAGGCCCTGGGCGATGAAGTCGCCGTCGGTCTCCACCTCCACCTGCTCCTCACCGAAATCCGCCGCCCCCGAGGGCCGCAGCATGGTGGCCGCCACGCCCCGCCGACCCAGGAGCCGCTCGTCCTCGTCGGACACGGCGGAGGTGTTTTCCAAACTGTCACCCAGCACGAGCCTGTTGCCCGCCCGGGTCTTGAAAAAGATCAGCGCGAACAGCACCGTGCCCACCAGGCTGCCCATGAGCAGGGTCACGCCGGTCAACGCACCCCAGGCCCCCCAGGCGATGGTCACGCCGCCGCCTAGGCTCGCCACGCCCAAGACTCCGGCCACACCGAACCCGGGGATCACGAAAACCTCCGCCGCCATCAGCAAAAGCCCCATCACAATCAGGGCGATCACCAGACCCAGCAGCTGCCCTCCGGTCCAAGCCGACGCCGTCACCCAAGGCATTGCATCCGGGATCATGCCGACTCCTTCTTCACTACAATACGGCGGCCCACCACCTTGATCACCTTCACCGGCTCGCCCGCGTTTACGAACCCGCCCCGGCTCTCCACCTCCAGCCGCTTGCCTTCGATCCTGGCCTTGCCCGTGGGCCGCAGGGCGGTCTCGGTCTCTCCCAGACACCCCACCATGTCCTGCTTGGACACCATGCCCTCGGGTAGATCATGCGCTCCGCCCGAGGCGTCCCCGGCCGACGTGGCGCTGAGCACCAGCTTGCGGAAGGGACCGGGGGCCTTGGGCAACAGCCAGGCCAGCAACGCTCCGATGGCCGCGGTCACGACGATCGCCCCGAAGACCCGCGTCAGCGCCGACGTGACGTATCCCAGATCCCAGGAGACCGACAGCGGGATGCCGCCAGCGCCGATGATGGCCCACACCAGGGACGTGAGCACCGCGATGATGCCCAGCCCTCCGAGCAGGCCGAAGCCCGGCGTAATGAAGATCTCCACCCCCAACAAAACCACCCCCAACCCGAAGATCAGCATGGGCTCCCACCCCCCGAGGCCGGCGATTTTGTGGCCGAACAGCACCACCGCGAAGCAGACAATGCCCGCCATGCCCGCCGCACCGAAGCCCGGCGAACGCGCCTCGATGTAGAAAAGAACCATGCCGAGGATCATGAGGATCCCGCCCAGCGCCGGGTTGATCAGAAAGCGCGCCAGTTTCTCGGCCCAGGTCTCGGTGGGGCGCACCAAGGGCACGCCGGATAGGCCCAGCTGACCCACCAGATCGTCGAAGCTTTTCGCCGTGCCCTCCACCAGCCCGAGGCTGAGAGCCTCCTTGGTGGTGAGAGTGAGCAGCTTGCCCTTCTTGAGCCCGGAGATGGACTCCTTGAGCTCGGGCGGTACGTTCTTCACTTCCAGGGACATGTCCACCATGGCCTCAGCGAGATCCCCGCGACGCCCCTTGGCCTCGGCGGTGGACTTCATCTCCTTGCGCATATACGAGACGTACTTCTCGCCCACGGGGTTGGCCTTGCCGCCCGAAACGGTGATGGGGGTGGCCGCGCCGATGGATCCCCCTGGGGCCATGATCATGACGTCGCAGGCCAGGGAGATCAGCGCCCCGGCGCTGATGGCCCGGGGGTTAATGAAGGCGAGAGTCTTGCCCTTGGCGCGTAGCAGGGCGTCCCGGATGCGGATGGCCGCGTCCACGCGTCCGCCCAGGGTGTCCACGTCGATGATCACCAGGTCCGTGGACTTCGTACGGCTGATGGTGCGCTGGACAAAAGACAGCATGCCCAGATCCACCATGCCCTTGATGTCCACCACCACGATTCGTTGGGAGCCCGCCACGAGCTTGCGGGGATTGAACCTGGGGTGCTTCGGCCCAGACAGCACTGACGCTCCCTTGGCGAGGGAGTCAATGGACTTGCCGTCACGCAGAACCTCTGCCTTGGACAGGCCGACCAGCCGCAGCAACCCGCCCACGTCCCCGGCGAGGAGGTCAGCCATGCCACGCCGGCGCGCCTCGAGGGCGGACAGGATCACGAGCTTGCCCGGAGGCGGTACGTTTGGGGGGGCGGGCTTCATGACAGCGGGCTTCATGACAGCGGGCTTCACGGCAGCGGGCTTCACGGCAGCGGGCTTCATGGCAGCGGGCTTCATGGCGGCGGGCTTCATGGCCGGGGCCGTCGTGGCGGCGGGCTTCATGACCGGGGTCGTCATGGCAGCGGGCTTTGCCGGACCACCGGCGGTCACCGCGGTCACCATGGACCGGGCCCAGGCTACTGGGCGTTTACGAATTGCGGCCGCCGTAGCAAACAGCGCCGCCATCTGCTCGCGCTTGGCCTTTGCCAGGCGGACGCCGGTGAACTGCGACGCACCCAGCGCGCCCCAGCGGGCCTTGGGCGCCAGGGCCACCACCGAGCTCGCCAGGGGCAGGATCGCAGCCTCGCCCGTGGCGCTGCCCCGCACCCAGGCGATGACGAAAGGCTTGGCCTCGGTGATCAACTTGTAGGCCTTGACCGCCGCGGCGGGCGTACCCCCGGCAGCGTCCACCTCCAGCACCACCGCTTCCCCCGCCGGGATCTTCCAGAGCCCGGCCCGAAGGCGAGCCACAGCCTTACCGTCCAGGGGGCCTGACAGGGCGATCAGGTGTACGCGACCGACCCCCTTGAGGGGCGCCACCCGCCCGAGTACTTTCGCGTCGAGCTTCTCTTCGGGGGAGTCCACTTCGGGCTCGGCGGCCTTTTTCGCAGGCGCGGCCGCGTCCCGCCCGGGGAGGGTCTTGGGAGGCTGAACGCATCGGGCCATGGAGAGGACCCCACCCAGAACGAACATCATCAGGAACGCCGCCAACCGGCCCCGGTTCGGCCGCCTGACCATTCCACCTGTTCGTGTCGCGTCGCTGTGCATGGCCTCTCCATCCGACCGCCCCGCCGGCAACCGCCGGGACGCCCAGTGGTCAATTGAGTAGCACCATCCCCTGTCTACAGCAACACGTAGGGCTCGCGGTCCATTCCCCAGACCTGCGTAAGGGTTGGACCTAGAGCTGAGTACCGAACGCCTTGGAGCTACGGGCGCTCGATCTCGATGGCCTCGCCCTGGCGAACCCACTTGTTGCGTACACCCATGCGCAGGGTGTAGCGGCGCACCAACCGCCGCACGAGCCTCCCGTACCGGCCCACCGCCGCAATAGGATACCCCCGCCAGTGCCGCCACACGGGCACGAAGCCCACCCGGTGGATGAACCGCCGGGCGCCCTGTTTCACCAGGGTAACCTCGGCCACGCCCGACAGCCCGGTGTGCTTGCGGCGAAAGTCCATGAGGAAGTTGCCCAGGGAGTAAAATGCCACGAAGCCCTTGCGCCGCTCGATGGGCCGCAGCACGTGGGGATGGTGCCCGAACACCACATCCGCCCCGGCCTTATGCAAAAGCGTCATCAGCTTCATCTCGCGCCGGATCACGCCCAGCTTGTATTCGGCGCCGAAGTGCAGGCTCACGACCAGGAAGTCCAACTTGCCGCGCGCCTTGGCGACCCACCCGGGCATCTCCTTGAGGGCCCGCCGGTAGTGGACAAAGCCCACAAAGCCCACCCGCTCTCGAATCGGATAGTTGCGCAGCATGGTCAGGGAGATGACCCCCACCCGCACCCCCTGCTTGACGAACACCCAGGGCCGAAAGGCCTCGGCCCGGGTCTTTCCCGTGCCGGCGTGGGCGAGGCCCGCCCGCTTCAAGTGGTCGATGGTGTCGCTGATGCCCTGGTCGCCCTGATCCCAGGCGTGGTTGTTGGCGGTGGCCGCGAGGGTGAAGCCGGCGTCCTTGAGCAGCTTCGCTACTTTGGGAGGAGCGCGGAAGGAGAGGTTCCGGTAGGGCTTGCGATACCGCTTGGCGCTAATGGGCGTCTCCAGGTTGAAAAGGACGATGTCGCGCCCCGACCACAGGTGCTTCACCTTGGAAAAGGGCTGGTTCAGACCGAAGGGGCGGTACCGACGACGGCTGTTGTACCGGCCGAACATCACGTCCCCCACCGCCGAGATCTTGATCTCCACCCGCTTTTTACCCTGCGCGGTGCCGGGGTAGGACAGGGCCCGCCGGGCGTCTCCCCAGCACAGCACCACCAACGCCACGCCCAAAGCCGCCAGGACGATTTTTCGATGGATAGACCGCACTACAGGCCCGGTACCGTACAGCCGCCCTGACCGTCTGGGTTGCCGCCCGCGTCGGCGCAGACCTGGGCATCCGATCGCGCCACCTTCCAGACCTTGATGTCGTCAATGTAGCCCTGGAAGAAGGTCGACCAGGTGGACTGCCCGCCCGCGTCGTTGAGGGAACCGATGAAAGTCCGCGCCAGTCCCGGCGCGGCTACGGGCCCGGTGTCGGCCTGGACGGCTGTACCACTGGCCACCCCGTCGAGATAGATCGTCAAGGTGCCCGCCTCATAGACCCCCGCCACGTGGTGCCACGTATCGGTGCCGACGAAGTTGTCCGTGAAGGCGATGGAACCGGGATCCGAGGCCGCGAACATGAAGTGGTACTGGTTGGAGCCCCAGGTCGAGTTGCCGGCGACGCCCAGGAAGTACGACAGGTTCGAGGCGTCGGGGGACTCGGCCCGGGAGATGATCATCCCTTCGTAGGCAAACGCGGTCATGTTGACCCAAGCCTCCAGGGTCAGTCCGGCCATGCCATCCATCCCGACCCCCTCACCGCAGTTCGCGAAGTCGTCGACGCCGTCAAACAGGTAGGAGTTGTCGATGAACCCCGGCATACCGCGCTCCACGCCGCCCGACACCGTGCAGCCGTTGCCCGAGTTGGTGAAGTCCACCACGACCCCCGAGGTGCTCTCCAGCTTGTACCAGGCCACCAGGTCGTCCGCCTCGTCCGTGCAGTCGGCCAGGATGTTACAGGAGGCGTCACAGGTGGTGGTTCCGTCGAGCTCCCCGAGCTGCACGCAGGTGGGCAGGCCGTCGGTGCCGTCACACTCCTCCGGGTCGCCCCGGACGCCGTCGCCGCACACGGACTCAAACCGGCAGTCCATGCTGCACCCATCGCCGTTTATCGGATTCCCGTCGTCGCACTCCTCCCCGGGCTCCAGGAAGTTGTTGCCGCACTCGAACCATTGGGCGTCGATCTCGACTTCGGCGTCCCGCTCCACGATGCCGTTGTCATCGTCGCCGCAGGCTCCCAACATCAACGCAAAGGCCACTACCGACACCAGGCAAGTCGCTTTCGTTATCGGGATGCTCATCGTGCGGTGATCTCCTATGGATCCTATGGCTCCTATGGGCCGTGGCCCATGGCCCGTGGCCCATCCATGCGAGGAGGGGGACTCGAACCCCCACAGGATACCCCACTGGAACCTAAATCCAGCGCGTCTACCAGTTCCGCCATCCTCGCGGTTGCGACAACGAAGCCGCTCGAAAACTACCTAACCGACCGCCAGGCCGGCTGCAAGGATTATCCACTGACACCGGGTCCGGACGCAACTATTGGCGTGGCTATTGGCGTAGCTACCGTATTCGGCTACAGTCCAGGGCTCACCAAAGGAGAGTTCCCATGCCGATCATGGTCAATTGTACTTGTGGACAGGTTCTCGCGGTGGAGGACGTCTTTGCTGGAAAAACCATCGTTTGTAAGCAGTGCCAGCGGGTAGTGCCTGTACCCAACGTGGGACCGGACAGCCAGGCCCAGCCCAAGGAAGGGGAGGAGGTGGCCAACCCCTACATCGCCCAGAACGCGGGCTACGCCGCCGAAGCCGCCAAGGACGCCTACGACGCCGCGCCCCAACAGTACTTCACCAAAAAGGACCTGGGCGCCAAGGGTGCCAACAAGGCGCTGCTGGTCATGGTGGGCCTGCTCGTGGCGGCCCTGGTTGGGGTGATTGTTTTCTTCGTCACCAAGTGACCCCACCGCCGACCCCCTGTTCCCTACTAAACCAATAGACATTCCTCCGCCCAATCTCGCCCGGACGTGACGCACTACATTCGATCAACCTCCCAATATCCTGGGGAAATAGTCAACATTCGCTGGGTGTTGACACGGTCCGATATCACCGCTATAGCGGCTGTGCAACCGTGCACTTTTTCAACCCTGAGGATAGACCATGAACGGCGATACCCCCGCAACGGATTTCACACCCGTGGATGCGTTGGTCGACCAATTCGGATCCGGAATGGAAGCCACCATTCCCTTGCTGCAGGGCATTCAGGACGAATTCGGCTTCCTGCCCCTGGACGCCATCCGGTACCTGACGACCAAAACCGGCATTCCCGCGAGCCACCTGTTCGGCGTGGCGACTTTCTATAATCGGTTCCGGCTCACCCCCGTGGGCAAGAACATGATCCGCGTGTGTCTGGGCACCGCCTGCCACGTACAGGGCGGCGGTCGAGTCCACACGGTGACCCGGGAGATCCTCGAAATGGAGGACGAAGCGGACACCACCGCCGACCGGCTCTTCACGGTGGAGCCCGTAGCCTGCCTGGGCTGCTGCAGCCTGGCGCCCGTGGTTATGGTCAACCAGACCACCCACGGGCGGCTGGATGCCCCGGCCACCCGCAAGCTCATCCGCAAGTACAACAAGGCCGAAAAGAAGGCCACTGCCGAGCAGTCCTAGCCCCCCGGTCTCCGGGAATCGGACTACGAGGAACCAGATATGGAACAGTCACAGACAGCAAACGACGGGCTGCGCGTGGTCATCGGGCTGGGTAGCTGCGGCATCGCCGCCGGCGCCCAGGATGTCAAGGACGCCTTTGTAAATGCCCTGGCCGCCCACAAGGTCGAAGCCTCCCTGGAGGACACGGGCTGCAACGGCGCCTGTCACCGGGAGCCCATCGTCGAGGTGTACCAGGGCTCTGACCACTGGACCTACGGCGGCGTTACGGTCAAGCAGGTAGACGAGATCGTCGAGAAACACCTCAAGGGTGGCGCGCCCATCGAGGAGTGGACCCTTCAAAAGGGGCCGTTGGCCCCCGAGGTGGAGGCGTTCTTCTCCAAGCAGAAGCGCATCGCCCTGGCCAACTGCGGCGTCATCGACCCCGAGAAGATCGAGGACTACCTGGCCCAGGACGGTTACGTGGCCCTCAAGACCGCCCTCGCGGACAATGACCGCGATAAGGTCATCGCCGAAATGCTCGACTCGGGCCTGCGGGGCCGGGGCGGCGGCGGCTTCCCCACGGGCCTGAAGTGGAAGTTCACCAAGGGCGCCACCGGAGACCAGAAGTACATCATCTGCAACGCTGACGAGGGCGATCCCGGCGCCTTCATGGACCGCTCCATCCTGGAGGGAGATCCCCACGCGGTGCTCGAAGGCATGGCCATCGCCGGCTTCGCCACGGGCGCCACGGCGGCCTATATCTACTGCCGAGCCGAGTATCCCCTGGCCATCGCGCGGCTGCGCATCGCCATCGTCCAGGCCGAGGAACGAAACCTGCTGGGCGAGAAGATCAACGGCTCGGAATTCACCTTCAAAATCAAGATCAAGGAGGGCGCCGGCGCCTTCGTGTGCGGCGAAGAAACCGCGCTGATCTTCTCCATCGAGGGCCACCGGGGGATGCCGCGCAAGCGCCCGCCCTTCCCGGCCAATTCGGGCCTCTTTGGCAAGCCCACCAACATCAACAACGTAGAGACCCTGGCCAACGTGCCCTGGATCCTGCGAAACGGTGGCGCGGCCTTTGCCGCCATGGGCACCGAAAAGTCCAAGGGCAGCAAGGTCTTCGCCCTGGCCGGTAAGATCAAGCGGGGCGGTCTGGTGGAGGTGCCCATGGGAATCACCATCCGGGAGATCCTCGAGGAGATCGGCGGCGGTTCGGACACCGGAGCGCCCCTGAAGGCGGTGCAGATGGGCGGCCCCTCGGGGGGCTGCATTCCAGCAAAATTGTTCGACACCCGGGTGGACTACGACGAGGTCACGCGCACTGGTGCCATCATGGGCTCGGGCGGCATGGTGGTCATGGACGAGACCTCCTGCATGGTGGACATCGCCAAGTTCTTCCTGGACTTCACCCAGAAAGAGTCCTGTGGCAAGTGCACCTTCTGCCGGGTGGGCACCCTGCGAATGCTCGAGATCCTCGAGCGCATCTCCGAGGGCAAGGGCAAGATGTCCGACCTCGATCTGCTCGAGGAGCTGGCCCACAAGATCAAGGAGACCTCCCTGTGCGGCCTGGGTCAGACCGCGCCGAACCCGGTGCTCACCACCCTCAAGTACTTCCGCCACGAGTACGAGGCCCACGTGGAGTCACAGCGCTGCCCGGCCAAGGTGTGCAAGCCGCTGCTGACCTACTCCATCGACGCCGACAAGTGTACGGGCTGCACCCTGTGCAGCCGGGTGTGCCCGGTCCATTGCATCACCGGCACGAAAAAAGAGGTCCACGTCCTGGATCAAGCGGCCTGCACCAAGTGCGGCTCCTGCTCCGAGGTGTGCAAGGACGACGCGATCCACATCGAGTAACCAGGGCTTAGTGCTCCCGGGGGTTTGTGCTCCCGACTGCGAACCAGGAATTTGAAGATGGCAGACATCAAACTCACGATCGACGACCAGGCGGTGACCGTAGCCGAAGGCGCCACGATCCTCGACGCGGCAAAGGATCTGGGTATCGAAATCCCGACTCTGTGCCACCTGCCCGACCACCCGCCCTACACGAGCTGTTTTCTGTGCGTGGTGGAGGTGGAGGGACAGAATAACCCGGTGCCCTCGTGCTCCACGGCGGCGGCTGACGGAATGGTGATCTCCACCCAGTCCGAGCGCATCCGCTCCACCCGGAAGATGTGCCTGGAGCTGTTGGCCTCGGAGCACACCGGAGACTGCTACGGCCACTGCCACATCACCTGCCCCGCGGGTATTGAGATCCCCCAGTTCATCGACGAGCTCGCCCACGGCAAGCCCGGCGAGGCCCTGAAGATCATCAAGCGCGCCATGCCCCTGCCGTCGGCCCTGGGCCGCGTGTGCACCCGGCCCTGTGAGTCCGTGTGCCGCCGGGGCCAGGTGGACGAGCCCGTGGCCATCTGCAACCTCAAGTCCGTGGCCGGCGACCCCGACCTGAAGGCCGGAGAGCGGTGGGTACCCGAGGTGGGTGCCGACACAGGCAAGAAAGTGGCCGTGGTGGGTGCGGGTCCGGCAGGCGTCTCAGCCGCCTACTACCTGCGCCAGATGGGCCACGCCGTGAAGATCTTCGAGGGCCAGGAGAAGGCCGGCGGCATGCTGCGCTACGGCATCCCGGCCTTCCGCATGCCCCGGGACGTACTCGACACCGAGATCCACCAGCTCGACCAGATGGGCGTGCAGTGGCAGTTCAACACCTGGCTGGGCAAGGACTACACCATAGAGAGCCTGCAGAAGCAGGGCTTCGACGCGGTGTTCCTGGGCCTGGGCGCCCAGGCCGCCTCCCCGGCGCGCATCCCCGGCGAAGACACCCCGGGGGTCGTCCCCGGCATCGAGCTGCTGGCCAAGGCGTCCCGAGGCGAGGACGTGGACCTCGGCGACCTGGTGATGGTGGTGGGCGGCGGCAACACGGCCATGGACGCGTGCCGCACGGCCATCCGCAAGGGCGCGGGCAAGGTGGTGCTGCTCTACCGGCGTACCCGCGCCGAGATGCCCGCCCTGGACATTGAGATCGAGGAGGCCCTTCACGAGGGCGTGGAGATGCGGTTCCTCGCTGCCCCCGTGCAGATCGAGATGGGCGACGGCGACAAGCTCAACGTCAAGTGCATCAAGATGGAGCTGGGCGCTCCGGACGCCTCGGGACGCCGCCGCCCCGTGCCCCAGGAGGGGTCGGAGTACGTGGAGCAGGTCTCCACGCTGATCAACGCCATTGGGCAGAAGTTCGACACGGCCAGCGTGGACGGCCAGGGCGTGGAGCTCAACCGTTGGTCCTTCGTCGATTCGAATCCGAAGACGGGCCAGACCAACCTCGATGGAGTCTTCACCGGCGGCGACTGCTCCCCGGGGGACGGCGAAATGATCGCGGTGTGGGCGGTGCAGGCGGGTCACAAGTGTGCGGCCTCCATCGACCAGTTCTTGACGGGCCGGCCCATCGTGGGCCTGGAGTACGAGTGGTACTCCACCATCGGCACGCCCGGCGGTCCCGCGCCCAAGCAGATCCTGGAGCGGTTCACACCGGCCGAGCGCCAAACCATGGACATGATCTCTGACGACCAGCGCCTCGGGGGCTTCGCCGAGATCGAGCTCGGCTTCGGGCCCGACAAGGGCAAGGAAGAGGCCAGCCGCTGTATGCTCTGCGGCTGCGATGCTACCGAGGACTGCAAGCTCAAGATCTACGGCACCGAGTACCACATCGAGCCCGATCGCCTGGCCGGCGCCATCCGCGACTTCCACTACGACGACAGCCACGAAAAACTAGTCATGGAGTCGGGTAAGTGCATTCTCTGCGGGTCCTGCGTCCGCACCTGTCACGACCACGGCCTCGACGTCCTGGGCTTTGTCAACCGCGGCATCTCCGCCCGGGTCTCCCCAACCCTCGGCCTGCCCCTGGCGGAGACCGACTGCGATGGCTGCCTCAAGTGCGTCGAGGTCTGCCCCACGGGCGCCCTCATGGCCAAGCCCGGCGCTACCGCCGACTGATTCGAATCTAAATGAGTGACGACCAAAGATCGAAAGTAAGCTTCATCGGATTGGAGGGGGCGTACTCGCACCTGGCGTGCACCGAGGCCCAGCCCGATCTGTCGCCGCTGCCCTGTGGAACCTTCGAGGAAGCCTGCGCGGCCCTGGGAGATGGCCGCGCGGTACGAGCCATGATCCCCATTGAGAACAACCAGGTGGGCCGCGTGGCGGACATCCACCAGTTGCTGCCCGAGGCGGATCTCTCCATCGTGGGCGAACACTTCCAGACCATAGAGCACCGGCTCCTGGGCGTTAAGGGCGCCCGGGTGGAGGACCTCGAGTCCGTACACAGCCACGTCCAGGCCCTGGCCCAGTGCCATCACTATCTCCGGAAGCTCGGCGTACGGGACGTGGTGGAGGCCGACACCGCCGGGGCGGCCGAGGCCGTGGCCCAGCGCGGTGAGGTCCAACACGCGGCCATCGGCTCGGACCTGGCCGGCAAGATCTTCGGCCTGGAGGTCCTGGCCGACAAAATCGCCGACTCGGCCCACAACACCACCCGCTTCATCGTCCTGGCACGACAGCGGGTCACGCCACACCCGTCGGACGGGCCGGTGATCACCACCATCCTGTTCAAGGTTCGATCCGTGCCCGCAGCCCTGTACAAGGCCCTCGGCGGCTTCGCCACCAACGGCGTGAACCTGACCAAGCTCGAGAGCTATCTGCTGGGAGATCGCTTCACCGTGGCCCAGTTCTACGCCGACCTGGTGGGCCACCCCGACGACCCCCGCGTACAGCTCGCCCTGGAGGAGCTCCGCTTCTTCAGTGACTGGCTCCATGTGTTGGGCACCTACCCCGCGCACTCCTTCCGTGGCCTGCACGATTCCTGACCCAGGACTCGTCGACCCAGGACTCGTCGACCCAGGACTCGTTGACCCATGACTCCCAGCCCCAGCGTATTTCGACGACGGACCCTCTCTGTGGTGGGGCTCCTGGTAGCCCTGGTGGGGCTGGCCTGGCGGTTGCCCCGGATCCTGGCCGTACACCTCAGCTCCAAGCGCCTGCGTCCACTTTGGCGGGAAAGCCTCTGGCTCGCGGTGACCGAGGTCAACGGCTGTCGATTCTGCTCCTACGTCCACGAGGGCATGGCGGGCGCCGCCGGCCTCTCGCCCAACGACATCCAACTGCTGTTGGCCTCGGGCGACCCCAACAGCCTGGCTGCCCTGGAGCCGCGGGAGTCCCTCGCGGTGGCCTACGCCAAAGCCTGGGCCGACACCGACCGCAAGCCTCCGGCCGGCCTCCTATCCCAGCTGGGCGCCGAGCTGAGCGACCGCGAGGTGGCCGACCTCCACGCCCTGCTCCACGCGGTCAACTTCGCCAACCGCGCGGGCAACACCGCCGACTCTCTACTCGGGCGCCTCACCCACCCGCGGCGACTCCTCCAGATCTGGCCCGCCCTCAACGACCTCGTGGTGGGCACCCTCGTAGCCCTCTTCGGCTGGCCCGCCATGGTCATGGGTGCCATCCTACGCTGGCGCAACCGTAAAGCATAACGGGCCACGTTACCAAACCGAGCGAGCCGCCCAGCAAACTGCCCAGCAATCTGCCCAGCAATCTGCCCAGCAATTTGCCCAGCAATTTGCATTGGTTGCCACTAACGACAGTCGTTATTAGCGGCAATCAGTAGTAATCACTGGCAATCACTGGCGCCGGCGTACTCAGGATGCGTGGTACGCGCATGCACTCCGCGATTCGCACAAAGACATTTGTTTCAGGGGCTCAATCGAGATACAATATCCTCAATCCGATTATTGATTACCAGGAGTAGTCCATGAGTGACCGGGAATTGCGTCAGGTTCTGCAGGACGTCATCGATGACATCGACACCGGGCGGGTGATCCCCCGGCGGGGCCGGCCCCTGCGTACGCTCCTGATCGGTTCGGCCCTGGCCGCCGGCCTGGCCCTGGCCGGCTGCGGCCGGCCCGTGTACGGCGTACCCGATGTGGACGCCACCGTGGACGCCGCAGACGCCCAAACAGACGACGGCGCCATGGAAGCCTACGGCATTCCGCCGCTGGATGCAGCCTGGGACGCCTCGCCCTCCACCGACGCCAGCGTGGACGCCGGCCCCACCGAGGACTACGGTGCCCCGGATGTGGACGCCAGCACCGAGGTGGATGACGGGGGCGTGTTTCTCTACGGCGTTCCCCCCATGCCCGACGACGAAGAGTAGCTCCCTCCCCCTAACCAGGAATATGGATCTGCTACAGTTGCGCGGTCTCGGGAAATTCCTCCTGTGCCAGTACAAGCCAGCACAGGATCAATGTGACTACTATTGCATCTCGAAGGCACCCAGATCGAGTCCTCCTCCCAGCGGTCGTGCCGTGCCTGTGAAATCGTCGAAGACCGGTGCAGCCAAACCCTGATCGAACGCACCCGTACCGGCGCTGGGGCGGAAGTCCTTCAACAGGAAGTCCACATGGTCCGGATCGAGTAGCTGCGCGTCCGTGGTCACGAGGTTGTGATCCTCGGTCGTGTTGATGCCGGTGCCGCTCACCAACGTCCCCGTGGGCGCAAAGTGAGCCAGATTATTGCGAATGGTGGTTTCAGAAGCGGTGTCACCAATCACCACGGCCGATGTCCCGCTGCCGCTGTCCGACTTATAAAAGGTGTTGTTGAGGATCCGGGTGCCCACCGGGGACGGCTCGATGCCGCGCGGGCCCACGAAGATCCCCGTGTAGCCGTTATCCGATCCATCTCCGCTAAAGATATTGTTGCGCACGGTGACGTGCCTCGCCCAAATCAACAGCGCTACGCTCACCGGATTGGAGCAGCAACTCGGCGTGCCGAAGCCTGGGAAGAAGCGGTTGCGCTCCACCACCACGTCACTGACGCGTTCGTCGTAGTGGTCGCTCTGAGGTCCGATGGCCACAGGCCAGGGCCCGGAGCTGCCGATGAGGTTGTCGGAGAAAACAATGTAGCGACTGCGCCCATCGAGCCCCGATGGGCCCGGATCCGCCAACTGACTCTCCTCGGGGGTGTGCAGCTTGAGAGCGTGTCGCCCGGTATCGGAGTTGATGCTGGAGCCGGACAATTGGTTGTGGCTGATGACGGCCATGGGAGCGTGCCACACCCGTGCCACGTGCGAGTCGTCGGGATCGCGGAAGCTGTTGCCCAACAGGGCCAGCCGGTTAGCACCGATGTAGATGATGTTCCCGCGGCCCGTGGCCGCGTCGCATTCGGCTACGGTGACCTGATCGTGCCCCCGATGCTCCCAGTGACTATTTCCCAATGGTGTGTCGAACCCCCGCGTGCGCAGACGCAACCACAACACGTCAGTCATCTTGTACGGCCCCAAAAGGGCGCTGCCGGCGGCCCCACTACCATCGACGAAGCTCAGGTCCATGAAGCGCACATCGATCCACCCCTGACTCGCCGTAGAGAACATGGAATCGGCAACGAGCGTTCCGTTCAGAATCGGGGCATTCGCACAGATCCCCTGGGCATCCGGGGTAGCGCAGGAGCCAAACGCGCCCAGCGTTAGCGGTCCCGCGTAGGCGCCGCTGATCGTCTCAGTGACATCGAACGTGTCGCCTCGTCGAAAGAGAACCCGCCGCCCAGAGACGATGTGCTCTTCCACCGCGGCAACGTTCGTGGTGGAACCCACGGTCAGTGCGCCGCTCGGACATCCGGTGAAGTCATTGCCGTTGGCGACGCAGATGGTGCTGTTGCCCGCATAGACCGTGTCGGGATCAGCCACCGTGATCGTGACGGTGTAGCTTCCGAGTGTCCCAGACTCGTCCGAAACCAGGAGTGACACCAGGTACTGCCCCGGCTGCTCCAAAACGTGGGCCGTCACGTAGCCGGTGGCGCTATCCTTGGACTTACCGCTGATCGCCCACGCGCCCGCTGCGGCGTCGCCGAAGCTCCACTCGTAGTGCTGGTCAGCGTACTCCCGGTGATTATTTAGGACCCGATCGAATATTACTTGATCACTCAAGCCGCCGATGCATCCCGGCTC
>JAOZUO010000005.1:94922-97359 GCA_029938605.1 Deltaproteobacteria bacterium | reverse complement strand
CTGTGACGACAACGACGGCTGCACGGTGGACACCCTTGCCGGTGCGGGAACCTGTCAGGCGCTGTGCGATAACGCGCCCATCACCACCTGCGATCTCGCCACCAGCGATGGCTGCTGCCCCGGGAGCTGCGACCCCCAGTCCGACGTCGACTGCGGAGGTTGCGGCAACGGGGTCCTCGAAGTTTCCTACGGCGAGAGTTGCGACGACGGCAACACCGACAACACCGATGGCTGCACCAACTCTTGCACCAGCAACAACGGCTCTGGGGGCGATACCTGCATGGTCAACAACGACTGTATTGGCCAGTACGACTGCCTCAACGAGAACGCCTACAATGACCTGGTGGATGGCTATTGCGTGGACGACGCGACGTGCGATCCGGATTTTCCGAGTCTGGGCTGTGGGCCGAAGGGGACCTGCGTCCCTGCCATCGGGTCGTATTCTTCCCCGGTCTGTGCCCTGCGCTGCACAGATATTACCGACTGTCGCTGGGCCGATGGACAGACCTGTGTGCTCATTGGCGCCGGCGTGTCGGCCTGTCTGCCTTGATGGCCGGACGTAGTCAGTCGGTCTTACGAGCTTGGCCCTTGAGCCATAGGATCCGGGGTCGCTCTCCAGGCTTGGCTGGTCGGCGCCGCTCGCAGTGGACGTAGTGGGAGCCCTCGGGCCCGAAGGGCGAGATGAGCTGAACCACGTTCTCGAGGTGGGTCGCGATGTGCTCGGATACCTGGCTTGCGCGAAGGACCTGCGGCTCGGTCTCAGTCGCCTCCTCGTCGAGGTTGAAGGAGCCGTAGAAGCTCCCGCCCGGTTTTAAGATCCGCAGAAGCTCGCCGGACATGCCGGCAAAGTCATTCACGTGATCCATGGCATTGATGGTGAAGAGCACGTCGACGCTGTCGGACCCAAGGGGGATGGACCGTTCGTCGCAAGTGACAAACTCGTAGCCGTAGGCGCTCAGGTCGAAGGCGCGGCGGTACACGTCCGCGAGCACGTCGATGCCGATGCGCTGTTTGGCCTCGGTGGCCCAGCAGAGGCTGCCGCTGGGGCCGCAGCCGAAGTCCGCCACCACCTTGCCGGCCAGAAAGCTCCCATCCTCGTGATCGGTGAGACTCAGCAGCCTATGCTCGTACCAATCGTTCGGCAGTCGGCCACCCGAGAGGGACTCACGACGCTTCCAGTAGTGCAGCTCCGCCACGTGCTTGAGGTCTGCGACCCCGTATCGCCAGCGAAGGTAGGGATAGCTCAAATAGTGTCGATAGGCCGCCCGTAGGGGCGCAGTGAGCGTGCGCAATAGCATCTGAGGCATGGACTTCCTCCATCGTGAATAGGGCGCACAATAGCAGGAGCGCTCTAGGGTGTGTGGGGTAGCAGGATGGCGGCGGAGCGGGCCGGCACCGTGACGGTCACATCGTTGCTTACGATGGGGAGGGAGGGTTCTTGGGGGCGAAGGGCGTTGGATAAGGCCGCGGTGGGCTGGGGCAGCGTGGCGGGCAGGGTGATGGTGCGCGTGGCCGGCTGGTCCCCCCGGTTGAGCACCACCAGGGCGATGTCCGTGGCCGTGTGTCTGGCGAAGCAAAGGAAGTTCTCCTCCGCCAGCAGGGAGGTGTAGTCCCCCCGTCGGAGGGCCACGGAGGTGCGTCGGGCCGTGCCGATGGCCGCGATCTGATCGTACAGCGCGTTCTCTCGGGTGGAGCGCTGGTTCGCCGGTCGCCAGAAGTGACGGTTGTCAGGATCCGAGCCGCCGAACTCGCCGTACTCGTCCCCATAGTACAGCAGGGGCAGCCCCGGGAGGGTGAGCACCCAGGCGAATGCCACCAGTGCGCGCTCATAGGGAACGCTGTCGGCCGGCGCCACGGGCAGGCCGTCGGAGGGCCATTTATTGTAGACCACCCCCGCCGCCGCCGGATCCGCCAGGGAGAGGAATCGCTGGGTGTCGTGGCTTCCCACGTAGGGCGTCATGATGGCGTCGGGGGGGTACTGGTCCAGACTGGCCTGGAGCCAGTAGTCGGCATGGATGAGCCCGTGGGAGAGGTACGCGAAGGTGTTGTAGGCCACCGCGTGGTAGAGCACGAAATCGAACTGCCCATTGAGAGCATCGGGACCCATGTAGCGGCTGATGGCGGCGTACTGGTCCAGGTTGTCGGTGACGTCACCGCCGGACCAGCCCATGGCCGTCTCCCCGAGGAGGAAGTACTCCACGCCTCCCTGCTCGAAGGCCTCGCGAACGCGCACCGACAGGTTGAAGATGGCGGCGTCCTCCACGTGCTTGACCGCGTCCACGCGCAGTCCGTCCAGGTCGAACCGCTGTAGCCACCACAGGGCGTCGGCGATGATGGCCTCCCCGGCCTCGGTCACCTCCCAGTTCACGTCGGGCATGTAGGCTTGGAAGAGGCAGTCCAGCCGGTGGGCGGTCCAGTCACAGCCAGGCTCGCCGCA
>JAOZUO010000005.1:89878-94822 GCA_029938605.1 Deltaproteobacteria bacterium | reverse complement strand
GGGTTGCGGATGAAGGGGGAGAGCCAGAGCGCCCGGACCCCCAGCCCATCGAAGTAGCCCTCGTTGATGGCGGCAGTGACTCCCGCCAGGTCGCCTCCTTGCCAGTCCGCCGTGGGCTCGGCCCCGGATGTGGGCGCGGCGTTGTTGGACGAATCGCCGTCGCGGAAGCGGTCCAACATCACCATATACAGCACCGGGTCCCGCCAGTCGAAGGGCTCGGCCTCCACCCAGAAGGGGATCCGCACGGGCTGGGCCGCGCGACCGCTCAGGTCAGCCGCCTCGAAGCGCAGGGTGTACTTTCCCGGTGTCAGCCCCTCCAGGGAGATTTCAAAAGTGTGGTCGATGTAGGTGTACGTGGGCTCGGACTCATTGAAGTTCTGCACCAACACCACCCGCCGCGCCGCCGGGTCCATGGCCATGCCGCCGTTACCGCGGTAGAACCGCACCCGGGCGTGGGCGTCAGTGTTGCTGGCGTCGAACACGTCGAGCTCGAGCAGCGGGTCGGTGCAGTCGGCCACCCGCATGCCCGAGTTTTCCACGCCGCCGTCGTACTTGCGGTAGGCGTTGACCGGATCGAGGATCCAGTTGCCGTCCACGATCAATTTGTAGGCGTGGATGCCCGGAGCCAGGGTCTTGGCCAGCTCGTAGCCTCCCTGGCCGTCTGGCGCCATGTCTTCGGGCGTGTTCCAGTCCCACTCACCGGCGAGCCGCACCGTTGTCACCGTCTGGGTGGGGGTGTACCGGAACACTGACTCGCAGGACCGCTCCGTTGCCAGCGGAGTGGATCCGTCGGTGTCGGTGTTGGCGTCTGTGTCGGCGTCGGATAGCTCACCGGAGTCGGTGCGGTCCGCGTCCACGCCTGAGTCCACCGCCCCGTCCGAATCCCCCGGGTCGTTTTTCTTCGAGTCGCAGCTCGCGACGCCTAGCAGCCAGATGGTGCCCAGCAGGGCGACCCACCAGAGTCTGTGTCGAGTTTTCATGAGACGAGCATGCACCCTTCGGGCCGGATGCTCAAGGAGAGGAGGCTGATCAGACGACTGTTCAGGCGAAGAGTAGGTTCACGAAGCGGCAGTTTCGGACGAAGTCGGCGGCCACTAGCTGGGGGTTGTAATTGTCGTAGAGAGCCTTCATGAGGTGGAAATTCAGCTTGGCGTGGCGTTTGGGGCTGAGCTTCTCACCGTGGGCATCGGCGAGGTCGGTGGCCTTTGACCAGATGGTCTCTGCCTTGGTGCCCATCAGCCGCGAGTAGGCCAGCACACCGCAGCTCATGGCCGTGGTGGAGGCGTATACCTCCATGGCGGGTTGGCCCTCGTCGCCGTCGATGCTCTTTTCACCGGCGCATACCCACCGGGGTGAGGTGGCCGCAAGGCGATTGGGCAGCACCAGCAGCACCACGCCATCTTCGGCCGTGAGCAACTGCTCCACCTCGTGGCAGGTGGCTGCCACGCGCTCGTCTTGTCGGAAGAGCAGGTACCGCCACAGGGTATCCACCGTGGGCTTGTGGCGTCGGTACACCTCATGGAAGGCCTCGGTGATGTCTTCGTCGTCACAGGCCATGCACTCGGCCACGTGGTCAAACAGGCGCGAGATGACCAGACTGTAGCGTGTGGCGAGGAGCTCCAGATCTCGTTGCTGCCCCTCCGGATCCAGCTGGGCGGGGATCTCCCGACCCAGCCAGCGACAGAAGTCCTTGAGCAGAATACGCGCATGCTCCGAGATGGTCGGGCGTGACGCGAGTGCGGTCAGCACATTCGCCATCCAGGAGTAGCCGATGGTGTGGACGAAGCGGGATTCCCGGGCCGGCACCTCATCGAGGCTCATGAATACCGGCAGAATGTTGTACTCGCCCGCTTGGTCAGTAGCCCACTGGTGGTACAGGTCCAGCAGGTATTCCTCGGTGCGGTATTCCCAGGGGCGGCCCGGGCTCTTCTGGCTCTGTCGCCAGGCGTCCCGGGGTGCGAGACGGTTCTCAACGTAGACGGCGAAGCCATAGGCGTTGTTGTACAGACAGATGTCCACCTTGGCGTCGGAGGCGCTCAGATGAAACTCCGTGGTGGCGACGGTCTCCCGCAGGTCAGCGCAGCGCACGTCCATGAGATCCCAGTCGAGCGTAGCCTCGGCCACGGCTTCGTATGGGATGGGGCTGAGTCCCTCCGGGGCTTTGCCCGCCTCGGGGGGCGGGTGATTGATGGCCTCGACGAGGAAGGCGCGCAGGAAGGCGTCTTCGAGGCCGTGGCTCTCGTTGGGGTTGAGCAGCCAGGCCAAAAAGGCGTTGATCGATGTCGACATCTCCTGAGCGGACAGGATCGAAAAGACATTCGGCTCCCGGAGCTCGGAGTCCAATCGAACGAAGGCCGGCTCGCCCAACAGGTCCGCCAGCTCTTTCCGCATGCGCTTGTCCATCTCGTTCATGCTGTCACGTCTCCTGACGAGGCAGTGTAGCAAGGAATTCCCCGTTGTGAAATCCAGTCCTCGCAGGGAGGGAGCGCAGGGGATCAGAACATCAGGGAGGCGCGGAGCTCGCGGGTGGTCTTGATGATGCGGCCTACGAGGATTTCGCTCAGGTTCTGCATGACGAGGTAGCCCAGGGCCGGATCCTTGGTCGCGAGCTGTCTGAAGGCGTCTCTGGTAATTACGAAGAAGGTACAGTCTTGCAGGGTCACGGCCGTGGCGCTGCGTTTGGCCGACTCGGCCAGGGCGAATTCGCCGAAGACGGAGCCCGGGAGCACGGTGTGCACCGGCGCTTGCTCGGTCTTGCGCGACATTTCCATGGTGATCTGCACCCTTCCATCGAGCAGTACGAAGATCTCGTCACCGGGGGCGCCCTCCTCGAACACCACTTCGTCCTGGGCGAGGTCGCGGGTCTCTCCGCACGACTCGAGGGACTTGAGCTGGGTGTCGGTGAACCCGACGAGTAGAGACGCCTTCTTGAGAATGTCGATATTGGCCATTTTACACCTCCCTGATGAGCTCGTCCGCGATCTCGTTCAATTTGCCGCCGAGGGCCACCAGCCCGGCCAGGATCGCCAGCATCTCCCGGCTCGACTTCACGGTCTCTTCACTGTGCATTCGATCCAGCTGGGCCTCCCGAAGCTTGCGAGCCAGCTGCGACTCCTTGAACGAGAGCTGGAGGATCCGCTCGGCCGCGACCCGGTCACCGTCCTTGAAGGCCTTGAGGAGGTTCTCGGACTTGGTGACGATTTTCTCGTGGAAGAGGCGCAGGTCAGTGGCGGCGTCTTCGGGGATCCTACCCCCGTCCTCCACCAGATCCGCGCCCGATTGCAAGAGCTGCTTGGCGAGCTGGTCTCCGGCCTCCTCGTAGTGCTCGGTGATGTAGATGAGCATCCGCTCGCGCCGTGTGGCGTCGATGGACAACCCTCGCCGGGCCACCTGGGAGAGGTACGGTCGGATGGCCCGCTCCAGGATGTTGATCTTGTCCTCCTCCCCCATGAGCTCGTCGACCTTCTCCTTGTCGGCGTCGAGAATGGCGGGGACCGAGCTCTTCACGCTGGCGTTGAAGATGCCGGCCATGCGCTCCAGCTCCTTTTGCGCCTGATCCAGGGCCAGCACCGGCATGGTCAGAGAGGCCTCGTTCAAGTACTTCGGCCCGAAGACCACCTCCTCCTTGGAGGTAGGGAGGATCTTTCGGGTGAGCCACTCGATGGTGGACACCAAGGGCAAAAACAGCAACGCGGTGATGATCGCGAAGAGCATGTAGCCGTTGGCGATGGCCCGGGCCGGAGAGGTGGATCCCATCAGGTCGGTCACCGAGCGGGTCAGGTCGCAGAAGGGGCCCATGACGGGCCAGGAGACAAGGGCGGCCGAGACCGCGAAGATCAGGTGGGATATGGCTACCCGTTTGCCGTCGCGGTTGGTTCCCAGGCTGGCCAGCAGGGCGGTGGCGCAGGTGCCGACGGTAGAGCCCACGGCGATGGGCAGGGCGGTCTCGAGGGGCAGCAGCCCCTGGACGGCCAGGGCCATGCAGATGGCCACGGTGGCGGCGGAGCTTTGGATGATGGCGGTAAACAGCATGCCGATGAGGATGCCCAGCCCCACGGAGCTGCCCACCTTCAGCAGGATCCCGGCGAACTCCGGCACGCCGCGCAGGGGCTTCATGGCGCCGCTCATGGTGGCCAGACCGAAAAACAGCAGGCCGAATCCCAGGAGGATGGCGCCCACGTGCTTCATCTTCTCCTTCTTGCCCGCCGCCAGCATGATCACCACGCCGGTGCCCACGATGGCCAACGCGTACTTCGAGATGTTGAAGGCGATGAGCTGGGCGGTGATGGTGACGCCGATCTTGGTGCCCATGGTCACGGCGATGGCCTGGGTCAGGGTCATCATGGTGGCGGACACGAAGCCCACGAGCATGACCGTGGCCGCGCTGGAGCTCTGCAGCACCGCCGAGGCCATGGTGCCGAAAAGTACCCCCGTGAACCGGTTGCGGGCGAGCTTGTTGATGAGCACCCGCATCTGCTCCCCGAAAGCCGCCTGAAGGTGGTCCCCCGCTAGGGTCATGCCGTACAGAAAAAGGCCCAGCCCGCCGAGCAGGCCGATGACCAGGAACATGATCCACAGCGAATCCAGAGCGCTGACCTTCGTCACCACCGGCTTGGCGGCGGTCACCGAGCCCTGGAGATAGGCCGACACCACATATTGGCCCTCGGCGTCTCCCACCGTGAGCTTGACCTTGGCCATCCCTTTTGCGTCAGTTACCACCCGCGAGGCCGAAAGCTTGGTGCCTTTGGCCTTGTTGGGAGTCGCCGTGATGCGGAACTCCACGGTCTGTCCCGCCTCGGGCTTGCCGCGTCTGAGCACCTGAATCGCGATGTGCTCGTCCATCTGCCGCCCGATGATGCCCACCATGGCCGACAGCCCGGGCGCGTAGGACTTCTGCTTGAGCTGCAACTCGGACTTAGCCGCGGGCTTCGACTCGGGCTTCGA
>JAOZUO010000005.1:59938-89778 GCA_029938605.1 Deltaproteobacteria bacterium | reverse complement strand
TCGGGCTTCGACTCGGGCTTTGCCGCGGGCTTCGACTCGGGCTTTGCCGCGGAGCTTGTTTTCGTCGGCGCCGCCTTGGGCGCGACAGCCTTGGGCGCGACAGCCTTGGGCGCGACAGCCTTGGCGGGTTTCTCCTCAGCTCGCGTTGGGGAGGTGAGCAGCCCCCAGGTGATCAGGCCTACCAGAAAGGTGGCGGCGAGTATTCGAGGCGTGCGCGGGGTACGCGGTTTCAGACGGGGGTACAGTGTCACGGGTCCTCCCTATGTGCGTGGGGCAATCCACCGCACGGTTTTTTTATACTACTGACCAGCACGGTGGTGTCAAACGGACCTTGGTGCTCAGGAGCAGGAGCGGCAGCGTCGGCGAGTGGCGCGGCGAGCATCGGCGCAGCGGGCCGTGGCGCGTTTGCAGGTGCGCTGGCTGCGGGTGTCGCGCAGGCGTCGGGCGATCTGACAGATCCGTCGGGCGGCGTAGCAGATGGCGCGCACGTGGTTGCACGCCCGACGGCACAGGGGCGAGCCTGCGCGTACCCCCACCGGTGGGCGGTCGATACGTGGCGGTGGTGGACGGGGTGCGGGGGGACGACCTGCCCCGGGGCGAGGGGTCACCCTCTGGCTTGGGCCGTGGCGGTAGCGGGGCCGGGGCCGGGTTCGGGGACGCGCGACGGTCGTTGAGGGGTACCTCGGGTGAAGGGCATACCCGAGGGCGTCGTGGTGGCGGTCGATGGCGTTCCAGAGCTTGGCGATGGTGTGGTAGTGGACCAGCTCGTCTTGCCAGTAGCGCTGGGGCTTGACCGGGCTCGGCGCGGCCTTGGTCGGTGTCGTGATCTTGGACTTTTTTGTTGTGGTCCGGTACAGGGGCGCTCTGCCCGAACATCCGGCGGACAAAACCATGGAGACGGCCAGGAGCCCCAAGGGGATCAGAGCCGTCGGGCGGTGAGTTACGACGCTACTCAATGACACATCTCGTTGTACCACATGGCCGATGCTACGTTGCTCCTCATGCCTACTGGGTTTGTCGGCGCCGGACCAGCCAGATCGCCAGCGGCAATAGCAGCAGCAGGTGCAGTGGGACCGTTGGGCCTCCGCCGTTGCTTTGGCACTGGCACCCGCCGATACGGCGCTGAACCGAGCAGGGCGCCGATCGTTTGTAGGACTCCGGTTCCGCCGCGCGATCCTGGGTCCCCGAGGAGCCCGGCGATGGCGATTTCGGTGGCAAGGGATTGGACACCGACACCGGTCGCCCGACACCGTGGTGACGACCAACCGTGGAACCCACGACGCCGTCGGAGATCCCCGACGGCAGCGGTAGGGGCTGACGGACGCCCACGACCTTGCCGGTGCGGTTCACCACCCTTTTGTCCACCGCCACGAAGGAGGTGAACCGGGTGAGTAGGTTGTAGGTGAGGCCGAGGCTCGTCAATGCGCGGATGAGGCTCCGATCCCCTGGGACCATGGCCAGCTGGTCCATGAGACCCTCGACCCAGGTGCGGGCCCACAGCACCCGGAGGGGCGCGGAGGCCGCTCTCGCGGCGCCAGACCGGGTCACGGTCTTTTTGAACACCCCGGCCCCGGTGTAGCCGGAGACGAGGATCTTCGGGGCGGTCTTGGAGCGGTACTTGCCCATGACGACCAGGGGACGACGGGCCAGCAGGTCCGGCGGGCGTCTGGGGATCACATCGTAGACGTCGGGCGAGGAGAAAACGAGGCGGATGTCGGTGAGCAGCGGCTGCTGGATGTAGCGTCGGAAACGATCCGCCATCGGGGCTGCCTGACCGGGGGAGAGGACCACAAAGGGCGCGCCCATCCCAGCCCGGGACAACCCTTCGATGAGGGCGCGATTCACGCTGCTGCCGATACCGAAGGCGAAGCAGTTCGCGCGGCCCAGGTTTTTTCGGATAAAGCGGAAGGTCTGGGCCTCCACACCCACGTAGCCGTCGGTGAGTACCACCAGGGAGCGGGAGATCCCCTGGACGGCGGGGGGGGCGATGGCGTGGGCCTTTCGGAGGGCCGCCAGCAGCTCGGTGCCTCCGCCGCCGCGTTGCCGTTCGATGACCCTCAAGGCGTGGCGCAGGTTGGCCTGGTTCACGGGGAGGGACTTGGGAGCCATGACCACCGACGAGCCGGCAAAGAGCACCACGTTGAAGTGGTCGGTGGCCCGCAGGCTCCCCAGCAGCTTTTTGATGAGTCCCTTGGCCGTCTTGAGGGGGAACCCGCTCATGGACCCCGAGACGTCCAGCACGAAGATGTACTCCCGTCGTGGGATCTGGGCCGGGGTCACCCTTCGCGGTGGCTCCACCATCATCAGGAAGAACTGCTCGCCGCCCTGGCGGTAGGTCATCATGCCGGTCTGGATCTTGCTGCCCGCAAGCTGGTAGCGCAGCACAAAGTCCCGGTTGGAGCCGGATGAGGAGGCAAGTCGGATGTTGGCAGCCCGCCGCGACTTGTACCGTACCCGGATCTTGTGGGAGGGCGACTTGACCATCTTCAGGTCGATGGGGGTGCGCAGGCGGATCTGCAGGCCGAGCTTGTGGGGGATCTTGCTGCCGCTGCGCAGGGTCGGGTTGCCCATCCATCGGGAGGTCCGTCTCGGGGCGCCGCCGCCGTACCGCGGGCCCACCACGGTGGGAAATACGAAGCTGTAGGTGGAGTCTACGGGCACGAGCAGCTCGGAATAGTCGAGCTCCACGGTGATGGTGTCTCCGGGCATGATGTTGGCCACCCGCATGGTGAAGACGTTGGCGCGCTGGGCCGATAGCAGGGAGGCTCGTTGGCCTCGGTGGCGGGCCCGGTCATAGACCCGCCGGGCTTTTTTGCGCTCGGTGATCGTCGCCTCCACCACGCGCTTGCCGATCTTCATACGCATGCCGTGTACCGCCGCCCGGCTCGAACCACCGAACACATAGATCCCTTCGATGGGTTTGGCCCCGGTGTTTTTGTAGATCTGTTTGACTCGGACGCGCGCCATCGGGCCGGCGATGGAGACCGTGGCGGAGGTGGATTTGAGGGGAAGGGGCTCGATGCCTTTGGGGTGGGCTCGGGGTACGAAAAAGTACGGTGAGAGGGTCTTGTCGTGGGTACGGTTGGTCGCTCTCAGCGATCCGGGATGGACGTAACGACCGCGCCGGGCGGCCAGGGTACGGTCCACCTGGTGCATGATCTCGTCCATGCCGGGCGCCGCCAGCGCCGGCCCCGGCGCCCAGAGCCAGGTGGACAATACCAGCGTAGCCACACTGAATTTCATGATCAGGACTCCCTTGTATCGAAGGTGCCACATTCTGCCGCCGTCAGGAAGATCTCCTGCTTCCAGATCAATAACGCGGGCCGCGCCGAATGCTTACACCTTCGTTGGATCCTCAGTTCGTCCCGACCTTGACGGATCCGGATATGGCGAGGAGCTCCGAGAGCCGGTCGAGGACGAGGTCCAGGCGTTCGTGCACCCGGGCGCAGTCCAGTTGCTGTTGGCGTTTAGCGGGATTGTTGAAGATTATGGCGCTCAGGGCGTCGGCCAGCACCGCCGGAGATCTTGTCTCCAGCAGGGGTCTGCTCACCATATCGCGGATCTTGAAATCCCGGATCATGAGGCTCGTGAGGGCGGAGCGGACCGCAGCCGCCTTGCGTTGGAGCAGTCCCCGGTCGGGAATAACGTAGTCGGTCACGAGCTGAGCCCGGACGGTACGATAGGGTCGCTCCTGGCGGGGTAGCTCCTCGAGGATACGGATCCGGGCCAACCCCTGAAGCACGATGTTGGATCTGCCGTCGTCCAGCTCTTCGCGCATCACCAGGTGGCCTATGCTCGCCATCTGCACTACCGGAGGATCCCCGGGTTGGGCGTCCTCGTGGCCCGGCTCGATGAGCACGATGGCCATGGGCCAGCTATGCGCGATGCAGTACTGCGTCATGGCGCGGTACCGCGGCTCAAAAACATGCAGGGGCATGAGGGTGTTCGGGAAGAAAACCGTTCCGGGTAGGGGAAACAGCGGGAGATCATGTAGATGCTGGTCTGTGACGAGCATGTTCATGGTGATCGCCTGAGGTGAAGAGCCATTGCCTAACCCTAATCCATCAGCGCGTGCGGGCAAGGGGACCTTGTACTAGAGCTTGAAGATCACAGGATTAATAGTCTTGGACGGTTGTCATGGGCTCTGGGGATCTTAAGATATGGTCTGTCTAGTGATTCGTCGGAGGTTCCATTGCGAACGACCGGACACCTACTGTGGAGATTGCCGTTGCCCGCATGTCGGGGGGCGCCCGTGGTGGCGGTCTTCGGGTTGCTTTCGTGCTGTCTGACGTCGGGGCCCGAGCCCGAGTGCGGCAACGGCGTGGTGGAGTTTGACGAGCAGTGTGACTGCGGTAGCGGGGCTTCGCCTCCGCCGGGGTGCTCAGACAACAACGGCGACACCCCCGACGCGCCCTGCCGAACGGACTGCCGACTCCCGCGGTGCGGAGACTTCATCCTCGACGCCCCGGAGTCCTGTGACGGCTCGAGCCTCGGCGCTCAGACCTGTGAGACGCTGGGGTTTGTGGGGGGCGACCTCGCCTGCGACACCACCTGCGAGGTCGATACCACCGGCTGCCTGTCTCTTTGACTTCACTGACTTCACTGACTTCACTGACTTCACTGACTTCACTGGCTTCACTGGCTTCACTGGCATCGCGGTCTTGACCGGCGGCGCGGGCGGTGGGAAAGTGTCGCTCCATGTCTTGGATTCAAACCTATCTCGGTAAGCAGTTCTGGCCCCTGGCGCCGCGAGCTGAGGATCTCGATATCCTCGATATCGCGCACAGCCTCTCGTTGCAGTGTCGGTTCAACGGGCACTCCAGGGTATTTTACTCGGTAGCGGACCACTCGGTGCGCGTGGCCGACAACCTTCCACGGGACCTGGCCCTGTGGGGGCTGCTACATGACGCCGCCGAAGCCTACCTCGGGGATCTTTCGCGTCCCCTCAAGAGTCAGGTGGAGGCGCGGTGGTTCAACGACGCCGAGGACCGGCTGCTGAAGGTCATCGCCGAGACCTACGGCTTGGTCTGGCCCATGCCCTCACAGGTGCGGGCGGTGGACGACGTGTTGCTCGTCACCGAGGCGCGGGATCTCATGGTGGAGCCGCCGGCGGATTGGTTCCTGGAGGCCGAGCCCCTGACCGGGCACATAGAGCCCTTGGGCCCCGCCGCTGCCGAGGCGCTTTTTCTGGAGCGGTACGAAGCGCTTCGGTAGCTCTCTGGGGGGAGTGGACTACACCAGGCTGGTGATCTCGCGGAGGAAGCTGCCGCGGGTGTATTCCTTGGTGATGGCGTCGGCCAGGGTGTCCACCTGAATGAACTCATCCCACTTGACCCGTAGCACCGGGATCAACCGGGCGATCTCCCCCAGAAACTCCTCGTAGTTGTCGTAGAGCTGCTGCAGGTACTCCAGGCTGACGGTTGATTCGCAGCTACGGTCCCGCTCGTGGATGCGAGACAGGGAGGTCTTAGGCGCCACATCGAGGTAGATGATCACATGGGGGCGACACATGAAGTTGGACATGTGGCGGAATAGATCCAGATAGGTTTCGTAGTCCCGCTGCTCCATGAAACCCTGGTCCCTCAGGGTCTTGGCGAAGATGGCGTCCTCGTAGATGGTGCGGTCCTGTACGCCGCCGTTGCCGGCCCAGATGATCTCCTGGTGCTGCTGGAATCGGCGGTTGAGCAGGTAGATCTGCATGGGGAAGGCGTAGCGCGCCGTATCCCGGTAGAAGTCGTCCAGGTACTCGTTGTCGATCACCGGCTCGTAGTGAACCTCGAGGTTGAGGTGCGTGCCCAGGGCGGTAGCCAACGTGGTCTTGCCGGCGCCGATGAGCCCCGCGATGCCGATGAATGCCTTGCCCAGGGGGCTTTGGGGCCGGGACGCATTTGGGGTGTGAGGTGGGGGAGTGGGCGTAGACATACTGCGATCTCCTTATTGTCTGGGAGCGGTGGGGGGCCTCAGGGGCTCAGGGGCTCAGGTGTTCAGGCGCCCCGGGTCTCGTAGGCGGCGCCCGCTTCGCATAGCCCGGCCAGCGTGCGGGAGAAGGTCATGTACAGCCGTTTGAGTTGATCGGTGTCCTCAATTTTGCCGGGGATCTCCATGACCACCTCGTCCACACCGTCGGGGTACTCGTTCCGGCGATCGCCGTCCACCGAGACGAGCCCTACGAAGGCCTCTGGCTCCGCCCCGAGGAACTGCCGCAGCACGGGATCGTCCAAGACCTGCCCGACGCGCGCTTCGTCGTTGGACTTGACCATGAAGGCCTTGTCGAACTTCGGGTCCCCCGTCTCCACGTCCTGCAATCCCAGGAGCTTGCCCACTGTCTCCAGCGCTCCCTGGGGGATCACCTTGAAGTGGAACTTCTCAGGGTTCTCAAAGGCGGCTCGGAACCGCGTATAGATCGCATTGGTGCGGTAGCCGCCGTGGCTGTGGAAGTCCAGTATGATGATCCAGTTGCCGTGCTCCACCAGGAGCTTGTCCTGCCGCCAACCCTCCCGGTTGAGGTAGACTCCACCCATGGCCTTCCAGAGCTCGGCCCAGATCGCCTCTTCATAGTCCACGAAGCTTGATTTTAATTCGGACAAGGTCGTAGCCTCCGTCGTGAGTAAAGCAAGCGCTCACCCATCGAGTCAAGCCCGAACCCTGCGAGAGCGTGTCACCCAGCGTCTTCGGTTCATTGGGACCGCTGGCGAAGGCACTTCCTCAGGCCGAGCTGAAGGCGGATGGCGTGTTCTAGTCGGGGATCAGGGCTGTCGCGTAAGAGTCGAAAGGCGGTACGGCTCGAGACGCCGAGGAGGGTGGCGAGGTCGCCCGGGGGGATGCGTCTGCCGACGATCTTGGCGATGGCGCGGCGTGTGGCGACGACCTCCGGGCAGCTACCCCGTAAATTGATGAGGCCGCTGGCGGAGAGAGCGGCGTCCATGACCTGGTCGATGGGGAGGTCTGTGGGCTCGAGGGTCGGGGCACCGAGCCACTCCAGGAGTTGTTCTCGGCGAATGCGGGGGAGGTAGCGCCTGACGTTTGTGCGGGTGTATTGGCCGGTGAGGCGGAGATCGAGGAGATCGCACAGGTTGGTGGATTCGTGGAGCGGGTCGTGGTCTACGCCGTGGTGGGCGTTCTGAGTGAGCACATAGCGGAAGGCACCAGAGAGGTGGTGCTGGCTTAGTATCGGCGTGCAGCGGGCCGGTGCGAAGCGGACCGGCAGCGCGAGGACCTGGCTGAGGCTGATCTCGATGCGGCGGGCGAGCTCGTTACTTGCGCCCTCATCGCGTGGCGCGACGACGTGGAGGTGGTTGTCGGGCTGGGCAAAGGCGAGCAGCTCTGAATCGCGGCCCAACGTGAGCACCGAGCGGGCGAGTTGGCGGCGAGTCGAGGGCGTGGCCGCCAGGACCCGGCCGTCGCAGAGTTGCATAACGATGTGGTGTCCGATGGCCATCATGGCTGCTCCAATACCTGCCTGTCTATCCTGCCTGTCTAAAGGGGTATCGGCGTTTGCCGACATCGGTTGCGTGAAAATGCTGTTTGGGCGTCTGCCCGTAGAGCGAGTGATTGCCATAAGTAGGGCGCGATAAAACATCGCGGCCGGTTATTGGCACTCTGGCTCCCTTTTGGGTGCCATAAGTAGGGCGCGATAGTCCATCGTGGTTGAGTTTTGGCACTATGGTGCCCAATTGGGCCGGAATCAGTGCCAGAAGTCTGGCGCGATAAATCATCGTGGTGGATATTTGGCACTCCTGCCTGGCACTCCTGCCCGGCGCTCCGGTCGCTCCGGTCGCTCCGCGTGCTTCTCCGGGGGCCCCGTGTGGGCGTCGGGCGAGTTGCCTTTGGCACCATACGTGCTTATCGATAGTACCTGGCCCGTTGTTGAGGCCTTAGGGAGCGACCACCATGACGAGGATCCGTTCTGTTTCCGAGATCGTGCCGAGCCGACAGACCCGGGAGGGCGCCGGGGTGAGGCTGAGCCGGGCCTTTGGCGAGGTGGATGCGCGACTGGACCCTTTCCTGTTGCTGGATCACTTCGGCTCGGACCGCCCCGAGGACTACATGGCCGGCTTTCCCTGGCATCCGCACCGCGGCATGGAGACCATCACCTACATGATCGACGGGCGGGTGGAGCACGCCGACAGCCTGGGCAACAAGGGTGTGATCGGTCCGGGCGACGTTCAGTGGATGACCGCTGGATCGGGCATCGTGCACCAGGAGATGCCCCAGCGCTCGGAGCACCTGGAGGGGTTCCAGCTCTGGTCCAATCTACCGCGCGACCAGAAGATGAGGGCGCCCCGGTACCAGGGTATTGGGGCGGCGGACCTGCCCCGGGTGACCCTTGGCGACGGCGTGGAGGCGTTGGTGGTGTGCGGCGAAGCCGGGGGCGTGGCAGGGCCGGTGCAGGAGATCGTGACCGAGCCCCTGTACCTGGACGTCACCCTGCAGTCGGGGGCGACGTTCTCCCACGTGATCCCCGCCTCGCACAATGCGTTCGCCTATGTGTACCGTGGCAGCGCGAAGTTCGATCTGGACGGCGACCAGGAGGTCTCCGAGCGTCATCTGGTGATCTTCGACGCGGGAGAACCCCTGCGCGTCCATGTCGGTAGCTCCGTGTGTGCTCAGGGCGGGGACGTGGAGGCGCGATTTCTCCTGGTGGCCGGAAAGCCCATCGGTGAGCCCGTGGCCTGGGGCGGCCCCATCGTCATGAACACCGATGAGGAGCTGCGTCAGGCCTTCGCCGAGTACCGCGAAGGCACCTTCATCAAGGAGAAAACAGAACCTTGAACGGACCGTAGGTGTAGGGGTCGTCTCGGATGTCGAAGTCCCAGCGCCAGACCTTGGAGCGGATGCAGGCGGTCACGGATCCGGGCAGGTCGCGGACCTTCAGGCGGATGGCCTCTATGCGGCCGCCCTGGTCGATGGTCACCGAGAGCTGAACGGTCGCTTTGGTGTTATTGACTCCGTCGGGAGCTGCGTCGTAGCAGGCCTGCAGTCGGCAGGCCATCTTTCGGATTCGTCGGGTGAGCGTTTTTTGCCGGCGTAGCTTTGGCGATAGGGTCAGGGTGGGGCACTTGGTGGGGCCGGCACGACGCGCCGCGGTGGTGCCACCCTTCGACGGGGACGTGGTCTTCGGTCCACAGGCGGTGATCAGGGGTACGAACGCAGCGAGCGCTAGCGTTAGTGTGAGCGTCAGCGTCAAGGGTAGGAAGCGTCGCAAGGTCTTTTCCCTCCTCGTGGGGTGGTGACTCCCCACACGATGACCCTGAGCCGAGGGGTGTGTCAACTCCGACGGCGCACCGGGCCAGGGCAGGCGTGGCGGGTGAGGCCTGGTGTGGCGGGCGTGGTACTGTGGTGGCGAAGGAGAACTCCATGGCTGCTGCGAAGATTGTGCTTATCACCGGGGCTACCGCCGGTATTGGTCGGGCGACCGCTCTGCACCTGGCTCGGCTCGGCCACCGGGTGTTCGCCACGGGGCGAAAGATCGACGCCCTGGCAGAGCTGGAGAAGGAGGCGGGGGATCTTTCCCTGGAGTCGCTGTCGCTGGATGTCACCGACGCCGCCTCCATCGCCGCGGCGGTCACCGAAGTACACGAGCGCACCGATGGATACGGTGTGGACATGCTGGTGAACAACGCCGGTTTCGGATACGCGGCTCCCATGGAGCTCATCTCGGGCGAGGACCTGCGGGGGCAGTTCGCCACCAACGTCTTCGGCCTGGTGGAGGTGACCCAGGCATTTTTGCCGCAGATGCGGGCCCGGGGCGCGGGCAAGGTGGTCAACGTGAGCAGCATTGCGGGGCGTATCGCCCTGCCCATGCAGGGCATCTACTGTGCCACCAAGCATGCGGTGGAGGCCCTGACTGACGCCCTGCGGGTGGAGGTGAGCAGCTTCGGGATCCACGTGTCCCTCGTGGAGCCGGGGCCGATTCGCACCAACTTCGAGTCCACCGTGACCTCCACCGTGAACAAGTACCAGGCGCTGGACGCTGCCTATGCTCCGTCCATGGCAGCCTACGGCGAGGTGGCCGCCAGGAGCTACAAGAATGCCCCGGGGCCGGCCTGCATCGCCAAAACCGTGGCGCGCATCCTGCGCAAGCGTCGCCCGGGCGCGCGCTACGTCTCGCCCCGCATGAACATCCTGGGCATCTGGATCATGGGCCTGCTTCCCACCCGCCTCAAGGACTGGGTGGCGCGCAAGCTGCTCAAGCTCACCCCCGCCCACATGTTACCGTCCGGAAAGTGATCTGTTGACTGGTGCTGTGCCCCGACGTCCGTGGTTGACATGGCGCCCGTGGTTGACATGGCGCCCGTGGTTGACATGGCGCTCGGTTGGCATACCGTGTGGTGGCTCTTTGGGAGCATGTGAGGACCGACCATGATCAGCGAGCAGGTGCGGGCCGTATCCCGGTCTTTCGGATTCGTCATCGATCAGTTGCGGGAGCCGCTGCGGCGGGAGGTGCAGATCGCCTACCTGCTGTTTAGGCTGGGCGACAACATCGAGGATACCTCTTCGCTGGACGCCACCGAGAAGACCCAGATGCTCGACGGGCTGCTGCACGCCTTCCGGGAGGGGAGCTCCTACCAAGACGTGTTGGACGCGCGGGCCGCGGGCGACTGGGCGGACCTGACCTCCGGCGAGAAGCGGCTGTTCGAGCACACCGACGGCATCATCCGCGCCTTTGGGGAGCTGGACCCCGCGGCTCGGGACGACCTGCTGGCCGAGGCCGAGGCCATGTTCAAGGGCATGGCGCGGATCCAGCGGGATCACCGGGAGTCAGGCTATGTGACCCTGCCGGACACCGACGCCCTGGAGGAGTACTGCTACTACGTGGCCGGCACCGTGGGGGACTTTCTCACGAATCGTTTTTTGGCGCAGGTCCATTGGCTGGATCCGGCCCGACGCGCTCAGCTCCTGGGCGCCCGCCGGTCCCTGGCGCTGGTCCTGCAGGTCACCAACATCCTGCGGGATGTGCGGGACGACCACGAGCACGGTCACATATTCTACCCGCGCAGCCTCTTCGATCGCTTCGACGCCGAGCGGCTCATGACCTCCGAGTACGAGGGTGAGGTCCTGCGCGCCGGTCAGCGCATGGCGCGTTGGCTCCAGCCCTCCATTCGCCTCGCCTCGGCCTATATTCTCGCGCTCCCCAAGCGGCAGTACCCCCTGCGGGTGTTCTGCGCCATCCCCTACGCCATGGCGTGTAAAACCCTGGCGCTCACGGCGGGCAACCCGGCCATTCTCGGTCCCCGGTCCGTGAAGATCTCCCGGGCCGACGCCCTGGTGACCATGGTCACGGCCCGCTCCTTTGCGCCCATGAACATCCTGCTGGGACCGTGGTTCCGCCTGCTGTACCGTGACCTGGACAGGAACCTCCCCGCCGGATCCTGAGTGACCCCTTCGGGCCTACTGGACGTTGAGGTCTTTGTACTTGTCGAGGCGGCGGTAGGCGGGCTTGAGGGCGTCCCTGCGGAAGGGCTCGGCCAGGACCTGTTCGCCGCCTTCGATGATGCCTTCGATGACGCAGGGCTCGCCCGAGGAGATGGCTTCGCGTAGGACGTCTCCCACCTGGTCGGGCTCGGTGACGCGGTAGCCCTTGGCGCCCATGTCCTCGGCGATCTTGGCGAAGCTTGGGTTCTCCCGCAGGTTGCTGCCCACAAAGCGGTTGTCGTAGTAGTCGATCTGGTTCTTTTTCTCGGCTCCCCACTCGTGGTTATTGGCCACGATGGCGATGAGCGGGATCTTCTCCCGAACCACGGTCATGACCTCAGCCAGGCCGCCAATGCCCCAGGCCCCGTCGCCCTGGTAGGCGAGCACGGGGCGGTCCGGAGCGCCCATTTTGGCGCCCATGGCCGCGCCCATGGCGAACCCGCAGTTCCCCCAGGACAGCGCGGAGAGGTGTTGCCGCGGGCCGCCGAACTTGAAGTAGCTGTTGGCCATGGAGCAGTTGTTGCCGATGTCAGTGGCCACGATGGCGTCTGACGGCGTAGCCTTGGCCAACTCCTCCAGGAACCGGCGCGGGTGCATGAGCTCGGTGGGGGCGGCGGACCACTTGGCCAGCTCCGTATTCCAGGTGGCGTTGGCCTCCTCGATTTCACGGAGGACCGAGAGGTTGGGGCGCGGCTCGGGGGTTCGGGCCTTGAGCAGGGTGAGCAGCTCGGAGGCGAACTCCTTGGCGTCGGCGGCGCTGGCCACGTCCACGCGCCGAGACAGGCCCAGCACCTTGGGGTTCACGTCCACCTGGATCAGCTTCGCCCCGGCGGGCCAGTAGTCGATGTCGTACTGGGGCAGGGTGCCGAAGGGGCCGAGGCGGGAGCCCAGCGCCAGCACCACGTCGGCTTTTGCGATGATGTGCATGGCGGCCTGGGAGCCGCAGTAGCCGATGGGACCCACCGACAGCGGATCATGGTTGGGGAAGGAGTCGTTGTGCAGGTAGCTATTGACCACCGGCGCGGTGAGGTGGTTCGCCAGCGCCTTGGTTTCGGCTACGGCGTCCCCCTGGGATACGCCTCCGCCGGCGAGGATCACCGGATATTTCGCCGCCGTCAGCAGCGCCGCGGCCTCTTCCAGCGCCCGGCGCGGTCCAGCGCCCATGGACACCTCGAGGGTCGGGTAGATTTCGTCTTCGCACACGCCGTAGAAATAGTCGCGCGGGATGTTGAGTTGGGTGGGGCCGTGTTCCACCTTGGCCATGTAGAAGGCGCGGCGGGCCAGCTCGGCCATGCGTTCGGCGCGGTTCACGCGTACCTGGTACACGGTCTGCGCTTGGAACATGGGCATCTGATCGATCTCTTGGAAGCCTCCGGTGCCCATGCCCAGGCTGCCCGTCTCGGGCGTGATGGCCACCACGGGGGAGTGCGCCCAGAAGGCGGCCGTCATGGCCGAAACAAAGTTTGCGGCGCCGGGGCCGTTCTGGCCGATGCAGCACTGGGGTCGGCCGGTGACCCGCGCCAGTCCGTCGGCCGCATGGCAGGCCGCCTGCTCGTGGGCCACCGACACGAACCGGATCCCCGCGTTGGGGAACAGGTCCAGCGCGTCCATGAACGCCGATCCGACAATGCCGAACACCGTCTTGACCCCTTCGGCCACCAGGGTCTCCACGAGGGCCTCACTGGGAACCATCTTTTGTTTGCTCATGTTCAGTCTCCTGAGGTTTCTTCTTGGAGCCGGGCGAGCAGGGTGTCGACCAGCCAGTGTAGATGTTCGCGACGCTCGGCCAGGGCGGCGGGGCTCATGGGATCGACGCCCCACTGCTTGGCGATGGCCGGTGTGATGGTGAAGTAGTTTGTGACGATGGCCGAGATCGACAGGTAAAAGTGCTTCGCCGCCAGGGGGCCGGTCTTGGGGGAGATCTCGGCCAGGACCTCGGTGATCCATTCGAAGAAGGTGGCCAGGTGGTGTCGCACCATGTCGGTGTGGGGCCCGCCTCCGGTGAGTTGCTGCTGCACGAGCCGCGGGTAGATCCGGTTCTCCTCGATGAAGTCGAGGTAGGAGTCCATCACGCGATGCATGCGTTCTACAATGGTGCCTCCGGTCTCGAAGGCCTGTTCGAGAGCGTCCCGATGCGCGTCATAGTATCGCTCGAGCACCTTCTCGAACAGTTCGGGCTTGGATCCCCAGTAGTAGAACACCAGCGCCTTGTTCACGCCCGCCCGTTCGGCAATATCCCTCGCGCTGACTCCGTCGTAGCCGGACTCTCCCAGCAACACCGCCGCCGCATCCAATATCTGTAGAGCGCGTTCTGACTTGGAATCATACTGTTTTTTTGCTTTTACCATGGGGCCTGTCTTTTTTAACCGATTGATTTAACCAATCGGTTTGACCGACTGGTTGATACATGGTATAGCATGGCTCAACAAGCGCAACAAAAAAAGACAACACAGACGGAAAACCGGCACCCGGCCGTCACCCGGCCGGCACCTGGGAGGAGAGACACCCAATGGGATTCATCGCCAAGCTCAAGAAGAACAAGAAGATCAAAGGTGGGGAGATCCTCTCGATCATGCTGGCCGCCGAGGGGGTGGAGAAGATCTTCGGCATTATCGACGGCACGTACTTCGGGTTCTACTCGACCATGGGCGTCCACGACATCGATCTGGTGACACCGCGCCACGAGACCTCCGCGGTGCACATGGCCGGCGCCTATGCCCGGCTGACGGGGAAGCTGGGAGTGTGCATGGCGTCAAACGGTCCGGGTGTGGCCAACGTGTTGCCCGGCGTGGCGGTGGAGAACGCCGAGGGGAACCGCGTGCTGCTCATCACCAGCTCCAGACGCACGCCCATCGTCTATCCGGACCGCGGGGGCACCTTCCAGTATTTCCCTCAGGTGGACGTCATCGGCCCCATGGCCAAGTGGAGCTGCTCGGTGCCCTCGGTGGATCGCGTGGCGGAGATCATGCGACGCGCCCTGCGGAAGTGCTACACGGGCCGCCCAGGCGTGGTGCATGTGGACATCCCCGAGGACATTTTCAACGGGACGTTTGCGCCGGAGCCCTCCTGGTTCCGGGAGCCGGCCAAGTACCGGAGCCTTACGCCCCTGCACCCGGCGCCCGATCAAGTGGATGAGGCTGTGCGCATGCTCACTCGCGCGAAGCACCCGCTGATCCATGCCGGCTCGGGTATCGTACACGCCGGGGCCGAATCTCAGGTGCGACGGCTGGCCGAGCTGCTAGAGGCGCCCTTGACCACGAGCTGGGCTGCTCGGGCCTGCCAGGACGAGCGGCGACCCCAGGCCGTTCCCATGGTCTACATTGACGCCATCGCCAAGGCCAGAAACGACGCAGACATGGTCTTGGCCCTGGGGACCCGCCTCGGGGAGACCGACTGGTGGGGCAAGGCTCCCTACTGGGCCCGCCCGGAGGATCAGGAACTCATCCAGGTGGACATCGACCTCGAGTTCCTGGGCAATATTCGCCCGGCGGACCTGCCCATCCAGGCGGACGTGAAGGTGTTTTTAGACCAGCTCATTGAGCGGTTGGAGCGTACGCCCCAATCCACCGCGGCCCTGTCCGAGCGGCGTAGGCACCTGGGCGAGATCAAGGACGCCTGCCGCATCCGGCGGGAGCAGTTGGACGAGAGCTACGACGATGACTGTGTGCCCATGCACACTTCCCGGGTGCTCGAGGCGGTTCAGAAGGAGTTTCCCGAAGATGCCATCATGGTGGTGGACGGCGGAAATACCGCAGTTTGGTCCAACTTCTACCACGAGATCCGCGTGCCGGGCACGGTGGTGACCACGCCCAAGATGGGCATGCTCGGCGCGGGCGTGGCCCAGACCCTCGGGGCCCAGGTGGCGCATCCGGACCGGCGGGTCTACTGCGTCATCGGAGATGGCGCCATGGGTTTCCATATGCAAGAGATTGAATCCGCCGTTCGGAACAACCTCCCTGTTATCTACCTGGTGCTTTGCGACAGGCAGTGGGGCATGGTGAAGATGAACCAGCAGTTTGGCCTGCGGCCGGTCAAGACCCTGTTGCTGCGGTCCCTGGGCCCGGACGAGACCATCAACGCCGACCTCGGTGAGATCGAGTTTGACAAGCTCGGTGCGGCCATGGGCGCCCACGGCGAGCGGGTTTCGGATCCCAAGGACCTGGCGGGGGCGATCCAGAGGTCCCTCGCGTCGGGCAAGGCCGCCGTCATTCACGTGGACGTGGATCCGGTCAAGCACATGTGGGCCCCCAACCTAAAGACCTTCGCGGACATGCACCAGGAGCCCGAAGGATGAGCGGAGCCAACGGCAAAGGGCCGCGAAGGGCGGTCCTGGTGACCGGGGCGGCGGGGTACATCGGCAGCCTCGTGATGAAGAGCCTGGCGGCAAACCCGCGTGGTCTCGAGCGCATTGTGGCCACGGACATTCGGGAGCCCGTCTCCGGCGAGCTCCCCGCCTCGGTGATCTGGGAGACGCTGGATGTGCGGTCGCCGGACCTGGCGGAGTTGATTACGGCGCACCGCATAGACACCGTGGTGCACCTGGCGGCCATTGTGACGCCGGGGCCTGGGCAAACCCGAGAGCTCATGTACTCGGTGGACGTGGAGGGGACAAAGAATGTGCTCGACGCTTGTCTCGCCGGCGGTGTGAGAAAGATCATCATTACCTCCAGCGGTGCGGCCTACGGCTACCACGCCGACAACGCGCGCATGATTTATGAGGATCACCCGCTGAGAGGCAATGTGGAGTTTGCGTACTCGGATCACAAGCGCATCGTGGAGCAGATGCTCGCCGAGTACCGAGACCACCACCCCGAGCTGGAGCAGCTTATCTTTCGGGTGGGCACCATCCTGGGGGAGTCGGTCTCCAATCAGATCACCGCCATGTTCGAGAAGCGGGTGGTGATCGGGCTCAAAGGGGTTCCGACACCCTTCGTGTTCATCTGGGACCAGGATGTGGTGGGAGTCATCGAGGCCGGCATCCACGGTGGACCCGGAGGGATCTTCAACGTGGCCGGCGATGGCACCATGACCCTCCGCGAGATTGCCAGGAAGCTGGACAAGCCCTATGTGGCGCTGTCGCCCCGAACGGTGGCCGGGGCATTGTCGGTGCTGCAGCGCTTCGGACTGTCTCAGTACGGACCGGAGCAGGTGGGGTTCTTGCAATACCGTCCGGTGCTGGCCAATGACCGGCTCAAAAAGGAGTTTGGCTATATTCCCAGGCGCACCTCCCGGGAGGTCTTCGACCTGTACGCCCAAAGCGTGCAGCCCCAAGGTTCGCGTTGATCACGGTGGACACGGTGGACACGGTGACTACCGTACCCACGGTACAGCAGACGGCGCTGGACGCCTTGGGGGCGTCCCAAACCATTGAACGTGCTGAGTGGTCCGGGGTGAGGTTGGCCTACAACACCGCTGGGGAGGGGCCCAAGCCGGTGCTGCTCATTATGGGCTACACGGTGCCAGGGAGTGCCTGGGTGCATCAGATCCCCGCGCTGGCCGAGCACCACCGCGTGGCCTGGTATGATCACCGTGGCTGCGGGGACACCCGGGCCGCTCCAGGGGCCTACACCATGGCGCTGTTGGCTGCCGATGCGCGGCGGCTGCTGGATCATCTCGGCTGGGAGTCGGCGCACATCGTGGGCGTATCCATGGGGGGCATGGTGGGCCAGGAGCTGGCGTTGTACTGTCCCGAGCGCGTGCGCAGCCTCTCGCTCATCGCGACCCACGCCGGTGGACTGCGGAGTCGGCTCCCTCCGCTGGCCGGAATGGCGGGATTTGTGCGGGCCAACATCGGCCCGCGTCATGAGTGCTTGGGAAACCTGGAGCGGCTCCTGTTCCCCGATGCGTTTCTGGCCCGCTGCGATCGGCAGTGGTTGGACCAGGTTCTGGCCAACGACTTCGGTCGGCCCATCCCCACCCGGTACCGGCTGTCCCAGCTAGCGGCGGTGATGCGGCATGACACGCGGGATCGGCTCCATCGGCTCGGCACCATCCCGACCCTGGTGGTCAAGCCCGCCCTCGACAAGCTGGTCAGCCCAGAGGCCTGCGAACAGCTCGCCTGGCGTATCCCGGGGGCACGCCTCAAGGTCTACTCCGACGCCGGCCACGCAGTCATCCGCCAGTGCGCCGCCGATCTGAACGCAGACCTCCTGGAACACATCCACCACGCCGAACCGTAGATTTCTGGGTACGGCGGCTCACCTCTTCCCAACTCCGTGCGGTTTCGTCATACTGTGGCTATCTACTTTGCGTGGAGGATATGGGATGTACCGTATTGTATTTTTGGGTGCGGCGCTCGTGAGTTTCGGTTGCGGCGACGACGATTCGGGGACCAACCTGAACAACAACGAGAACACCAACACCGTCGGCTACTGTGGTGACGGCAACGTGGATGTGGACCTGGGTGAGGCCTGCGATGACGGGGAGGCCAACAGCGACACCGCGCCGGACGCCTGTCGCCTGGACTGTAACGAGGCTGGTTGTGGGGACGGCGTCATCGACGACCAGCACGGCGAAGTGTGCGATGACGGGAACACTGTCGACGGGGACACCTGCCGAGGCGACTGTCTCCAGGACTTAACGCTTTGCGGAAACGGGACCCTGGATCCGGGGGAGGCGTGTGATGATGGCACCGGCAACTCGGACGCGCCCAACGACGCCTGTAGGACGACGTGCCGGGCCCAGGGGTGCGGTGACGGCGTCCTGGACGACCAGCACGACGAGGTGTGCGACGACGGGAACCTGGCCAGTCACGACGGTTGCTCCAGCGGGTGCACCGTGGAGGTTCCGGCCTGGGTGGAGGTGACGACCAGCGCCGCTCCCGACGGAAGGGAGGGCGTGGCTATGGCCTACGACGTGCGACGAGGGCGTCTGGTGCTGTTCGGGGGCGGCCCGGAGGGGGCCTACTTTGGCGAGACCTGGGAGTTCGATGGTCAGGACTGGTATGACGTCTCACCTGAGACATCGCCCGTACCGCGCAAGTTTCACACCATGGGCTACGACGAGAATCGGGGTGTGGTGGTGCTGTACGGTGGAATGAGCCACTCCAGCGAGTACCGCGACGACACCTGGGAGTACGATGGTGACACCTGGGTAGAGACCTCTCCGGTCGTGTCCCCTGGTGCGCGCAACCAGCACGCCATGACCTACGACTCAGCCCGAGGCGTCATGGTGCTCTTCGGCGGGCTGGATCCCAGCTATCTGGACGACACCTGGGAGTACAACGGCGACGTCTGGTTGGAGCGGCCCACCTCCACGGCGCCCGCGCCTCGGCGATCGGCGTCGGTGACCTACGATGCGTCCCGAAATCGCACCGTGCTCTTTGGCGGCGTGGTCTGGGAGAATGACATTTGGCACTACTCCAACGACACCTGGGAGTGGGACGGCTCCACCTGGGTGGAGGCCACGCCCACGGCTTCCCCCACTGGGCTTGAGGGCCACACCCTGGCCTATGATCCGTCGCAAGGGCGGGTGGTGCTCTTTGGCGGCGAGGTGACCAGCTTCTACTCCAACGACACCTGGCTTTACGATGGCGTCACCTGGGCGCTTAGCCCCTACAACCCGTCGCCCGTGGCGCGCACCCGGCACGGGTTCGCACACGCCCAGAGCGGCCTGGTTGTCTACGGCGGATACATGAACGACTACCCCTTCTACCCCGAGGATACCTGGGTGTATCGTCCCCTGAGCGCCTGGCCCGACGAGGTGTGCGACAGCGGCGTGGACGACGATCAGGACTCGCTGGTGGACTGCGCGGACCCCGACTGCAACGGGCGGGCCTGCGACAGTGGCTTCTGCGTGGCGGGGTTCTGCCAATAGCTTGGACCGGGGTTCCGTCCCCTTATCTGGTATCCGGACGGTTGCGGCGTGTACACTCCCCAGTTCCCCTCGCCACCTTGACAGAACGGTGTCTTGACACCCACTTCCATAGAAGCATGATCCCTTTTACCCTTCTTGAAAAGTGTTTGGAGAAAATCAGATGCAAAGACCTCTTCAACTGCCTCGTGAGCTTGTAGCAACGGCTATCTAGGGAGCGCGAGGGGGACTCCGGGGATTCGCTTTGGGAACGTAGAACCAGATCCAGCAATTTGGATTCAGTTCTTGGAACCGATTTGCGCCAGCCGCCGTCACCTGCGTACGTCTAACAAAAAGATACGACAGGGTCTTGACGCGCGACAACCGCACTAGTCCACCATCGGACACCGCAGTGTTACTTAGGCTGAGGTCTTTGAGAGGCAACCCAACCAACACGTGGATGGCACGATCCGTGAGACTGTTGTCGTTCAGATTGAGGCTGGTGAGCTTACGCAGTGCCCGGATGGGTCTGAGACTGCGGTCGGTGAGGCCACAATCTTGCAATAACAGCTTTTGCAGCGGGAGCTTGTGGAGGTACCGAAGGCCCGAGGTAATTGGGTTGGCGCGCAGATGCAGGCTGGTGAGCTTGCTTAACGATCCCAACAGCCTGAGGCTGTCATCCTTAAGGCCAGCGCTCACAAAGGTCACTGACCTCAGGGGTAGCTTCATTATGTGCCTTAGCCCGGACGCGGTAATCTGGATGCCGTGCAACTCGAGGCTCCCCAGCCTCACCAGGTGCGACAGGGCCTGAAAATGTCGCGCCAACGACTTGGAGTCCGAGAAATGCAGGCTGAGCGAACTCAGCTTCGACATCGCCGCCAGACGCGAGATCAACTTCGAGGATTGCAGATTCAGCTTGAGAGATCGTAAGGGCAGCTTGCCGAGCGCTTTCATGCACTGGCCCGAAGACAAGGAGTAGGAGTCCCCCGTCAGTTGGAGACTGACCAGCTTTTTGTTCTGCGCGATGTTGCGGCACACTTCACTCCTGGGATCTTCTTCTAGGTCGAAAATATGCAGTTTTTGAAGACCGTTTAAGGATCGCAGAAAGCTGGCCGGTGGATTGTCAGTTGGAGAAAGTGACAACTCTCGCAAAGTTTTCATTCGTGCGAGGTTTTGGTAGTCGGCGGCAGTCAGCTCTCCCACCTCATGCAGCACCTTGAGAGACTTCAACCTGGGCAGGTTAGCGATGCAATCTGATGCAAAGTAAAGATCCAGTGACTCTAGGTGGGGAGCGTCTTTGTTTGTCGTGTCATGTGCATGGGGCTCCGATGCTGTAACGGTCCTCTACCCAAGTATGACGGGCGGTGGTCGGTCGGTCAACGAGGGGGCATCTGAGGACAGGATCGCCGATCCGTTGAGCTGACTTTTTTGCAGTTCACGCTGGGAACTTCTAGTCCGGGACCATGTGCCCTGCAAGGCGCAACATCAGAACAGCCTTCGGCCGAAGGTCCCCTCGATATTGCGCCTCTGCCTGGCTTGAGCCGTGTTGCCTAGCAATCAGCGTGGTCGGTCACCTCTTACGCTGGGGCGTGCCGTTTTTCTTTTTGGCAGAGGGAAAGATCGCCCGGGATCACGTCTTGGGGTATTCCCAAAAAGAAGATCGGCGCCGGGGCGGACACCCACGACGCCGAGAATTGGCGTTGGATTGAGCCAACGTCAAAGAGCAACCCCAGCAGATCACGAGGAGCCAAGCAACGTCAAGGAGCAACTTGTAACGGATTGAAGAAACGGGTGGGGGACCTTAGGTTTTGGCAAGGTCTGCAACCCACGTGTGTTAGGTAAGGTGGAGTATCCATTGCCGACACTTATTTCATCGGAGGCGGTGGTGTGTGTGCACCAGCGGTCTACTTTGGGCCACACCAACGAGATCGGCTCCATGCCGGAATTGATCGGTGAGTTGAAAGCAGCTTACGGTCGCAGCAAACTGTTTTCGCTGGTGACGACCAATGCTGGAAATACGTCCTGCGGTGTCGCCGGTAAGATGGTCGAGCAGGGGCTTGAGTACTTCGCACAAAAAGTCACAAAGCGAGGAACCCGATTATTGAAACGATGGGGTGGGAGATAGGCTATGGTACAGGAGCTACCGGTAGAGGCGACGCCAAGGGGCGTTTCGGTTCTGGAGGGCGTCGCGAGCGGCTGCCCGCAGGGCGTTCGAAGCCAGGAGGGCGCAGTGGAGGTGGTCGTCCGGCAGGCCGCCGAGTTCTGCGGCGATGATGTCACCGGTGATCTGCAGCACGTCGTTGAGCGTCTTCCCCTCAGCCAGGGTGGTTGCCATGCTGCCGCAGGCCCTCGTGAATCCGCACCCCTGAGCCATGAAGCTGGCCTTGAGGACCCGATTGTCCTCCACCCGCATCGCCACGGCAACCGTATCGGTGCAATCCCCCGTGATCACGGCCACTCCGTCCGGATTGGGCAGCGAGCCCATGTTTCGCGGTCTCGAGGCGTGATCGCGCAGCGTCTCGATCACCTCCGCTTCCCGCACATCTTCGGTGCCTTCTTCGTCGCTGACGCTTACGGCCAGTTTTTCGTACTCTGTGGTGCTCGATGACATGTCGTTTTTCTTTCCGCCGGTTTCCCGTCGCTCCGCCTCAATCCCCTCTTTTAATAGTAATAGCTGCGGCCTTTCGCAAGGGGAAGGGACGCGGGCGATTGCAGATTTCGGTCTTTTCGAGTTGAAGTGGTCTGCCCTGGCGGCGGCAGGCCCGCGTCTGCACAAGCACTGACCATGCGCTGAACCCCACTGCCAACCCGCCGACTCGGCCTCCTGGACCCGTGGCTTGTGCAGCCCTGTCTCTTGGGTACGACTGTCCTGTAGGCCAGGTGTGCAAGGACACCTGGGTGTATCGTCCCCTGAGCGCCTGGCCGGATGAGGTGTGCGACAGCGGCGTGGACGACGATCAGGACGGGCTGGTGGACTGCGCGGACCCCGACTGCAACGGGCGGGCCTGCGACGGTGGCTTCTGCGTGGCGGGGTTCTGCCAATAGCTTGGACCGGAGCTTGGACCGGAGCTTGGACCGGGTATCCGTCCCCTTATCCGGTATCCGGACGGTTGCGGCGTATACACTCCCCGGTTTCCCTCGCCACCTTGACAGTCCTTGACGATCCTACTTACGATGGGGTTACCATGGATCACGAGCGAGATGCAGAGCGCGTGCGTATTCAGATCCTTCGTGGCATGTCCCCTGCCCAGAAGTACGCTCAGCTCATGATGCTGCGGCGGACTGCGTGGGAGCTCAAGGCCGCTTTTGTTCGTGACAAGCACCCGGAGTTATCCGAGGCCGAGGTTCAGGCCCGAGTGGCCGAGATCTTCATCCATGCAACCACATGACTTCGTCGAGGTCTTCGTCCGCCCTCTGGAGGAGCTGGGCGTTGAGTACCTGATCACCGGCTCCATTGCAGCCATCTTCTATGGAGAGCCACGCCTGACGCACGACATCGACCTGGTGCTCATTCTCCGGTCGAACCACGTCGACCTACTATGCAACCGGTTTTCGCTGGACGAGTACTATTGCCCGCCCCCGGAGGTATTGCGCGTTGAACTCGGACGTTCGCACCATGCGCACTTCAACCTGATTCACCACGCCAGCGGGTTCAAAGCCGACTGTTACCTGTTTACTGGAGACGAGTTGCACCGCTGGGCCTTCGAGCATCGTCGCGAAGTGAAGCTAGGCCCGGGCGCGAAGATCCAGCTCGCTCCCATCGAGTACGTGATCATCAGGAAGCTGCAGTACTTCCGTGAGGGCGGATCGCCCAAGCACCTCATCGACATCCAGGCCATGCAACGTATTTCGGGCAGCGACATCGATGAGGAGTTTCTCGCTCGAGAGCTCAGGCAGCGAGGTCTCATCGATCTTCTCCCCAAAATCCCCCAAGACCTATGAACACAGCACGGTGTTCCCTCTTTGGGCCGCTTTTTGAGGACCTTTCGAGGGGAACCAGATCCAAGTGGGCGCTACCGGGCTGGCGAACCGGCGGCGGAACCACCGGTGGTGAAGGAGCAGATCAACGACATTATCGGTCAGTGACCCCGACGAGGCTCAGGACTGCACAAGCACCGGCGTGATGACCAGCAGCCTCGGCAAGGAGGTCCGACCGTGGCAGCGGTCGTTGACCACGAAGCTTTTGGACCCCATGGCCGATGAAGCCTCGAAGGTGATCGAGGCGGGCAGGCGGGCAGCTACGTTCTTGGGTAAGAAGGCGATGGCCACCGGCTTCCCATTCGCCACGCTGACTTGGATCGAAGCCTTCCGGCGGGAGCCTGTTCCGGGGCGCTTTCGTCCATCGACATTGCTGAGGGTGATCACGATCCGACCCTTGGGCCCAATCTGGGCCTGAAGACGGAGTCGAGGGGACTTGCCGCCCCACAAGCAGCAGAGACGCTGACGCAGCCCGCGCGAGAGACGGATCGGTCGTTCCTCCCGCTCTTCAAGCACCAGGGTCGTTGAATCGAGAACCTTCTGGCCGGTCAACCGGTACGCCCCAGCCGGGCTTGTGCCCGTGCCTTTACCCAGCAACGTTCCCTCCAGCAGCGACACCTTCAGGCGGATCCTGCGGCGAGGCGTGTCGAGCTTGCGAACCAAGCGCACGAGTTTGGCGACGTCGCGCGCCGTCCCGACCAGCACCAGCGCGTTCGCATGGTAGTACGGGGTCGCCAGGATCGGATAGTCGAACAACGACAGGCGCTCGCGATCCAGGGTGCGTAGCGTGGACGCCACCTCATCGGCTCGGGCGTGCTGAAGCTTCACGACCTTTGATACGCGGGGAGTCGGCTTGTGGGCCACCCGTCGCGCTTGTTTCCGCGCGACTGCGGTTTTTGAGCACTTCGCCGGGACGCTGCGCGAACAGCCGCCGACCAGCACCCCCAGCAGCAGCAGTGTGGGAACCCAGAGTCCGAAGGGGAACAGTGTTTTCATGGTGACCTCCATTGCCAGGCGTCATTGCCAGCGTTGCCGCCGTGTCCATGGCAAGCGGCGTGCCAACCCAGAATCCATCCAGTGAAGCCGCGCGGTGACCGGGTTTCCGAGCACCACCTTTTGAGCGATTGCCACAACAGTGGCATCGTGTCAGCCAGTCCTCTTCCCGACCGCGACAAATAGGCACCCGCCGACTTGGCCTCCTGGACCCGTGGCCTGTGCAGCCCTGTCTCTTGGGCCGGAGCTACGGGCCGGACTACGGGCTGACGGGCGGCCGTGGATATGGCGAGGCGGTCGGCGATGGGGTCGGCGAGGCGGTCGGTAGGTAGACGCGGAAGGTTGCGCCCTGTCGGGGGGTGGACTCCACGGTGATGATCCCGCCGTGGCTCCGCACAATGTGCATGGCCGTGGAGAGACCGAGGCCGGTTCCTTCGTGGGGCTGGCCGGTGGTGAAGAAGGGGTCGAAGATGTGACGCTGGGCCTCGGCGTCCAAACCCGGCCCGGTGTCTTGCACCGAGAAGCGGACGTGGGGTCCCGGCTCCAGGGGCGGATGATCGTGGGCGAAGGTTGTGTCCACCTCCACTTCTTGTAGGGCGACGACGAGCTGGCCGCCGGCTTCGCCCATGACCTGGTAGGCGTTGGTGCACAGGTTCAGCAATACCTGCTCGAGCTGTTGTTGATCCGCGATGACCGCTGGGGCTCCGTCGTCGATCCTGCGCTCGATGGCGATGGTGGCGGGCAGCGAGGCTTCGATGAGCTTGAGGGTCTCGTCCACCACCCGGTGGGCGGAGATGGTGCGGCGCTGGGAAGGCTCGGGGCGACTGAAGGAGAGGATCTGCTGCACGAGCTCCTGGGCCTTTGCCGTGGCGTTGAGCACCGCCGTCAGCTTCTCCCGGGCGGGATGGCCGGCGGGGAGATCACCGTAGGTCATGGAGGCGAACCCCTGGACCACGCCGAGCAGGTTGTTGAAGTCGTGGGCGATGCCACCGGCCAGGGTGCCGATGGTGCCCATCTTCTGAGCCTCCTCGAGCTCACGGAGGCGCTGTTGCACCTCCTGCTCCGCCTCGTCCTTGGACCGCTTGAGGAGGCGGGACAGGGTCTCGCGGCGGGTCACATCCTGAAGGACGAGGATGCGTCCCCGTGGAGTGGACCGTCGGACTTGCGTGGCCTGAGAGATGGAGAGCACCCGTAGCGTCTGTTGGTCGGAGATGGTTTGTACCCGGTTCGAGAAGTCGATGTCCGAGACCGCGCCGGGGAGAACCTCCTCGATGTTGCGGTCGGCGGCGTAGTCGGCGTAGTCGTCAGATAGGCCCAGCAACCGCCGGGCCGCCGGGTTGGTACGCCGGATGCGTCCGTCGGGATCGATCAGCACCAATCCTTCGGGCGAGTCCTCGAAGAGCTCGGCGGCCACCTCTCCGAGGTTGAGCTGCAGAAAGTCGTAGCGCACTACGGCGCTGTAGATGAACGGACAGATGATGGCCAGGGCCGAGGCGCCGAGCTGGGGAAAGTCGCGCACGCTCATCAGCACCGGAACCAGGGCGTTGGCGGCCCAGGTAAGAATTGTCGCCAGCAGCCCGCCCACCAGCAAGAGCCCGTAGGAGCGGCGTCGATCCGGATCGCGGGTGTGTCGTCGAGCGTAGTACAGCAGCACCAGCGCGATGATGGCCCCACCACCGCCCACCAGGGTGAGCACGGGAGTGTGCAGGGGGCCCGGCGTGTCGGCCACACCCCAGTCGTGACGGACGAAGCCTGTGACGCCCAGGTCAGTGAAGCAGTACAGCACCACGCCGACCGCCGACAGGACCCCGATCCCGTAGTACAGCCAGTCGTTGGGCCGGCGGATTAGCCGGTAGATGGCGTGAAGGAACCAGAACCCGATGGTCATCCAAAAAAGCGCGGTGATGCGCTGCAGCAGCGGCTCATGCCCTATTGAGAGGGGAGAGTGGAAGACCATTTCAAAGAAGATCCACGACGACTGTACGACCAGAAACAGACGCAAGGCGCGGTTGATGCGATCCGTTCTGCGCTGGGCGTAGAGCCCGCCCCAGGCGAAGACGCTGATGACCAGGGACGTGGCCATGATGGCGAGCATCCACATCATCGGTCGATGAGCTCCCGCACCAGCATGCCGAGTTGGTCCCTGGACAGGGGCTTGGGAAGGAAACGCACGTTGTCGAGGTCGCCCTCCAGCTGGTCAGCGACGCCTTCCATGTAGCCGGACACGAGGATCACCGGGAGGCGCGGGTTGAGGTGACTGAGCTTTGCCGCGAGCGCAGAGCCCGACATCCCAGGCATGGTCTGATCCGTGATGACCAAATCGAAGGTGCCGTCGGCGCGGTAGGCATCCAGAGCGGCGTCCCCACTGTTGACGGTCACCACCCGGTAGCCCAATCCCTCGAGCATCCAGCGCCCCGCCTTGGCTACGTCCTTGTTGTCGTCCACCAGCAGGATCCGTTCTTTTCCGCCGGCCACGATGGTCACCTCGGACACCAGCCGAGCGGTGGCCCGCTTCACAGAGGGGAGGTAGATCGTGAAGGTGGTGGACTGGCCGACTACGCTCTGTACCGTAATGGCGCCGTCGTGATTTTTTACGATCTGCTGGGTGGTGGAGAGACCGAGGCCGGTTCCCTCACCCTGGGGCTTGGTTGTATAGAAGGGATCGAAGATCCGGGCCTGGGTCTCGGGGGACATGCCCGTGCCCGTATCGCTGATGGTCAGTCGAACGTGTGGCCCCGGGACCAGAGGCGGGAGGAGTTTGGCCAGGTCTGCGTCCACCCGAAAGGCGCTGAGCTCCACCCGAAGCACGCCCTTGGAAGAGCGCATGGCCTGCACGGCGTTGGTGTACAGATTGATGATCGCGCGCTGTAATTGGGTCTGGTAACCGATGACGGTGAGATTGTCGGGGCCGCTGCTGTGCTCCACCACAATGTCGGCGGGAAGGGACTTTTCCAGCAGGGTCAGGGTGTCGCGCACCAGGATGGCAAAGGGGATGTCCCGCTTGTCTGGGGGATCGACCTGGGACAGGGCCATGATCTGGCGCACGGTATCCCGGCCCCTCCGCGCGGCGCGGAGTACGGCGTCGAGGTCCCCTCGTGCCTCATGATCCTGGGGCAGATCGTCCCGGGCCGCTGAGGTAGAGCCGACGATGATCGCGAGCAGGTTGTTAAAGACGTGGGCGATCCCGCCGGCGAGGGTGGAGATGGACTCCAGGCGTTGGACCTGGGTCAACTCCTCGGTGCGGCGGCGGGCCTCGGTTTCCAAGGCGTCACGCTTGTCCCGAAGCTTTTGCTGGGCCTCGTGCTGCTCGGTGACGTCTCGCAGCATCCGTACCCGAACGTCCACTCCGCTCATTTGCCGGGTGGCGAGCATGGACAAAGAGAGCACGTGGCGTTGGCCGTTGCGCTCCACGGTGACGGTGTGCTCCCCATCCTTGTTGGGCTCGGCGTTTTCGTCTGGCGGATTCCAGGCGGGCAGCATGGAGGACATTCTCTGGCCCTCGGGAGTGTGGTCTGGGGGGGCCAGCAGGTTCCGCGCGGTGCGGTTCATGCGCAGGATCTGGCCCTTGGGATCACTGACGACGATGCCGTCGTGGATATTGTCGAACAGCTCCTCCGCCATGGACTCCACCGAGCTGGATAAGAAGGCGTAGTGGGTCATGGCGAACAGGATCGAGAAGGTGAACGCCACCGTGGCGGCGGCTCCTAGACGCGGCACCGTGCCCGGCCCCAGGAAAATCGGCAAGAGGAAGTTACACGTCGTGGCGCTGGCCATTGTCACAGCGGCGCCGGCGAGGGATAGCGTGAGGGGGCGGCGCAGGGTGTGGTTGGTCTCGGCGCGCCACCGTTGCCACATCAGTATCAGGCCGTAGCCAACCGTGTTCAGGAGGGCTGAGAACACGAGGACGAAGCCGACAGGGTTGAGCTTCAACGACTGCCCCCACGGATGGCGTTCGAAACCGGAGAAGGTAACGCCGGGCATGAGTCCCGCCACCACCCCGGCGAGGGTGATCCCCATACATCCCCAGAAGGGTCCGTCGTAGCGACGTCCCAACAGGGCGTAGGCCAGGTTGAGCCCGGCCAACCCCATGGGGATCCAGAACAGGGCCATGGCGCGAATGATGAACAGCTCGTGTCCCACCGACACTGGGAGATAGGTGATGATCTCGAGAAAGAGCCAGCCGAAGCAGCACAGTACGTACAGCAGAAAGGCGCGGTTCACCGGATCCCGGCGTCGCTGCCCGAAGACCGCGGCTCCCGCGAACACGGTCAAAAGCAGCGCCACGAAGGGGATGATCACATACCAAGAATGCACGAGGAGATTCTAGCGGACTCTGGGGAGAAGGGGGAGCCTTAAGGGGGAGCCTTATGGGGGAGCCTTATGGGGGAGCCTTATGGGGGAGCCCGAAACTGCTACCAGTGGCGGAGGTGGGCCTGGACTTCTGGAGCCTCTTTGGCGGCTGTGGCCAGGACCTGGGCGCCGATGCGCAGCAGCTCACCGGTATCATGGACGTAGCCCGACGGCGCGAGGCCCAATTCGGGGAAGCCGTCGGCGTTTGCGGCGGTCTGGACCTGTGCCCAGTTGTGGAACAGCCGGCCCCAGTCGCTCTGCAATACCTCAAGCACACGGTCGTTGCCGTTGGCCGGATACCAGTACAGGTCGTGGTAGAGGACTGACGCCAGGTAGGCCCACGGCGCCAGCCACGTCTTGAGGGACCACTCGATGGGTTTTTTGAGGCGGCCCCAGTAGATCTCGTGCTGCATGCGCGCCGCGAAGGTGAGCTTTTCTATCGGAGACTCGAAGTTCCAGCGTTCCTGGGCGGCGGCGAGGTCTCCCACCAGCTCGATGTCCGCGGGGTCCCCACAGCCCAGGCCCATATCGTGGGCCAGACGAATGTACTTGAGCGACATGGGATCGAAGCCCATAAGGCGGGCGGCCACGGCGTCGATGGCCACCTGGTCTTCCGACGCAAGAATGACATTCTTGACGTGGGGTACCATGCAGCGCGGTCCGGGGCCGGCCCCGGCGAAGGTGCCGTCCATGACGGCGAAGACGGAGCGGTGGATACGCTTTTGGATCATGAGCAGGTCCACCAACGTCTCGTGGATCACCGGATGGGTCCAGTGGCGGTGCTCGTTGAGCAGCCCGCCGAAGGCGTTCTTCATGGCGCCGGTGGTGGTGGTGAAGACGTGGGTCTTGACCGTGGGCAGGTGGATGATGTTCTCTCCCACAAACCGCCTGGGAATGTGGAATCCCTTGGGGTAGACGTCGTTGAGCACCAGGAAGTCGTCGGCCAGGTCACCCACGGCCTCGCGAACGGGCATCCACTGCTCACCTTCGTACAGGTGGATGTTCCGTAGGCCGTGATGGTTGACGACATCGATCTGCTTGTTCTCCCGTTCCCCCAGGTGCGAGTCGATGACCACGGTGCGGTTGTGGCAGCCGTGGATCAGCTCCGGATCGTAGCCGTCCTTCTTCATGGCGGAGATCACCCCGTCGAGTTGCCAGGGCGTGGTGGAGCTCGCTGGGAAGAAGAAGTGCCAACTGATGTTGATCTTCAGGGCTGTGTCAGCCGCGGGGTCCACCACATCCTGATAGCCGGCCAGGTTCATGAGCTCGTGGTAGTCCCGCCGCACGGTGGCGGGGGTGGTCTTGAGGATGGC
>JAOZUO010000005.1:49229-59838 GCA_029938605.1 Deltaproteobacteria bacterium | reverse complement strand
TCATGAGCTCGTGGTAGTCCCGCCGCACGGTGGCGGGGGTGGTCTTGAGGATGGCAACCTTGGATTTGGGCATGTTGTACCTTTCGTGGAGCGCTATTCTTACTGAATAGCAGTCCTGCCGTCCATGACAAGAGTCCGTGACCCCCGACAGCAGCGTGTGCAATAACAGACGGGTTCACTCCATCGCCAGGTGGCGTATCCGGAGGCCTTGTGATTCGTACGATGTTGCTGCTTTGTGGCCTGGCTCTGCTGGTTGGCGGTTGTCGCCCGCTGTTGAGCTTCAACGACTTCTCTGGTCGGACCCGGGCCCAGCGCCACATGGGCCTGTGCGAGCGCACCGTGGACCGCATGATCCGGTGCACCACTGACCCCGCCTTCAAAGGGCGCCTTATGCGGAATCGCAAGCGGGCCGCCGCTTCTTGCAGGAGCGCCGGCGAAAAGGAACCCCGGCGTTGTGACAAGCTCGACACCTGCGACGCCTTCCTGCGCTGCCTCGCTGATTAGCCCCTTTACGGGCACTGATCATAAAGGAAGGCGGAGGTGGGTGTGCTACGCTGTAGGCGAACCAACATGAGGTGTGGACATGACGGATCGACAATCGCAGGAGCCGGCGGTGCCGGTGGGGTTGGAGCAGGTGCTGCTCATGGCGGGGATGGAGCCGCGATTTGCCGAGGCGCTTCGTACCGAGTCAGTGGCGGCGCTGGCGAAAAGCGGCGTGGTGTTATCGGATACAGAGCGGGCCATCCTCCGTACCGTCTCCGCCGAGCGGCTTGAGCACATGGCCGCGAGGGTCGTCTCCAGCTCCCCCGAGCCCACCCGGCGAGCCTTCCTGGGGCGGGCGTCCGCCGTAGTGGTGGCGCTCGGTGGTGGCGTGGCCCTGGCCGCCGGATGCGCGGCGAAGAAGGCGGACTCGGGCGAAACCAGCGCAGCCCAACAGAGCGCTCTGGACATGCGCTCGATGACCAGGTCCCGGCAAAAGGAGCTGCAACGGCGTCGTCGCGTCCAGGCCCCCACGGGGATCCGGCCGGGGCCCTTTCCCCAGGTCACCGTCGGTGAGCCGAAGATCGAGGGGGGTCTGGATCCCAAGATCGTGAAACGAAAGCTCTTGGCTACCTCCGGCGCCGTGAGGCGGTGTTGGTTTGCCAAAGGTGGCTCGCGTTCACCCGGCGGAAAGCTCCGGCTGGACTTCACCGTGGACGGCGCGGGAAAGGTCGCCAAGGCGTCTCTGAATACGGGTTCGCGCAAGCCCAACACGATCGAGTCCTGCATTCTGGCCACTGCCCGCGGGTGGAGGTTCCCCGCCTCGAAGCCTCGCCCGACGAAGATTCAAGTGGAGTATACGTTCGCGTATCGGTACTGACCCGGTCGCAGTTGGAACAATGCGAGGGTTGAATTAGGGGAGGACCGGACCGAAGGTCAGCTCGATCTTGGGCGGGGCGTTGCTGTAGGGAGAGCAGATGGGGAGGACCTGCCCGGCGGCCGTGTTCAGGCACACGATGCCGAAGTAGTCGTCTCCAGCCGCCCAGTTGGCCACCAGGGAGGTGACAGTGTCACTGACCCAGGTGTACAGCGTCGTGCTGGAGTTGAAGGAGATGCTGCCCGTCATGGTCGCGGACCGGTCGCCGGGGGCGTCGTCGGCGCCAGGCTGGGTCCAGGTGGCGGGGGTGGTGCGATTGTTCCAGGTGGACTGTGCCGGGTTGGAATCGGCGTTGAGCTGATAGCAGTCCAGGGTGGCTCCTCCCGAGACATTGGAGCAGATTCCCGCCGAGAGGGTCGCCGAGAAGATCACCGCGCCCAACGGGACAGCGGGGCTGAAACGGAGGAGGTAACGCCGCTCGCTCCCCGAGGCCCCACCGATGAGCTCGGGGGCGCCCGATGCCGGGAAGTTGGTGTCAGGCAGGGACTCGTCGATGGCGTTGGCCAGAGCCACTCCGCCGATGCCACCGGTGGATAGGAGCATGGAGTCCACTATGGAGAAGCGCCAGGTCTCGGCGAGGGTGTTGCTGTTGATGTCGTTGGCGGTGAGCAACACCTCCACGATGGAGCCCGCGGGGAAGTCCGCCGGGTGGGTGTAGGTGGCTGTGACGTTGGTGCCGGTGCCGGTGACCGTCGGGGTGACAGACAGGACCTGCGCAGAACCAACCTTCGGCGTGATGGTGATGCGCATGGACACCGATGAGGTGTCCACGCCGCAGCCATCGAACAGGTCCGCCGAGATGGGCGTGGTCTCAGTCGCACCCTGGGTCTCGGGGGCCGGGACGTGGTTGCTGGCTGAGGGATTGGTGACGTCCGGGCTGTCGCAGTTAGAGCAGCCGCTGTCATCAAAGATGCACGCGTCGGTACAGACCAGGGTACCGCCCGAGAAGCCATGGTCCGTGCAGTCATCCCCCCGGAGATCCGTGCCGTCGCATGCTTCGGTTCCCTCGGCGACGTCATCACCGCACACCGCCTGGGCGGTGCAGTCGGACACATCGAAGGTGCAGTCCGCCGAGCAGGCGAGGTCGCCGGTTCCGAGGGACTGGCTGGCGCAGGTCTGGCCATCGAGGTCCGCTCCGTCGCACTGCTCACCGGTGTCGACGACATCATCGCCGCACTCAGCAATGTTGCTGTTGCTATTGTTGTTGCTGTTCACCGCGCTGTCCGGATCGTCGGCCACAGTGGAGTTTCCGCCGCAGGCGCCCACGCCCACACCGAGAGCCACGCCCAGCCCTGCGATCGCCAGGATTATGTTATTGCTACGAAATTTCATGGTATCGCCTCCCTCAAGGATACGGGTTCGCCCGCGCGGACGGACCTCGGATTTTCGGGTTCTGTATACAAGTGTAATGGGCGCGGCAAATGGGGTACATATTTTTTTCGCGACTCTTCCTATTACCAGGTTCCAGTTACCCGTTTCCAGCAGTGTTGACACGGGGGGCGGCCGAAGAGAACAATGCCAGAGCAGTAGATGGTCCTCAGAGGGAGATCATGAAAATCACATTTTGGATTGTGTCGGTGATAGCCATTGCTTTCCTGGGGCTTGTGGCGTGCGGCGACGACGATGGCGGAGTCAACAGCAACGACAATGCGAACGAAAACGGCACTCAGGGCGTCTGCGGAGATGGCAACCTCGACCTCGGCGAGGCGTGCGACGATGGGGCGGCGAACTCCGACTCGGTGGCTGACGCCTGCCGGACCGACTGCCGCTTCGCGTTCTGTGGGGACGGTGTGGCGGATTCGGGCGAAGGATGCGATGACGGCAACACCGACAATGAGGACGGCTGTCTGACCGCCTGTGACTCAGCGAACGACTGCTGCGTGGTCAACCAATGCGGCGACGGCTTCGTGGACCGGACGCTCGATGGCGACTCAGATCCCGTGGAGGCGTGCGACGACGGCAACACCGTGGACGACGCCGTTTGTCGGGGGGACTGCGGCCAGGATATGAGCCAGTGCGGCAATGGCAGTCAGGAGCAGGGCGAGGGCTGTGATGACGGGGGGTCGAACTCGGACCTGCTTCCCGACGCCTGCCGCACCAACTGCCAGCCGGCTGTCTGCGGAGATGGGGTGCTCGACACCCTCGAGATTTGCGACCTCGGCGCGGCAAACTCAGACACGGCTCCGGACGCCTGCCGCACCAACTGTCTTTGGGCCTTTTGTGGAGACGGCGTGGTCGACTCGGACGAGACCTGCGACGATGGCAACAGTGATCCCAACGACGCTTGCCCCGATGGACCGACAGGGACCTGCCAGGTGGCCACCTGCGGCGACGGGGTGGTCTGGAATACCGACGGCGGAAGCGAGGTCTGCGACGACGGCGCTCAAAATTCAGACACGGCTCCGGACGCCTGTCGTCTGAGCTGTCATCCAGCGTCCTGTGGAGACGGTGTGATCGACTCGGGCGAAACTTGCGACGGTGCAGTGGCGACGTGTAACGAAGCAGCCGTTGCGCAACCCGGGACGCAGATGTGTGTCAGCTGCCAGACACCGCTCTCCTTCTGCTGCGCCACCCCGGCCTGGGACCTCCAGGACGTCGATACCGTCGATGACGTGGGCTGGTACACTTCGCTGGTGCTCGATGCCACCGGGCGCCCCCACATCAGCTACTTCGACGGTGAGCACGATGACCTGAAGTACGCCTCCTTCGACGGTACGACTTGGAACTTCCAAACCGTGGACGCTTCCGGGCTCGTGGGCGGACACACCTCGCTGGCGTTGGATGGAGCCGGACGTCCCCACATCAGCTACTATAGCTGGTCAACCGTTGACCTGAAGTACGCCTCCTACGACGGTACGTCCTGGGATCTCCAAACCGTGGACTCCCCCGGCTTCGTTGGCCTCCATACCTCGCTGGCCCTCGATGGTGGTGGACGCCCCCACATCAGCTACTATGACAATACAAACGAAACCCTGAAGTACGCTTCGTACGACGGTACGACCTGGAACCTCCAAGCCGTCGATTCCATCGGGGGCTTGGGCGCGTACACCTCGTTGGCGTTGGATGCCACTGACCACCCCCACATCAGCTATTTCGACTTCGCATCCCAGGACCTGAGATACGCTTCCTACGATGGGACGAGCTGGCACCTGCAAACCGTCGATTTCGCTGGAGACGTGGGGACGTACACTTCGCTTGTGTTGGATGCCACCGGCCACCCCCACATCAGCTACTATGGCGGCACTAACAGTGAGCTGAAATACGCCTACCACGATGGGGCGAGCTGGCACCTGCAAACCGTCGATTTCGCCGGAGACGTGGGCGAGCATACCTCGCTAGCGTTGGATGGAGCCGGACGTCCTCATATCAGCTACCAGGACAGCACAGGCGGTGACCTGAAATACGCCTACCACGACGGTACGAGCTGGATCATCGAAGCGGTCGACACTACCGAGTACGTGGGCGGGTACACTTCGCTGGTGTTGGATTCCTCAGGACGACCCCACATCAGCTACTTCAACCATACAAGCTACAATCTGAAGTACGCCCGGTTTACCTGTCAGTAGTCGTTTGGGGACCGGAGGCGTTTACCCCCTGCGGGGCGTACAGCGAACCCGACTGCTTGGAATCGGCGGGTCCCAGGAAACAAGCCCGGGCTTGCCATCCAGGTATTCGTGAGCTAGATGATGGGTTAACGCCGTAAACGAAAGGTTCCACCGAATGCGTACCGCCCAGCTCCTGTTTTCTGTTTCATTGATCGCCGTTGGCGGCTTGATCTTCGCCGGAAGTCCGGGCTGTAAGAAGGCTCCACCTCCACCGCCGGTGTCCCGGGGATCGGGCAGCGCACCGGGGGGCTCCACGATGGATCGGTCCGGACAGGCGGCCAACGTTCCCGGTAAGCAGGGGATCCGGGGGGAGATCATCGAGACCATGGACTCGGGCGGCTACACCTACCTGAAGCTGCGCACGGCCAAGGGTGAGGTCTGGGCGGCGGTTCGGAAGGCCACCGTGGCCAAGGGACAGACGGTGACCGTGACCGGCGCTCAGGCCATGAAAAACTTCAAGAGCCGCACGCTCAAGCGCACATTTCCGGTCATCTACTTCGGCCACATCGGGCGCGCCGGCCACGCCGCCCGCGGAGGGAACCCGCACGCGGGGGGCTCGGGGGCTGGGACCATGGGCAAGATGGCACACCCCAAGCGCACCGGCGGCAAGCGTGTCACCTTTGACAAGCCGCTCCCCAAGGCGTCCGGAGCCAGCGGCCGCACCGTGGCCGAGATCTTCGCCCAGGGCAAGGCGCTCGCCGGGAAGACCGTCCTGCTCCGGGCCAAGGTGGTCAAGTTCACCAAGAACATCATGGGCAAGAACTGGGTTCATGTGCAGGACGGCACCGGCAAGACTGACGACTTTGATTTGACGGTGACTACCCAGGCCACCGTCAAGGTGGGGGATGTGGTCTTGGTGGAGGGGACGGTAAAGGCCGACGTGAACCTCGGCTCCGGGTACCGCTACAAGGTGTTGGTGGAGAAGGCGACGCTGAAGCCCGGTACGTGAGACACGACTCGCTCCCGACCTGACCTGACCCTAAGGGCAGTGCTGCTAAGGGCAGTGCTGCCCCAGATCCGTAAACACATCAATGCCGGCGCTGGTCCATTCGATGGAGGGGTCGAAGGCGTTGCTGCCGTCGGTGTCGCCGGTCGTTACGCTGCACATGCGTCGCATGGTGTCGTTCAGGGTGGAGACTCCGCCGCCTGACCATTCGGGGTCGGGGTCGAGGCCGATCTGGCCGATGACGTCCAGGATCACGCCCCCGCACACCAGCGCCACGGCGTCGTCTCCGTTCCAGAAAGTTCCCGTGGCCGTGAGATCGCACAGCCCGATGTCCGCGGTGTTGAAGCCGTTATCGCACAGCACAAAGACGTCCTCCGATGCGAGGGTGGTCAGGCCCAGGGTCTTGGTGAATGAGACCGTCGAGCTGCCGTTGCTGTAGATTTCGACCTGACAGAGCGAGAGCGCTGCGCCGGTGGTGCCGGCGTTGTAGATCTCGATGGCCTTGTTGTTGGACAATCCCTCGACGTACTCGCTGAAAAAGAGCTCCGTGGGGGGGACGGCGCAGATCTGATTGGCCGCCCCGGGAGTGCCCATGAGCCCTACTGATCCGTAGGTCTGGGTGGAGAGGCACCAGTTGGCCGAGAGGTCATTGGTGGTTTCGTTCTGGGAGACAGCCGGGTCGAACTGCAGGGCCGTGTCGTCGGCGATGGGCCAGCCGGTGGACTCGTCGTAGATCACCTGATCCACCAGGGTGCGCGTCTGGCCGCTGACGCGGTACAGCGACACGCCGTCGGTGGTGGCGCTGAGCTGGATCAGCGGACCGTACACGTAGTCCACATCCCCGGCGGGGATGCCGCCGTTGTCCGCTGGTAGGTCCGAGGCGGCCAGCAGGGCGTAGTCGCCGGCGGCCAGGGGAAAGCTCTGGCCGAAGCTCAGGACCAGACACTGGTCGTTGTCGTCGCAGACCTCGAGGCCGTTACACTCCATGGCGCCGGAGGTGGGGTTGTGCAGCTCCACCCACTCCTTGTCGTCGTCTACCCCCGATAGCGTCACCATGAGCTCGGTGATGATCAGATCCCCGGGGCCGGGCATGGCGGCCGAGGTGCAGGCCGCGTCGTAGGCGCAGGCCGTGTCCGCGCAGTCCGTGGCGCCGTTGTCATCGTTGTCCACCGAGTCGTCACAGCTCGACTCCGGCGTGCAGGAGGGATTGGCTACCCCGGGAGAGCCCAGGTCCCAGTCCATGCCCAGCCTGGCGGAGGACGGACACCAGTTGGCCCCGGTGTCGTTGGCGATGGCGTCGGTGGTCGCGGGGTCGAGGCTCAGGGCGCGGCCGGATTGCAGAGGGAAGTTGGTGGCGTCGTAGACCACCACGTCGATGACCACCGCGTCGGGGCTCTGCACGGCGATATCGTCGGAGGTGTTGCCCAGGGTGAGACCCGAGAACACGTAGTCCACGGCCACACCGCCGTTTTCGGCGGTGACATCGTTGGCGCCAAAGACGAGGTAGCCCCTGGCGGGGAGCTCCAGGGGGCCGCCGGCATTGATCAGATGGGTTCCGTCGTCGGAGCTCGCCAGGAACCAACCGTTGAGGTCGATTGAGATACTGGTGTTGTTGTGGACTTCGAACCACTCGCCGTCCGCGTCCGCGACCCCGTTGGGGTTGGCCATGATCTCGGTGATGACGATGGACCCGGGGCCGACGCCGACCAGGCAGCTCGTGGTGTCGAAGCTGCAGTCGTTGGCGCAGGCGAGGGTGCCTCCGGTGAAGCCGGCGAGATCCTGACACTGCGTGTTGTCGAGGTTCGTGTCGTCGCAGTCCTCGCCGGGGTTGAGCTGACCGTTGCCGCAGTCCACCGGTACCGTGCATCCCGCGGTATCGTAGGCGGTGCAGTCGGACGCACAGGCGAGGGTCCCGCCGGTGTAGTTGCCCACGTCCTCGCAGGTCTGCCCGGCGAGGTTGATGGTGTCGCAGGCCTCGCCTGGGTCGAGGAAGCCGTTGCCGCACAGCCCGTTGCCGGTGTCGTTGTCAGAGCAGGCCACGCCGGCCCCCAGCAGAGCCACCACAGCGATGATGACTAGTCGATGGACCCATTCCTTCATGATCTCTCTCCTGCGTAGGGTGGAAACTATCTAATACACCGATTGTCCGTGCCGGTCCACTGTGGGTCGTAGGGGCTATGCCCTTGCGTTTTTGGCCCTTATTGGCATGAATGGTCCCCAAGAGGTCGCCCATGACCAGCACCGAGAAAGAACCCGCCTCCCGCACCCTGGCGTTTGCCTGGGTCATCGGGGCCTATGTCGTCGCCATCGGGGTGGTTTTTGGCGTGGGCTGGGCGCTCGGGTCCCAACATCCTCTGGTAGTGGCCGGCGGAGCCGATTTGGCGGGGACCCTGGTGATCTTCGTCTTTGCCGTGATCTTCGATAACTCCAGCTTCAGGGTTGATCGGGGGTACTGAGCGACCATGTCTACGACCGCGACGAACGACACCTGGGTTCACGACGTCACCCTGACCGCGCCCTCACTCCAAGACAACACCGCCGACGCGGAGCGGCTTGGGGACGCGCTGGCAGCGGCTCTGGGCGTTGACCATGTGGACCGTGACTTCGACCTGCTGGTCGGTCTGCCCGAGCAGCTCCGGCAATGGGACTACCGAGCCCGCTGCGTCTGCATCGATGATCATGGCCGCGGGCGCCTGGTGGCCTTGTGCGACCCGCGCAGCGCCGAAAACCCCCTGGGCCTGGCCGTGGATCTGGGCACCACCCGCCTGGTTATCCGACTCCTGGATCTGGTTTCGGGCGAATCCCTCGGAGAGGTCGCCTTTGACAACCCGCAGCTTGAGGTGGGCCCGGATATTCTTACTCGTATCCATTTCGCTGACACCGACGGCGGCGCCGCCCACCTCGCCCAGCTCGTGGTGGGCGGTCTGAATGACGCCATCGGTAGGCTCTGCGCCGCACAGAGTCGCGTGCGCGAAGACATCTACCTGGTTGCCATCGCCGGAAACACGGCTATGACCCACCTGCTGTTGGGCCTGGAGACCCGGTGGATCATCCGTGAGCCGTACATCCCGGTGACTAACCGTCCGGGCCTTGTCCGCGCCGATCGCATGGGGTTGCGGGTAGCCCGGGGCGCCAGCTGCTACGTCTTCCCGAACGTGGGTAGCTACTTCGGCGGGGATCTGCTGGCGGGCATCCTCTTTTCGGGCATCGCCGAGGCCGAGCAGCCCGCCCTCCTGGTGGACGTGGGCACCAACGCCGAGGTGGTTCTAGGCAACCGCGACTGGCTCATCGCTTGCGCAGGCGCCGCCGGTCCGGCCTTGGAGGGGGGCGTCACCAAGATGGGCATGATGGCCGGCCCCGGTGCCATCGATCGGGTCACCATGGACCCCGACACCCGCGCCCTGCACCTACACACCATCGATGACGAGCCTCCACGGGGAATCTGCGGGTCGGGCCTCATTGACCTGGCGGCGGCTCTGTTCCTCTCGGGCCGGGTGGATATCCGCGGTAAGCTCGTGCCCGATCGGTGCGGCGCTCAGCTCACCGAGGCTGACGACATGCACCAGCTCGTCCTGGTCCCCGCCGCTGAATCAGCCTCGGGCGTCGACCTTACCTTGAAGCAAGCCGACCTGGACAGCCTTCTCCGATCCAAGGCGGCCATGTATACCATCCTACGCACGGTTACCCACTACGTGGGCGTGGGCTTCGAGGACCTGGCTGCCTTTTACGTGGCCGGCACCTTCGGCATCTACATCGACCCTCGCGCCGCCATCACCATCGGCATGTTGCCCGACCTGCCCTTGCCCACCTATCAGTCCCTTGGAAACAGCTCCCTGGGGGGCGCCACCCTGGCCCTCACCTCCCGCGCACGGTTCGCCCAGATCGACGCCCTGCGCGGTCGCATCACCTACCTCGAGCTCAACGTGAACTCCGAGTTCATGAACCGATTCTCCGCCGCCAAGTTCCTCCCCCACACGGATCCCTCACGCTTCCCCTCCGTGCACGTCCTGGTCGACTAATCGACACTTTTTCTAATACGGGAAGCGAACCGTTACGGACTTCTGGGGGATGGACTTCACCTTGCGGAAGGTTACGTGGTCCTTGGAAGGCAGGTAGATGCCAGGGGCATTGGGGCCGCGGCTGACCTTGAGGATGACGGGGCAGTTGCGTCCGGTGTCCCGACCGTTGAGAAAGACGCGGAAGATTTTGGAGGTGCGGCAGCGCACCTCGAGGCGAGTCTGGCCCTTGGCTCCCAGGCGAGCAAGGGTCGTGGGAGACTTAAGGATGATCCGGTGCCGCAGGCCCGCGAAACGGGAGAACTTGGGGTTGATGGCCTTGACCTTATGTCCCTCTTTGTTGAGCACGAGCAGATAGCGCCTGCTGGACTTGGCGCGCAGGCGGATGGGGGTCTTGCCCAGGAGATAGTTGTTGTAAATGACGCCGACGCCGTGGGGCGCGGTGAACAGGTCGATCTCGAAGGCCTTGGCCGCGCCTCTGCGGGGGACCGCCCAGACCGCGGTTGGTTTGACCGTCGGTGTCGCCTTGAGATCGGTGGTCAAGGAATCGGCGGTCATGGGATCGGCGGCCATGGGATCGGCGGCCATGGGATCGGCGGCCATGGGATCGGCGGCCATGGGATCG
>JAOZUO010000005.1:0-49129 GCA_029938605.1 Deltaproteobacteria bacterium | reverse complement strand
GGATCGGCGGCCATGGGATCGGCGGCCATGGGATCGGCGGCCATGGGATCGGCGGTCATGGGATCGGCGGTCATGTCCGGCTTCGGTGTGGTGACCGTCATGGACTGTGCGGCGTCGCCCCCTCCGGATTTGGAGGTGCGATTGGCGCTCTGCATTTTGGTCAGCTCCAAGTACAGGAAGACCGCCGCCCCGGTGGATGCGAGGCACAGGATAGTGATTACCACGAAGGCGAACACCAGCCCCTTGGACGCTCCGGTCTTCTGGGGTGGGGCGATCCGGATGGGCTCGGTGACGCTGGACTTGCGCGGTGAGTATTTGGGCTCGGGCTTTTTTATGGGCCCAGACTCAACATTTACATCAAACTCCACCTCAGGCTCAACCCCTGCCTTGGGCTCAGGCTTGGGCTTGGAACTACTCGCGGAGCCCACCATGGGCTGCTTTTCGATCGTGGCTTCTTCGTGCTCATCGTCTGGAAAGGTGGACCCGGAGGTGGTCGGCAGGGAGTTGCCCAGGGGCCCGCCGGGCAGCGGAGGCAGGGGCAGGGCCGAGGGGCGGGACGCCGGGATCTTCATACCGTTGATCTCCCGGGTGACGTCGTCTTCCTGGAAGCCGTCGTCCTCCGCCGGGAGGTCCGGAAAGTCCTTGCTCGCCTTGGCCAACTGCTCGAGATCTTCGGGTTCGGTGGTTCGCTGGGCGAAAGACGCCACCACTGTGGCGTCGTCATCGTCGAACTCCATTTCATCGGCGGCCGCGGGGACGGGGCTGGGGCGCGCCTCCTCCGGCAGATTCTCAGTAAGCGGGCCGAGGTTCATCAGGTGGGCGACATCCTCGGTTTTGTCGGCGAAGCCGAATCCGGCTTTGGGCCCGGGGAGTGGTTTGTCCGGTGAGCGCAGCACCTCTTCCAGCCACACGATCAACGGGCGTGTGGATACGGCCTGGCCCTTCTCGTGCTGGAGTATCTGCATTGCCTCCACGGCGTCTCCAGCGGAGTCGAAGCGCTTGGCTGGGTCCTTGATGAGGAGGCGCGTGAGAATGGGTTTGAGCTGAGCGAGGTCTCCCTCAAGGGCTTTCATGGGGGACGGGATCAAGCGTCGACGATTGCCGGGGGCAAGCTGGAAGAGCGCCTGGCCGGTCACCATCTCGTACAGGACAACCCCCAGGGAGAAGAGGTCGGCGGGTGGGCTTGGCTTCGAGGTCTCGAGTTGCTCCGGCGCCAGGTAAGCGTACTCCTCGGCAGCTTTTTTGCTGACCAGGTTCTTGGACCGGGCCAGGGGCCAGGCGAGGCCGAAGTTGAGGAGCCGGACGCCGCCCTCCAAGGTGAGCATGACGTGGTTGGGGCTCATGGCGCCGTGGGACGTCGGTGGATCGCCGCCGTGGGCGTGGTCTAAGGCCTGACCGAGCGCGATGGTCAGATGTATCGCCAGAGTCCAGGGAACCCGATCCTCCTTTTCGTGGAGCCGATCGAGGATTTTGCGTAGGCTTATGCCGTCCACGTACTCGGCCACGAGCACGTGGCTGTCGTCGTACTTGTTAAATCCCACCACCCGCACGATGTTGCCATGGCCGAGGTTGGTATTTCGCTGGGCGTCCCGGGTCATCCCCGCGACGAAGCCCGGCAGCGCGGTGGCGCGTTCGTTGAAGCGCTTGACCGCATACTGCTTGATGAAGCCGGCCTCTCCGGAGAGCTCCGCGAGGAATACATCGGCCAGCTCATCAGTGCCAACCTGTTTCATGCATCGATAGGGACCAAGCTGAAAGGGCAGGCTCGTCATGGGTTGCCGTTCTCCTTACAGAACAGAGCGTCCTCCCCACATAGTGTGGACGCACAAGTACAGCTCAGAATAGTCCCGGTCGAAGCCCACGTCTACCCGCAACGCCAATTAATCGCAAATTTATCGTACAATTACGCCTATCCAGACGGATGTCGCCGGGCTCCGATGGGCTCCGCAAGACCCTGACCGGCCCCCCCTCCATTGCTCCGGCGCTAGTTCTCGGGCAGGGCGGCGCCGCGATAGTCCCCGGGACAGAAGGGGAGATCGAGCTACGGGCGACGCTCGTGGCGGCGCTCCTACAGGGGCCTGAAGTTATGGAAGGCCGACGCTGCGTAGGAGCGGATCACGAGGATCTCGGCCGCTCGTCGCGGCAGCTCGTCAAAGGCGAGGGCGCGGGCGCGCAGCTCCGGATCCCGGCAAGCGGCGATGGCGGCATCCACGCCCGCGGCTGACCAACGGCTGGGCCGGACGTCCTCGTCACCGGCCACGGGTACGCCGTCCCAGCCCACCGGATCGTTGGGACGACGCCAAAGGGAGGTTTCGCCGGCCACCGCATGCGGTTGAAGAAGTTGTAGATGGGCACCCGTCCGTCGGCTCGTGCGATATTCAACCAGGTGCGCGCGGTGATGTGCGGCTTGAAGATGCGCACCGACGACACCCCCCATCGTGTGGGGCGCTGATGGCGGTTGCCCCGAAGTGTGCGCCAGGCGTCCCGGACGATGTCACCCCACGCCCCATCCCCGAAAAACCACTCTCGAATGCTCGGTTTTGGGTCCATGCCTTCCATTATTTGCACAGGGTTATGATCCAGCGTGACTTAGTGCGCCAATTCTTGCATCATGGAAGACTCGACTCAAGCCAGATCATGCGCCTGACGGAACGTTGGGCCCTAGCTCCGGGAGAATAGAGTATGAAAACGTGTGTGTACCCCCTTTGCGTTGCCGCTTTACTGGCCTTTGGTGTCGCCGCCTGTAGCGACGATGACGATAATGGCTGTCCGTCCGGATGGTTCGAGTGCGCCGATGGTGTGGAGTGCATCGACCCGTCGCTGACCTGTGATGGTGCGGACGACTGCACCGACGGCTCCGACGAGGTCGCTTCCCTGTGTGCGGCCTGCGACCCGGCCACCGAGTACGAGTGTGCCGACGGTGAGTGCGTCATCGGCGGCGCCAGCCTGGTTTGCAACGGTACCGACGACTGTTTCGACGGCTCCGACGAGGTGGGGTGCGGCTGCGATCCCACCACTGAGTACGAGTGTGACGATGGTGAGTGCGTCACCGGCGACGATAGCCTGATTTGCGACGGCACCGATGACTGCACCGACGGCTCCGACGAGGCGAGCTGCGCCTTGTGCGACTCGGTCACCGAGTTCGAGTGCGACAACGGCGAGTGCATCGACGCCACGGCCACCTGCGACGGCACCGACGACTGCACCGACGGCTCGGACGAGGACACCATCCTGTGTTCCGTCACCTGCCTAGATGGCGAGTGGGAGTGTGACAATGGCGAGTGCATCGATGAAAACTGGCGCTGCGACAACTATGACGACTGCGGGGACTATTCCGACGAGGACACCCCTTTGTGTTCCGGCGGCTGCATCGACGCTCTGTACTTCTGGTGCACGTACGCCGAGACCATCGACATCACCCTCCTGTGCGATGGCACCGAGGACTGTACCGGTGGAGAAGACGAGAGTGATTGCGTCAGCGTAGGCGGTGACTGTGCCGTTGACGAGTTCGAGTGCGACAACGGCCTATGCATTCCCGATTACTATGAGTGTGACGGAGAGCACGACTGCGGAGACTGCTCCGACGAGTACGGGGGTTGCTAACTCGGATATAGGGGATATAGGGGCTATTTGGGCTGGACGAAACGGCCCAGGAAGAGGATCGCGCCGGTCTTCGTGTCACGGATCAGGAAGAGGAAGGGGTGGTCCGCCCGAAACACGGGGGGGCTGGAGGGACCCCTGCCGCGGAGGGCCATGACTACTGCGGTGGCGGCGGCGGCTACGGTGCCTTCCTCGGTCACGTCACAGTTGGCCTGGTGGATGACCTTGGAGATCTTGAGGAGGCGCTTGGGCTCCATGCCCGAGAAGTTCGCTTTGTCAGAGAACGCCAGGGGCATGCCCAGGTCGCCCAGCTTCTTGGCGAGCCCGAATCGGCTCTGGAGCGTGAAGCGCGGCAGGAACACGCGGACCTTCCGCCGGCCCATCTTGGCGGTGAGCCGGGTGAGGCGTTTGACGGTCAGCGACTTCTCCAGCGCGGTCAGACCGTCCACCTTCTTGGGCAGCAGCACCACCATGGAGAGGCGCTTGCCCACGTACCTCATCTCCAGCACGTCCACGTCCGGCAGTGACCGGTAGCCGAATTTGGACTGTTGGTACATGGTGGGCGTCTTGGCCTTTTTGCCGCCGGCCACCTGAAAGTCCCGGGGCTGGGTGTTCTTCTTGTCGAACTTGCTGGCCCAACTTCCCTTGAAGTAGATGGCATTGACCAACACCATTTGTGTGAGCTTCTTGATGTCCGGACGCCCGAGCAGCTTGGGGATGCGGTCCCTGGTCTGTTTTTTGACCCACTCATTGATGACCTTGCGGGCTGCATTGGGGTTTTCATTGAAGTTCAGATACCGCAGGCTGGAGCCGTAGTTTTTGTACAGCAGGGTGACGAAGCTCTGGTTCAACGGGAGCCCTTTTCTGGGGAAGATCCGGTTGGCGATGGCGAGGTCGTAGCCTTTGCCCGCGCCGAGCTGGCTCTGAACGGCGCCGATGGCCGCATGGAGCCGCGATCCCATCCCACGCTGATTTGATCACCCAACGTCACATATCAACCTGGGTGGGGATGTGCCGACACCCCGTGCTATTTCCTGAATGGCACCAGCACTTCGGCGTTGTCTATCCATAGAGCAAAATAGGGATGGGCAGCACCCCTTATGTTTAGCAGCACAAGGAATGGCCCACGGAAAACCAGATCTCTTGTCTTGCAAAAGAAATAGGTAGACTCGCATTTGAGCGTCGCGCCCATCTCGTCCAGCCTGAAGCGAATTCTCTGCCGGGCTATGGCGATTCGCGAACCGTGAAAGCGGGGATTTCGGGCTTGTATTGTACCCCTGCCCAGCTCTACGTAGTCGCGGGTGATGTCGAAGTTGAAAACAGGGATGGTGAGATCCGCCATTTTCTGCAAGGGGGTCGGCTTACTCGAAGCCACGCGCTTTTGGACAGCCTGGATCGTTTTCGCCAGCGTGGCCCGTGGCCGAACCCGAGCCAACAAGAGCCGGTCGTTTTCCGAGCGAGTTTTGAGCTCAACGATGAAGTCGCTGTCGCTGCGGAAGTCGTAGACCTGGACTTGGCTTGCAGCCAGGACCTCATCCTGTTGGGTGTCCAGGTACTGGCGTATGCCGAAGGATTCGACGTTCCGGCCTCCGAAAGAAAATGGGTGTTTGAATCGCTTGAAGGCGGACCGAAAGGGCAGATGCTTGAACAAATATGCATAGGCTACCCAATCGCTCGGCGCCAGGGCGTGCGCCGGTGAAAGAAGGGATGGGTCAGCTGTGACACCGAACCGGGCGCGAAGCTCCCTGCGAATCCTACCCAGTATGCCGTCGCGTACGAATCCGGCCAGGGCCACATATGATTCCTTGTCCAATTCACTTTGAGAAAGCGTCGACTTGTTCAAATGGTGCGCCAGGGTTGGTTTATTGGTGAGGCGCACGGATTCACCCATGAGCCGGCTTAGCTCGTTCCATGCGAGCTGCGCCGTAGCGCTCCACAGCACATTCTGGCCCTTTCGGATCGGATGCTCCAAATGCGGTGTGACCACAGTCATTCGGAGCGCGGTCGCGGCGACTCTCAACGCCGGTGGTCCAGCCACTTGGTCGTGGGTCGGCCGGTTCTTTTTACTGGCGCGGCGGCACCCGGCGCACGGCCCGAAACAAAGCGTCTGAACGCATAGGAGTGCAGCTGCAGCGACCACTTGCCAAGTGGAGTTCTTCAATTGCATTGGGAGCCTCGAGTGTTGTCCAAACGGTATCTCGGTAAATAATGCCACATGTCCACCTGGGTGGGAATGTGGGCGGAGGCGGGGGTGCAGCGGAGGTCAGGTCCGGTGGGCGCGGAAGGCGTCGAGTACTTTGTCGAGGCGGTTGTAGACGATGCGGACGATCAACCTGTCGTCGAGGTAGCCGGCGAAGCCGAGACTGTCGGGGATGAGGTCCACCGGGGAGACAAAGTAGGTCACCGCGCCCATGATGAGGGCCTTGGACTTGAAGGGCACCACGTCGTCGGGAGCCTTGAGCATCTCCCACAAGACGTGAAGCTGGTCCAGCATCTCGGTGGAGACGCCTCCCTGGTCCTTGAGGCGGGCGAGCTTGTCGTGGAAGGGGCGGTCCAGCTTGTCCAGATCGTGGGGGTCGGCTTTGGCAACCAGCTCATCTAAGACCTTCTGGGCATCGCGTTCGGAGAAAGTCGTGCTCATGAGGGTAGGTTCCTGTCTGCCGGGCTAGTCGCCGAGGTGCTCGAGGTCGTAGATCGTCTCCACGGCGCTGATGTACCGGTCGCTCGGATCCCTCTCCATCAGGTTCTTGATCACCCTGAAGATGGGGAGCTGCTTGATGGATTTTGGGGGCGGCTTGGGATCCTGCGTAAGCTGAGCGTAGGCGCGCTGCACCCCCGTGCCGCTGTACGCCTCGGTGCCCGTGAGCATCTCGTAGCCGAGGAGGCCGACGGCGTAGAGATCTACCTGGGGGGTGGTGATGCCCATGTCGCTGAGCATCTCCGGCGCAAGGTACCCCGGTGTGCCCACGGACTCGCCGGCCATGGTGAGGGGCTGACAGAACGTAGCGCGTCCCCCCCACAGCCCCTTGCTGAGGCCGAAGTCCAAGACCTTGATACGGTACTCGTGGTCCGCGGCGTTCTTGTCCTCGGGCTCGCAGATGTAGATGTTGGACGGCTTGATGTCCCGGTGCACGATGCCCTGGTCGTGGGCCAGGGTCAGGGCCGAGAGCACCTGCATGAGGATCTGCCGAACGTGCTCGTGGGGTGTGGGCTCCAGGTAGATAACCTGCGACAGCGCGTAGCCAAAGAGTCGCTCGAGCACGATGAACTGCACGTTGGACTCGGTGACGCCCACGTCCAGAATCTGGACGATGTTCGGGTGGTCGAGGTGAGCGGCGATCTTGGCCTCGCGCTCGAATCGTTCATTGGCGTTCGGGTCCATCTCGGTGACGCCCTTGCGCAAGGCCTTGATCACCACGGGATGGTCGTTCTCGATGCGTGCGGCGTCGTAGATCAAGGCGTACCCGCCGGCGGCCATAACGTGCTTGACCACGTACTCGAAATTGAGAATCTCGCCCTTTTTTAGGAGCTCATCCTGTCGCGGCATAATCTAACTTAACTCTCTTCACGGTTTTCGGCCAGGGTATCGTACTTGTGGGCCAGGGTTGGTGCTGACCATGGCGCTACGTGGAGACTGGCTACAGCCCGATGGGTCCCCCCGGCATGATGGTGGCGCACTGGGCCACCTGCTTGCGCCATTCGGAATAGGCCTGGTCGAGGCGGCTGAGGAACTCGAGCATGGAACCTGGGCGCTTGCTTGGGCGCTTCTCGAGGCAGTCCATGATGAGCCTCTCCAGGGAGCTCGACGCCGGAATGTCCGGGCGGAATGTGGACAGTGGTGGTGGTCGCTGCTCCACTTGGGCCTGTATCATCTCGGCGTCGTCGGTGGTGTGTAGGGGATGGCGGCCCGCGAGGATCTCATAGAATACGATTCCCAGTCCGTACAGGTCAGCGCGGCCGTCCACGGGCCGGTCCTGGATCGCCTCGGGAGACATGTAGGCGGGTGTGCCCACCAGGGTCAGCTCCGTGTCTATGTTGTGCTCGTAGGTCAGACGGGCGGTGCCCAGATCGATGAGCTTGATCCAGTTTTCTCCCTCGACGGCCTTGTTCACCAGAGCTCCGGCCACCACCATCACGTTCTCGGGTTTGAGGTCCACGTGGAAAATGCCCGCTCGGTGGAAGGCCGCCAGGCCGCGGGCCATCTCCTTAACGACGCGGATAGCGTGGGGGATTTGAAGGTGCGGCGTCTTGTCGAGGATCTGGTCGAGGGAGTGGCCGTCGAGCAGTTCCATGACCAGGTACTCGAGGCGGTCACTCGTGGCGGCGAAGTCGTAGACGGCTACCACATTCCCATGGGCCACGCGCGACAGGAACTGCGCCTCGGCGAGCAGGCGCCGGCGGTTGAAGTCCGCGGCCGGCGTGTCCACGCGCGGTACCTTCAGGGCCACATGACGGTTGAGCTGCAGATGCACGGCCGCGTAGATGTCGCCCATGCCGCCGGTGAACAGGTGCGCCAGCACGAGGTAGTTGCCCACCTCGTCCCCCTCTCGCAAACGCCTGGGTTGCAGCGCGTCCCCGTGCGGATTCTTCGGCGGTTTTGTTTCGCTCACGAGACCAACCCTTCCACGACGACAGGTCTGTCGTACTCGAACCGGGGTCAATTCTAGGGGAATGGGCGGTTCGTCGCAATCGAGAATCAGGGTGGGCTCCCCATGTGGGTCCTATCGGAAACGGATGTGCACGCGCTTGGTGAAGCGGGCCGTGGTGTGGACGTAGACCGTTCGTTGCTTGCCACCGGACCGCAGGATGACACGATGCTTTCCCGGGTTTACGGCCAGACGACGGATGGGGGTGAACCCGACGTTTTTTCCGTCGACGTTGACCCGGGCTCGCCGGTTGGCGGTGATCATGAGCCAACCTACACGGACCCGTAGCGCCTTGCGGGGGCGCGGCGTGAAGATGTGCTGGAGCTTGGCGGTCTTGTCTTTGGGGACGAACATCACCCGCTTGTGGCGGCGCCCGTCGGGGGTGGTGAGCAGTACCGTCACCTTTCCGGGGCGGACCTCGATATCACGCAGGGGCGTAGTGCCCACGGGCTTGCCGTTTACCGTTACCTTGGATGGGGGACGAGAGCGCACCCACAGCCAGGCCGCGGGGGCCGGCTTCTTCTTTTTTTGGGGGAAGTCGTGGTGGAACACGTTGTTTCGCTTGGCGAGCACGTAGACCCGTCGGCTGTAGGTCTGCCCGTTGGAGGTCTTGAGCTCCACCAGGTAGCTTCGCGCCGTGAGGGCATAGCGGCTCATGGGCGTGGTGCCCACGGCGCGGCCGCCCACGAAGACCTGGGCCCAGGGCGTAGAGGTGATGCTGAGATATCCGGTGCCTCCCTTTCGAGCAGGGGGGAAGCGATGGCTCACGGTCCTTTTTTTGCCAGCGGTGAAGGTGAGCCGGAAGGTCTGGGTGCGACCGTCGGTGGTACGCAGCTCCACGCGATGCAGACCCGCCACCACGGTCACTTTGCACGGCGTGGTGCCCACGCTCGCGCCGTCCACGTAGACCTGGGCCATGGGTTTACTCTTGACGATGAGCGTGGCGCGGCCCGCCTTTTGGGCCTGGGCTGCGGTGACGGAGCCCAAGAGCAGTAGCGCCGTCGCGATCGCGATGTGGGTCAGGGTCATGGCGGGGCCTCCAGCGGATACCTGTGTGATCTGTCGCGATTATACCGCGCTCCCCTATTCAGACGAGAACAAAGACCAGGGTATTCTCAACGAAGCATGGGGGTCTTTACAGCACCCTTGATGTCTACCCCGGGGCTCCTCTGAATGATGTATAATTCGCCGCCGGTTGGGGAACTACCGGTTTGACAATCGCGAGCATGAGGTGACCTGACCTATGGCCAAATTAGATTCGAGCGACGATTCGCTCTCTGACGACGATTTTGATGAGAGCCTGAAGAAGAGCTCCAAGTGGCCGTACTTCGCTGTACTTGCGGTGGTCGTGGTGGGGCTCATCGCCGGGGTCCTGCGGTACTCCTCCACGGGAGCCACCCGGGAGCGTCTGGTGCGCAAGGTTCAGAAGTGCAAGCTCGTATTGCAGGCGCCGGGTAAGTCCGAAGGTCTCCCCGTCACCGCCGAGTGTATGCAGCACGTGTCGGCCTTGTCGGCCCAGATGCCGGCGGGGTGCCCCAAGGTCCTCAAGGCCATCGAGGAGGCCAAGGAGCGTACGCCGCATAACCTGCTTCTCTATGCGATCCTGAACGGCCGGGCGCGGGCCTGGCGCGGCAAGAAACTGGGACTCAAGGCCCTTGAGGGGGACGAGTGCCTGGAGAAGGCCGTGCTTCATGTGCACCAGGCGCACCGAGGCACCAATGAGCTCCCCGGCGTCGGTCTCGCGGGCCTCGACCGGTACAACAACGACCTGCTCGACAAGCTCCAGTTCTGGATCACCCGGATCCATGTCCTGCCCAAGGTGAGCGTGCAAAGCGCCGCGAATCTCTACGACCGGCTCCAGGTACACGCCGCCAACCTGAAGAAGCTCTTTCCCGCCAAGGCTGACCAGGAGTCCATCTCCAAGACGCTTCGCAAGGCCGCATTTTCGAGGATGACCGACATCTACTCCCACGTGGTGAAGGTCCACATGGCCCGGCCGGGAACCAGCAAGGCCGAGCAGGCGGTCAAGTTCCCCGCGTACCTAGACGACGACATCGGCTACAAGCTCGATCCCAAGCATCCGCTGGCCAAGGTGTTGCTCGATACCTTCTTTGTCCGGCTCCCCTTCGCCGCTGCCGGAGAGAAGTATCTCATGCATTGGCACAAGGATCTGTTCCGCCGGCACCTGTTGGATATGCTGGAGTGGGAGAGGGCCATGGCGGCCATGCTGGAGAAGCTGTCGCAGCGTCATCTGGGACTGCTGCTCAAGTTCCTGGAGGCCAACCCCGAGCTGCCCCTGCGCACGGGCGGGAAGGTCCCCGGATGGTACCAGCGTAGCCTGGCGATGTTCTCCACGCAGAGCGATCCCTCTCACCGCCTGAACAAGCACCTGTTCACGGCGATGATGAACGTCGCTGCCCGGCGGTTGCCCGGCGCTCCGGTGCAGCGCCTCATTCTGCTCAACGGCCTGTATTTTCCCTTCAGCGTGCAAAAGTGGCTTGCCCGGGGCTGGCGTCGGGACACCCAGGCCGGGGAGCTGGCGCGGGCGGGGCTGATCACGGCCCTGGTGCTGGGCCTGGGGAGCTCCGACGACTTCGACTGGCTCCGGAAGCGGCGCCATTTCCCGGAGTACTCGTGGTTGCTGCGGGTGCTGCATCCGGGGTCCTGCGCCCAGGGTTGCCCCAAGCCGGCCCAGCTTCGACGGGCGGAGCTGGCAAACCTGGCGGACGGCAAGAAGAAGCACAACCTATATATGGAGCTCGAGAAGCTCGAAAAGCAGCTTAAGATGAAGGACGCGAACTACCGCGCCTTCGCCCACATCCCCACGGCCTACTACCCGGTGAGCCAGAGGCTCAAGCTCGTTGAGGCGGGGCTCGGCGCCCCCGAGCCGAGCGTGCGCGCCTTCGCCGTGCTTGGACTGTCGCTGGGGCTCACCAACCCGGCCGACATCAAGGTCGTTTCCGCGCGGCTGGTGAAGCTGTCGAAGGACCCCTCCTGGCTGGTGCGGCTCCTGGTGTTCTACCGTCTGTGGATCCTGGACCAGACAGACCACCTCAAGCCCTTCATGACCGATCCAACGCCCAGTATTGTGGACGGCTGGCGGCGGCGGCTCGCCACGTGGAAGACTCCGGAGCTGGTGAGTCTGCTGGCGCGTAAGGATCGCGCGGCCGGCGTGGTGCTCCCGGTGCTCGCCGCGCGTTCCAGACGTAAGAAGGATCCCTGGCCCGTGGACTGGAAGGCGCTCACTGCGCTGGTGAATCACCCGGATCCCTGGACCCGGATCCAGCTCGTTCAGCATTTCGGCAAAGACGGCCAAGGAATGCTCGACTGGGGGGTGCTGCTCGCGGCCCCCGAGCTCACCGTGCGCGCTGTCGTCCTGGACTTCTGGGTGGCGAATGCGCCGGGGCCGGCCATCAAGAAGCACAGCGCGATCCTCATCAAGCTCCTGTCCGACCCCCACCATGGGATCAAGCGCCTCGCCGCGCTGGTCCTCACCGGACTGGGGGACAAGGCGGCCCTGCCCGCTTTGCGAAAGCTCCTGGTCCACCCCTCCTGCGCCATGCGCAACCTCGCGGGCAAGGCCCAGGCGACCTTGCAGGGCGGCACCTTCAAACCCACCAAGTGCGCTTTCGAGCTTCACGGATTGTAGCCCTCCACCGACTCCGCGCCAGACGCCCCGTCAAAGCGTGCGACACGAAAACTATGGGAGGTATGATGGAGATGAGGTGCCAGATTCTGCCCTTGATCCTGCTGTCCGGCGGGCTGGCGTTTGGCATGGTGGCTTGTGACGGCGACGAGCCCGGCACCGGGTGCAACCACGACGGTGTATGCGACGCTGAGGAGAACTCCGCCAACTGCTCCGACGATTGCCCGGTCTGCAACCACGACGGTGTATGCGATGTGGCCGGCGGAGAGAACCCCGCCAATTGCATAGATGACTGCTCCGGCCACTGCGATCTCGTACCCATGACCGGCACCGGCTACGATTTCATTGTGCAGACGGTGTACTACCCCGACACCGTAGAAGCGGCGAAGGACAACGGCATCGACATCGATGGCGATGGGACCATCGACAACAAGCTGGGCGAGATCCTCCAGTTCTTAACCTATGACAGCACCGAACCGAGACCGAGGTCAGGTGTAACGCGGACATCTACTGGATGTTTCTGCCCGACGTGGACAGCGACGGAGATGGCGAGCCTGACCTTCTGGGTATCGGGTACCGGGTGGTCTCCGCCGTGCCCGTCACCATCGTCGAGCCGTAGACGCACGCTCACCAAGAGTATCCCAGGTGACCAGTGTCAGGCGGAGCTGGGTCCGCCTGACACGTCAAACCCATCGGCGTGTCGGCTCAGGTCGTAGCTCGTGCTTCGCCCGCCAGACGGTCGTTGGACCAGGAGACCGGCGGCGACGAGCTTGGCGAGGTCGCGCTGGGCTGTGGCGCGGCTGGTGTGGGCGATGCCGGCGTATTTTCGGTTGGTGATTCCGCCTTCAAACCCACCCGGTCCGGCATCCAGTAGGCGCCCGAGCACCTTTCGCTGGCGGTCGTTCAGGGGCTCGGCGCTGTGGTGTTGCCAGAAACGGGCCTTGGATAGCACGCGGTCGAGCTCTGCCTCCGACCGCTGGACTGCGCGCGCGTAGGAGCCCAGGAACCAGCAGAGCCACGGGGTGACGTTCCCGTCTCCGCGCTGCGCTCGCTCCAGGGCGTGGTAGTAGTCTGAGCGCTCGGCTTCAATCTGCGCCGAGAGACTGTACAGGCGGACGCCCGACTGCTCATCCTGGGCCAGCGCCATGTCTGTGAGCGCCCGGGCGAGCCGTCCGTTGCCGTCTTCAAAAGGGTGCAGCGTGACGAACCGCAGGTGTGCCAGCCCGGCGCGTACGAGGCCGTCGAGACCCCCCGATTCCCCACGCCACCAATCGAACAGTGCCTGCATGTCATCGACCATGCGCTCCGCTGGGGGCGCCTCGAAGTGTATCCGCTGGCGCCCCGGGCGGCCTGAGACGACCTGCATGACGTCGCCCTGGGGCCGGTACTCCCCAACGCGGATCCGACGCATGCCGGAGAACCCCGTGGGAAAGAGCGCCGCGTGCCAGCCGTGCACCCGTTCGTGATCCAGGGGCCGCTCGTGACCCGCAGTGGCATCGAGCAGTACTTCGACCAACCCATCCACATCTCGCGGCACCGGCGGCAACCCCGCGGTCGGTAGCCCCAGACGTCGCGCCACCGAGGACCGTACAGATTCCCGGCTCAGGATCTCGCCTTCGATCGCTGCGGTGCGTACCGTCTCCTCGGTGAGTACCGCAGCGTGTACGTCACGCATGATGGCGAGCCCCAGCCCACTGGTCCGTCCCATCAATCTGCCCTGAGCGAGCCGCGCTGCGGCCAGCGGCGACAGCAGAGTCTCTGAGTCCCACCCAAGCCGCGGCCACTGCTCCAGCTCCCAGATATAGCGCCCCACAGGATCACCTCCAGGTCGTCTGAGTCCAATAGCCCAGACTATCAACTCATACCATGAGTCGATTAAGCCATGTATTCGACTCAATTCCTGAGTCGAATATACCTTCCAATCGCCTCAAGTCAATATTTTCATTGGACAAGCAGGCTCGGCGAGTCACCATCAAGCGAGTAATCGGGCTCGTCGGGCCCAACCTCCTACGGGGTGCTATGGTTGGTTCTGCACCATGCGTAGCTCAACCCTCAACGGCCCAATCGGGGTTTTGATCATTCTGGGCCAGGTGGCCCCCCTGGCCTGCAGTTGCTCACCAGGGCCAGACCGGCGGACACCGCGGACGTCGGAGGTGTCCAGCGCCAAGGCCGGCGAGCCGGCGGTGGCGCGCCCCCGAAGCCGCCCGCGGCCCCGGGCGCGGTCCACGCCGCCGCCGGTGGTATCCGTAAAAGAGGCGGCGCGGATTCTGTTTCCGCGGGGACGACGCCAGGGTTCGTCATCGGGTTCGGTGTCGGGTTCGTCATCGGGTTCGGTGTCGGGTTCGGTGTCGAGCTCGTTTGGGGGCGCCTCGGCCCTGGCCGGTTGCGCGAAGGGGAAGCGAGCGATGCGGATCCGCTGCCTGTTGGCGCTGCGGTACAAAAAAGATGTGAAGGCAGTCCGCCTCGCGCGGGCCATTTACGACCGCACCGGTACGGTGGTGGGGTTGGAGCCGGCCCGGCGCATGGATGGCGGCTGGCGGGGCAAGCTGAAGCTGGTGCCGGAGCTGCTCGTGGGACGCCACCGCCGCCACCTGAAGCGCATCGCCCAGGCGCTTGTGGATATCGACGGGTTCATGCGTGGGCTGGGCAAGCATCTGAAGCAGTCCGGTGGCCAGGGCTCGACCCGGCGGTCGCGGTCGCGGTTGCGGTTGCGGTTGCGGTCGCGGTCGCGGTTGCGGTTGCGGTCGCGGTCGCGGTCGCGCCTGCGGTATCGCTATACCGCTCTGGCCATCAAGGCCTTCCGCTCGGTGCGGCGGCGGACCCCGTCGGCCTACGCCTGGGACTGGTCGGTGGCCTACAACGTCAACGGCTCGCTGCTGGGCCACCAGCGCGGCGTGCGCGAGACTCTCTTTCACGAGCTGTTCCATCTCAACGATCACCACCACCGCGACTGGTCGCAGCGGGTGCTCGGAAAGCTCCACAAGCGCATCATTCAGCGCTGCACCTTCGGTCGGGGCCAAGGCTCAAGGAAGCGCGCCAAGCTCAGTAAGCGCTGCCTGAAGCCCTATGCGCCCCACCGCACCACCGTGCGTGGCGGGGTCTACTACGCCTTTCACCCCGAGAGCGGAGTAGGGGAGTACGGCGCCGAGCTGGCGGTGCGCTACTTCCTGGAGCACAGGGCGATTTTCGGCAAGGCTCGTCGTCGCCCCCCGCCCTTCAAGTGTCGCAACCGGGTGAACGCACGAGCCTGGCGCCTGCTGGCCCAGGAGTTCTTCGGCGGCGTGGATCTCGTGCCGGCCTGTTCGGTGGGTCAGTAGCTTAGCGGGACTTCAGATCGTGGCCTCGTAGCCGGGGTCGGTGTCGCGAGAGGCGTTGCTCGGGGGGTCGGCGTTGCTCGGGGGGGCGGTGTCGCGAGGGGGGTCGGCGTCATCGTCTACCCGGATGGTCTTCCAGTGCCCTGAGCGGAAGCGGTAGAGCAGCACCATGGCCTGGCTCGCCAGCATGGCGAGGACACCCAGCCAGGCGCCCAGGACGCCGAGGCCGACGGGGATGGTCAAGATGTAAACCAGGGGTACGCCAAACCCCCAGCTCAGGGACACGACGACGTACAGTGGCCAGCGGGTGTCTCCGGCGCCGCGGAGAGCGCCGTAGGCCACCATTTGCTGGCCGTCAAAGACCTGAATCACCGCGGCCACGTAGATCAGCGTTGTCGCGGCCGTCGCCACGTTGTCAAAGGGCGTGAACAGCTCCGCCAGGGTCCGGGGCAGGCTGGCGAACACCGCGCCGTAGATCACCGTGAATCCGAAGATGAGCAGCAGCGCTCGTCGTGCCGCCGCCGCCGCGAGATCGGGCTGTCTTTCGCCCTGGTGTCGCCCCACGAGGGTGGTGGCCGCCACCGAGACGCCCCAGGCGGTCATGAAGCTGACGCTCATGACCCGCAGGGCCACCTGGTTGGCGGCCAGGGACACGTCGCTAACCCAGCCGACCATCACGGAGATGACCAGGAAGGCGCCGATCTCCAGGAAGAGCTGCACTCCCATGGGGAGTCCGATGCGGATCATGCGCCGCATGAGGTCCCAGTTGATCGGGGCCCAGATGGACCTGACTCCGTACCTCCGGTAGACGCTCTTGCGTCGGTGAATCACCACCACGAAGCAGCCCAGCATGAACAGGTTGCTCAAGGCCGTGGCGATGCCGGCGCCCTCCACGCCCAGGGCCGGAATGGGGCCCACGCCGAAGATGAGCGTGTAGTCCAACACGATGTTGATCCCGTTGGCCGCCAGGGAGATCCGCATGGGTGTGCGCGTCTCGCCCAGCCCCTCCAGGTAGGCGTTGTAGGTCCAGTACCAGAACACGCCGGGCAGGCCGATGACGCGAAAGACAAGATACGAATACCCCTGGTCCGATACGCCCGCGCTGAGGCCGGACCAGTGAAACAGTGGTCCCGAGAGCAGCAGGATGATCAGGGTCACCGCGCCGACCACCGTGGCGATGCGCTGGCCGTGGCCGAGCACCACTCCGCAGCGGTCGAGGCGTCCGGCGCCGTGGTTCTGGGACACGAAGGTGTTGATGACACCGATGAGGCCCAGCCCGAACACGTACAGGGTGAACATATACGTGGTGGCGATGCCCACGGCCGCCTGGGGGGTGGCGCCGAGCCGGCCCACCATGGCGGTGTCCACGATACCCATGGCGGTGAAGGAGAGCTTGGCGATGACCACGGGGGTCGCCAGAGTGATGATCTCCCGCCATCTGTCTGTGCGTGTCATGGTTTCTGTTCGCGAGCCTATCCGAGGGACCTTCATTCCTGCGGACCGTAGTAGCCCTCTTTCGTCTCCTGTCAACCGGGAAGGCGCATACGACATTCCCGGATATTGTGTTGTAGACTGGCGCAATGCGTGACCTCTTCTATGGGAAGCTTCCGTACCGCATGGTGTCTTGCACGGAACGTCTTTGGCACGTGGCCAATCAGCTCTATCCAACCTTTGCCATCGGGCTGGTCTTCGAGGGGGATCCCGGCCTGGAAGGGGACTTTGATTCTGCCGGGTGGGCCGAGGCGTTGCGTCGGGTGACCCAGGCGCAGCCCGGGTGCCGTATCCGGCTGCGTGGGTTTGGTCGCTTCAGCCATTGGACGCCGGACGGCCGGCCTCCGCGCTTACGGATCGTTGACGGGAGCCGTTGGGATGGCCATAGCGCCCAAGGGGCCGAGTTTCTGCGGGAAGGATTGAACGCGGACACCGGACCGGTCACCGAGGTTCTGTTGCTTCGGGGAAAGCCGGCGCGGGTGATCATTCGCACGCTGCACGCGGTCATGGATGGCCGGGGAATCATTCTATTTGCCGAGGGGCTTTTTGCCGCTGCTCGCGGGGAAGCGGTGGTGCGAGCTCCCTTGGGACCGCCTACGGATGCTGACATCGCGGCGACCCTAACGGACCGGACGACCGCCCGTCTTAGCCGCACCAGCCCTCTATTGACGGGGACGCGGCGGGGTCACAGTCTGGAGACGACCTGGTACCGCGCCACGGTGTCGGGACGGGTTTCCAAGCTGATCGCCCGATTCTCCCTCGCGCTGGCTCGCCATGCACAGGTCCCGGACAAGGAGAAGATTCGCTTCTCCTATCCTGTGGATCTACGTCGGCATAGACCAGACCTGCGGTCCAACGCCAATCTTACGGCCATGTGTCTCCTTCCGGTGGGGGAGTACCTCACCCGAGACGACCCGGCGCAGGCCTTTCAACAGGGGATACTAGAGGCCATTGAGCGCGGAGATCACGCGAGTGACACGCTGAATCGGAATGTGCTGCGAGACTGGCCACTTTGGGTCATGCGTCTTGCGGGTACCGCGCTGCGGGGCCCCAAGCTCATCGCTACCCACGACGAGCATTCGGGCCAGGTTTCCAACCTGGGTTTCATCGACACAGACCGTTTCGGGGCGCCCGGCTTTGAAAGCCACCGTGTCTTCTGCATTCCTCCCCTGGCGGGCACCATGGAGGCATTTGCCACATTGATGGGGTACCCGGGAGGAGTAGATATCTGCATTGGCGCCCCTGTGGCTCTCGCGAGCGAAGGTCGCCTGAAGCGCCTCACAGACGCCGTCGCCCAGGAGCTGCGCGGTCATGCGCAATAGTGACCGGTGGTTGCGGATGCTACTTAGTGGCCGCAACCGCCGCCGTGCCCATGACCGTTGCCGTGCCCACAGGCACCGAAGTGGAAGCCGCCGTCCACGTCGACGATCTTGCCCCGCTCGCGGAAGAAGGTGAGCAACTCCAGGGGAGTCATGCCGTCGGCGGAGCAGCTAAAGAAGGTGGCGTCCGCGCCGAAACGGGCGGCCAAGGCGGAGGTATAGCTCTCTTCGGTGAGGGTTTCTCCGGAGGTCATCATCAGCTGCATGACCTCGTGTCCGTGGTAGCTTTGACTCATAGGTTGCTGTCCTCTTGGTAGCTTGAGCGATTTAGGCTTAGCTTACTATGGCGATGGGTTCAAGGGCTTAATTTCGGGAATAACCCCGGAAAGCTCGGGGTCGGCGGCTCCCGGATGGGAGCGTGAATCTTGACGGATCCGCCAAAACCTGAATATTCGTAGGGACAGGGTGAACGTCTGCGACCGGTTGGTTGCGCGAGTCAGTGATGGAATTCGACGACGCGACAAAGATCATAAAAGGCGAGACCGCCCCCGTGATGGGCGAGCGCGACGGGAACCGCGCTTTTTTGGTGGTGCTCAGTGGACCGGATACCGGTGCTACCATTGAGCTGGAAGACCTGACCGTCATCGGCCGGAGCAGCGATGCCACGCTGAGCCTCGATCAGGAAGGTATCAGCCGGATCCACTGCAAATTGTTGAAGTTCAATGGCGGCGTGGAGCTGCGTGACGCCGGCAGCACCAACGGCACCTTCGTCAACGGGGAGCGGGTGGAGAAATGCTGCTTGCAGGACGGCGACAAGATTCAGCTCGCCCCGCAGGTACACTTCAAGTTCACGCTGCATGACGAGCTGGAGCACAACTTCCGGGAGCAGATGTACGACGCTGCCTTGCGGGATGGGCTGACGCGGGTCTTCAACAAGCGCTATTTCAGCGAGCGGCTGGAGACGGAGTGGGCCTATTCCGATCGTCACCGGATGCCGCTGTCGTTGGTCATGATGGACCTCGATCACTTCAAGCGCGTCAACGACCAATTCGGCCACCCGGCAGGGGATTATGTGCTGCGTGGCTTCGCGGATGTGGTCGCCGAAACCATCCGCACCGAGGACGTGCTCTGCCGCTACGGTGGAGAGGAGTTTGTAGTGCTCTGTCGCGAGTTCCCGTTACCGGCGGCGCAGATTATGGCCGATCGAATCCGTCGCACCGTGATCCGGCACGAGTTCATTTGGGAGTCTATGCGGATCCCGGTCGCGGTGAGCGTCGGGGTGGCCGGTGTGCCCCACCCCTCCATCGCCAACCAAGAGGCTCTGATGGCTGCCGCCGACGAGGCCCTCTACGATGCCAAGCACGGCGGGCGGAACCGGGTTTGCGTGTACGCAGCGAAGTGATCGCTCGCGCTGCCCAGGGGGCTATGATCGGGGCCTGACGTCTGCTCTTGATTAGGACGTGGGCCTGGGATACCGTAAAAGTCTAGGCCGGTTCCTGTGCCGCGCCGCCGGGCAATCATGCAGACGCTTCAGAAAATCATCCAGAACCCCCGGGAGCTTCACGCGTGGTTTCCCACCGAGCTTCGTACCGGGTACATCTTTTTGCCCGGGGTCACCGAGGTGGGCGTGGGCGAGGAGCTCTGCGTCTGGATTCAGTTCCCCGCGGTTCGTGCGGAGGTGTTCCTCACCGGCCTGGTGGCCTGGCGGCGCTTGCGCCAGGCGCCGAAGATGCCCGCGGGCTCGGGCCTCGCCCTGCGCCCGGCTCAGGTGGGGGAGCTGGCCTTTTTGGGACGGATGCTCACCGGAGACATCCGGCCCCTGCCGGAGCGGCACCACACGCGCACACGGATCCTCTCCCCTTGGAGTTGCACGGTGTTGGTGCCCCACCTTGGCAAGTGGAGCCCCGCCGCGCTCAACGAGATCAGCATCGGCGGTGGACGGGTGGAGCTCTCCGAGATGTCCGTTCACGAGGGCTGTATGATCCAGGTCAACCTCCCGTGGCACTCGGAGTCCATGCACACCATGCACCTGGCCTGGTACCGTACCAGTGGCGGTCAGGTGCAACTGGGGATGGCTCGGGAGTTGCAAGGCTTGGGTCACGAAGACGAGTGGGATACCCTGGCGGAGGCGGCCTCTCAATATTTTTGTTCGCAGATAATCTCCAACTAGGGCCGAGCCCTCACCACAGACGATTCCGGAAACTGTATGACGACTGACAAATCAAACGATCAGGAGAAGAGCTTCGCGGAGCTGCTCGAGGCGTCCCTCGAAAAGGCGCCGCCGGCTCGCATCAAGGAGGGCCAGGAGGTCACCGGCACGGTGCTGCAGGTGGGCTCTGAGTGGACCTTCGTGGATATTGGGGCCAAGGGTGAGGCGCTCATCGCTACCTCCGAGTTGCTCGACGACAAGGGGAAGTCCACCGCTGCGGTGGGCGACGCCCTGGAGGCCCGGGTGCTGCGGCGGGGGCCCGAGGGGGTCGTGCTCAGCCGGGTCCTCGGCGGCGGCAGCCAGGGAAAACGTATCCTGGAGGACGCCCACCAGCTAGGCATGCCCGTGGAGGGTGTGGTCAAGACGGTGATCAAGGGTGGCCTCGAGGTGGAGGTGGGCGGAGTACGGGCCTTCTGCCCGGCTTCCCAGATCTCTCTGCGTTACGTGGAGGACCTGACGGAATTTGTGGATCGCAAGCTGTCTTTCCAAGTGACCGAGTACCGGGAAGAGGGACGCAGCGTAGTGGTGTCCCGAAAGGTGTTGTTGGCCGAGGAGCGCGCCAAGCAGGCCGAGAAGCTCCGCGAGAAGCTCGTGGTGGGTGCGGTGCTGCCCGGCAAGGTCAACTCCATCCGAGAGTTCGGGGCCTTTGTGGACCTGGGCGGAGTGGACGGACTGCTCCATATTTCGGAGATTTCCCATAGCCGGGTCTCCCAGGTGGAGGAGGTGCTGCACCCGGGCCAGGAGCTCACGGTGCAGATCATTAAGATGGAGGGAGAGCGGCTCTCCCTATCGCTCAAGTCCCTCGCGGGCGACCCCTGGGAGAATATCGACGAGCAGTTCGCTTTGTCCTCGCGCCACCAGGGCACCGTGGTCCGGGTGCAGCCCTTCGGGGCCTTTGTGGAGCTGGCGCCCGGCGTGGACGGCCTGCTGCACGTGTCCACCCTGGATGATCCGCGCATCCAGGACGCTCGTCGTGCCTTTGAAGAGGGGCAGTCCGTGGATGTAACAGTGGTCTCCGTCGACCCGTCGCGAAAACGAATTGGCTTGGCTCCCGGTGACCGGATCCGCGAAGGAGCGGGCGCGGGCACAGGGGGAGATTCGCTCACCCCCGGCAATGTGGTCACCGGCACAGTAGAGCGGGTGGAGCACTACGGCATATTCCTTCGCCTCCCCGGCGCTACCGAAGCTGGGCGCTCTCCCCGCGGCCTGGTTCCGCGTGAAGAGATCCGCGACGCCCCTGACGATCTACGCAGCCGCTTCCCCATCGGCCAGGAGGTTCGCGCCCAGGTGCTCGAGCCCGACGAAAAGGGGCGTCTGCGCCTGTCCGAGCGCGCCGCCCTGGCCGCCGACGAGCGCGCCTTGGCGACGGAGTACCTCGACGCCGACCGCAAGAAGCAGGGCGGCTCAGCCGGACCCCAAGGCGGCTTCGGCACCCTGGGAGACCTGTTCAAGAAGCTCGAGAAGTAGAGATGAGAAGACAACTGGTGGCCATTTTTATCCGAGTCCTGGTGATCGGTGGGGTGGCCTGCCCGGCCAGGTAGATCGCCAAGACGGCATCCCCTCCTATGCGCAAGGAGCCCGATGAAAAAGGTTACGCCCATACTGATCTGGCTGGTCGTCATTTTCGCGGTGGTGTGGGCGTGGCGGCACTACCGTAGCGTCATGGATGGCGGCGCCAATCGAGGGAAGGGTGGGGGGCTGTCCGGAGACCTGGTCATCCTTCACGCCGGGAGTCTCTCGGTGCCTTTTAGGGACCTGGGCAAGGGGTTCCATAAGAAGCATCCGGGGGTGACCATCCGGGCGGAGGCGGCGGGGAGTCGGCACTGCGCGCGGAAGATCAGTGACCTGGGCCGGCGGGCTGATATCCTGGCCTCGGCGGACTACAAGGTCGTGCAGAACCTGCTTATGCCCGACCATGTTGATTTCAACATCCGCTTCGCCACTAACGAGATGGCCATCGCGTACACCGCGAAGTCCCGTCGGGCCGCGCAGGTGACCGCAAAGAACTGGCACGAGATCCTCCTCGATCCCTCCGTGCGCTTTGGCCGTTCAGATCCCAACAGCGATCCCTGTGGCTATCGGTCGGTGATGGCCTTCCAATTGGCTGAGAAGCACTACCGGGTTTCGGGGTTGGCCGCCCAGCTCACGGCCAAGCATGGACGTAGGTTCATCCGGCCGAAGGAGACGGACCTGCTGGCCCTGCTGGAGGCGGGGGAGATCGACTACCTGTTCATCTACCGGAGCGTGGCCGCTCAGCACGGCCTGAAGCTGATCCTGCTGCCTGACGAGGTGAACCTGAAGTCGTCGCGCCTGGCCACGCTGTATCGCGAGAGTTCCGTGCGGGTGACGGGCAAAAAGCCCGGCAGCTACATCACGCGCCGAGGGGAGCCCATGGTCTACTCCGTCACCATCCCCAAACGCGCGCCACATCCCCGGTTGGCCGAAGCCTTCGTGGCGTTTCTCCTGTCGCCCGAGGGGCGGCGCATCATCGAGAAGAACGGTCAGCCTTTTTTGCAGCCTGTAGTCGTGGACGGCATCGACAAGCTGCCCAAGCGTCTTCGTCCGCTGGTGGAAGCTCAACGTTGAGGAGGCGATGGCAGTGGCCGTGAGACGCTCTATCGGCCGACAGTGGTGGTTCCACCTGGTGCTCGCCGTGCTGGGCTCGAGCGTGGTGCTGTTCGTGGTGGCGCCCCTCATCGGCATGGTGGTGGCTACGTCCCTGTCGGACCTCTCGGCGGCTGCTCGGGACCGTGTGGTGCTGGAGTCCATCCGGGTGACCCTCTTCGCCGCCCTGTGGGCCACCTTGGCCTGCACCCTGGTGGGGGTGCCCCTGGCCTATCTGCTGGCTCGAAAGCGCTTCGCCGGGCGATCGCTGCTGTTGGCCATTATCGATCTACCAATCGCCATCCCGCACACGGTGGCCGGCATCGCCCTGCTCACGGTTATCGGCCGGGGATCCTGGCTGGGCCAGGCCTTCGGCGGAGGGCTGGTGGGGACCCAGGTGGGCATCTCCGTGGCCATGGCCTTTGTGTCGCTGCCCTTCCTGGTCAACGCCGCCCGGGAGGGATTCGAGGCGGTGCCCATCCGGCTGGAGAAGGCGGCGCGGTCCCTGGGGGCCTCGCCCCGGCAGGTCTTTTTCACGGTGTCGGTGCCGCTGGCCTGGCGCGGCGTGGTCTCAGGCATGAGCCTAATGTGGGCCCGTGGCATCAGCGAATTTGGTGCGGTGATTATCATCGCCTACTACCCCATGACCACGCCGGTGCTCGTGTACCAGCGGCTCAACGACTACGGCTTGAGCTACGCCCGGTCCGCCGCCCTGCTCCTGGTGGTGGTGTGCATCGCGGTCTTTGCCTTCCTGCGGTTTTTGGCCCGGCCGGCGGCCCAGCAGCGGGAGGATCCCGATGCTTGAGCTGCGTGATCTCCGCAAGCGGCTCGGCCAGTGGTCTCTTCGGGGGCTGGACTTGACCCTGGAGCCGGGGGAGTACTTCGTGCTCCTGGGCCCCAGCGGCGTGGGCAAGTCTGTAACCCTGGAGCTCATCGCCGGGCTGCGGCCACCGGACCACGGGCAGATCCTGTGGAACGGCGAGGACCTCACGGCGTGTCCGCCGGAGGACCGCCCCTTCGCCATCGTGTACCAGGACTGCGCGCTCTTTCCGCACCTGACCGTGCGCCGCAACATCGCCTATGGCCCGAGGGTGTCAGGAGTGGCCCCGGGGGAGGTGGCCCGCCGGGTGGCCTCCCTTGCCAAGCTGGTGCGCATTACGGACCTGTTGGACCGGGACGTGGGCAGCCTCTCGGGCGGCGAGGAGCAGCGGGTGGCCCTGGCGCGGGCCCTGGCCACCCAGCCGGAGCTGCTCCTGCTCGACGAGCCCCTCTCGGCCCTGGACGCCTCCATCCGAGAGTATCTGCGGGGTGAGCTGGCGCGGCTGCACACCGAGAGCAGCGCCACCTTCCTGCACGTGACCCACGCCAAGGAGGAGGCGCGCCACCTGGCCGATCGCGTGGGGGTGATGCTCGAAGGCCGACTGGTGCAGGTGGCCACCCCCCGGGAGCTGTTTCGGGAGCCCACCAACGTGGAGGTGTCGGAGTTCCTCGGTCTACGGAACCTGCTGCCCCTACGCTGCACCGAACCAGGGTGTGGCTCGGTCGGCGGCATCTCCCTTACGGGCGCCGCCCTGAAGCCGGGCCGGAGCCACCTGTGGATCCGTCCCGAAGAGGTGATCCTGAGTCGAGATCATCCCGTCGAGTCGGCCGCCGACCACCCCGTCGAGTCGGCCGCCAACGTGCTCGAAGGACGACTCCTGGGCGTCGAGGACGCCGACACCTTGCGAAGGGTCCACGTGACCTTAGGGAACGAAGACCTGACGCTGGAGGTACTGCTCACCGACGCCCGGTTCGGGGCTCTGGCGTTGAGCCCGGGAGACCGCGTGTACCTCTCCTTCGGTGACGCGGCCCTACATGGCTTGTGAAGGAACGTGTGATGGCAACGGTGCTGGCGCTGATTCTGGTAGTGAAGCTTGATCTGTCGGTTCGGTGGCGGTGATTGTACGGAACTGATGTCAGCGTTTGTTGTTCCTACGATCTTCTGGCTACTTTTTTCTAACCGGTCTATATGCTGTGCCTTCGGGGGACTCATCCAGGTGAGAAGGAACGTGTGATGGCCGACCTGTGGACGCCCGATAGCTGGCGCAAAAAACCGATTCAAAAGGTGCCCGTGTATCCGGACACGGACAAGCTGATCGGCGTTGAACGGACGCTGCAGTCCTATCCGCCGCTGGTCTTCGCCGGGGAAGCGCGCCGCCTGAGGGGGGCCTTGGCCAGGGTTGCCGACGGCAAGGCTTTCTTGCTGCAGGGAGGCGACTGCGCCGAGAGCTTCGCCGAGTTCCACGCCGACAACATTCGCGACACTTTCCGGGCGCTGCTGCAGATGGCCGTGGTGCTGATTTACGGTGCCGCGCTGCCGGTGGTCAAGGTGGGACGCATGGCGGGCCAGTTTGCCAAACCTCGCTCCCAAGACACCGAGACCAGAAACGGCCTCGAGTTGCCCGCCTATCGGGGGGATTCCATCAACGGCATGGACTTCACCGAGGCGTCTCGCACGCCCAATCCCGAGCGCATGATTCAGGCCCACAACCAGTCCGCGGCGACGCTCAACCTGCTGCGCGCCTTCGCCCAGGGCGGATACGCCAACCTGCACAAGGTGCATGAGTGGACCCTGGACTTCGTGGCCGATAGCCCCCTGGGAGAGCGCTACCGGGACATGGCCGACCGCTTGGCCGAGACCTTGGCCTTCATGGCGGCTTGCGGGTTAACTCCCGAGAGCACACCGCAGATTCGAGAGACGGATTTCTTCACCTCGCACGAGGCCTTACTGCTTCACTACGAAGAGGCCCTGACCCGGGTCGACAGCACCACCGGAGACTGGTACGACACCTCGGCTCACATGCTGTGGATCGGCGACCGTACCCGCCAATTGGACCACGCCCATGTGGAGTTTTTGCGCGGCGTCGGGAATCCGTTGGGTCTCAAATGCGGGCCAACCACCGAGCCTGACGAGCTGCTCCGATTGATCGATACGCTCGATCCGAAGAACGAAGCCGGACGCATGACCCTCATCGTGCGCATGGGGGCCCAGAAGGTGGAGCAGTACCTGCCGAGGTTGATCAGGGCCATCGGGCGCGAAGGTAAAAGGGTAGTCTGGTCCTGCGACCCCATGCACGCCAACACGGTGAGGAGCGCCAGCGGTCTCAAGACCCGGCCCTTTGACAAGATCCTGCAAGAGGTGCGGGAGTTCTTCGACGTACACCGCGCCGAGGGAAGCTATCCCGGCGGCGTGCACTTCGAAATCACCGGCCAGGACGTCACCGAATGCGTCGGTGGCGCCCAGGCGATCACCGAAGCCAATCTCTCAGACCGTTATCACACCCACTGCGATCCCCGGCTCAATGCCAAGCAGGCCCTGGAGCTGGCCTTCCTCCTGGCCGAGATGCTCAAACAGAACCGTGGACACCTCCACGGCAGCGATACGCCCCACGACAGGGTAGCTTGCGACTGAGCAGTTTTCGCCGATCTGATCGCACCCTGAGTGGATCCCAATCTGGGGGGGGATCCAAAGGGCGGGGATCCAAAAATTGGCCCCATTTCCTGGAGCAGCCTAGAGTCGGACTAAGGAGACTGACGTCTCCGGAAGGAGTCGACCATGCTGCTAGGCGCTCAAATTGCTGCTCAGAAGAAACCGGACAGACGCGGCCTGCCGCGGATGGAGTTCAACTGCCACATGACCTACCAGGCCGTGGGCTCTACGACGCGGATCCCGGCCCACGCGGTGTGTCTGTCCGGATCCGGTATGCTCTTCGAGGCTGAAGAGGCCCTGCGCCCCGGGACGCGGCTCGAGATCTTCGCCAAGCCCGACCTGCCCATTACGCCGCCCCTGTGGGCCGTGGTGGTCGTCAAGCGCTCCCGGCCTGTACACGGCGAGCCCTCCACCTTCCATGTTGCCGCCGAAATCGAGCAGATGCTGTAGGCCCCTAAGGACCCTTAGGACCCTTAGGGTCCTTAGTGTGTTCGTCGGAATTCCGAGTTTGCGAGCTACATCGTTGATGCCCTGACCGCTGACCCGGACAAGCCTCACGGCTTCCTGCTTCTGCTCAAGCGTGTACTTACGGCTTCTCTTCTTGCCACCCATCAGGACCTCCACGGGACCATTGTGCCCCAAAGTCGGGTGTCCACGAAAGGCGGCGGGCAAGGCTAGATCCCCACCACTTGACCCCCCAAATCCCCTCCCTCATACTTGAGCAGGTGGCCATAAGTCAGCTTGATCCCCTTTACAGACCTTTGGGAGGATTTGCTCAAGATAGTATGGGCGGACGCTTTTCTGCACCGCTCGATGTTCTGCTATGCTATCAAAATCATAGCTGGCTTCAATTGGACGATTCTGGTGGCAAGGAATGAGCAGTCATGTCCGCCGAGACGAAAACCAAATGGGAGTACCAGACCGATGAGAACCCCAAACGGAAGCATCATTGGGCCGAAGATCATCCAGGCTTCGTGAAAGTTCCGGATCGTAGGGGTCGTGGGAGCGTACGAGTCGGCAAGTGTCCGCGTGCACTCGTTCCAGCCGAGGATACCGGGGAGCTGTTGGAGCGGTTACTGAATAGCGGGGTTTGTTGGTCCCCGTCTAATTGGGCCCACGATCATCCAAAGAGAATATACATCGTGCATAATGCCTGGCTCTACCGCGCCACCCCGACCATACCTGGCCGTAGCTACCATGCCTTTCCAGAGGACTTCGAGGACAGAGCCGTACCTCCGGCAATTCATAGGAGCATCCGCGAGGTAGCGTATCGACAGGGCTGCGCCGAGGAGATTGAGCGATGGTTGAAGCCCCGATGATGTTCGGAAGCCGTGAGCATTTTGGGTTTTCGTTGAAGTGGTCCGGAGTCCAGACAGGCTCGGCGGCGGAGGTGACCCGCGGAGAGGTTGTCCTCTGGGTAGACGGACGACCCATTTGGGGGGCGTGGGATGAGGGCATTTCTGAAACGGGCGAGGTCGTTGGGATCGAATGGACATGGGTGGAGCTCTTGGAGTTCCTCGCCGAGGCCTGGCCCCATCTGGAGTGGGAGCAGTCTTATCCGCTGCCACTCAATCCCCGCTCACCGATGGCCTTGGAGACAGAGATAGAGAAGCTCCGGACGGATGAGTCACCCGAATATGCGGATGGTGTCCATGACGAGGTATTGTCCTTCCTTGAGGTACATGATCTGGCAAGATCACTTCAAGGAGCGACTGCGGAACCGGTGCGCTTCTTACGGCAGGGCTTTCAGTGCATCGTGAGTACTCGGAATGGGAGTACTCTGCTTCCGATCGATGACGTTTTGCAAACGCTACAGGACGTTGGCGACGCGGTAGCCACCCGGTTGGCTCTATCGGGCGACGGACGAGCGCGTTTCGTCTTGAAACGCTGGGAAGCGCGAGATCGATCCACGGATACAGAATTCGTGCTCCGGTACGGTGCTGGACTGGAGGAGAGCTCGAGAGTGGTGGTGGAGCCCTACCTCATCGTGCGCGACGGACGGTACTTTGAGGACGAAATTCTGGCGGCAGCCCGGATGGCCGCCGATTTGATTGACGACGAGGCGTTGGGCCGGCTTTTAGGCGAGATTTCGAAAATCGAGAAACGTGAAACTCCGGCGCTCGACAACATTGAAACAAGAGTCAAAGAGGCCGTAACGGCCACTCAGATGGCATGGGAGCAGGGTTACTCGCTTGCACGGGCGGCGCGTCCGCTTCTCCCGGATACGCATTCAGAAGGCCGGGTTGAGATTGAACGCGTGCTTGAGTCACTCGGCGTACAGGTGATGAAGGTATCCCTCGGGGCAGACGTGCTTGACGCGATTGCCGTATTCGGGAAAAACCACGGTCCTGCGATCCTGGTGAACGAGGATGGCCGCCACGCGCAGGGAGAGATGGGTCGACGAGCGACACTGTGCCACGAATTGTGCCACCTGCTCTTCGACAGGGAGGGTGCCCTGCCATTTGCCGAGGCCTTGGGTCCTTTTGCACCGGAGATACCAGAAAAGAGAGCGCGAGCGTTCGCGGCCGAGTTGATTCTTCCGCAGCAGGAGGCGTTGACACGCGAGATAGAGGGACACCCGGCCTCTCGCGAGGAGTGGCAAGAGCTCGTTGACAATCTTGGACATGAGTTCGGTGCGAGCCAGGAGATCGCGGCGTGGCAGCTTGTCAACGGGCATCGACATCAGGAGATCCCTTTACCAAGTATGGTTGAGCGCTGGCTAGGACAACTCGCCCGCCCAAGGCGCTGAGTAGGTCAGGTACTGTTTGGGCCCGTAGCCATGACCGCGGATCTGCTGGCTGACGATACGACTGGAATGAAAACAACGATCTCATTGCCAGATGATGTTTACCAACGCGTGGCGCGGCTAGCGGGGAGCTTTGGGATTTCGCGGAGCCAACTCTTTGCGCGTGCGTTGCAGGAGTACTTGATTGAAGCGTTCCTTGACTGGGTAGGCGGTACCTGCGTGGTGCTGTGCGCGGCGCTCCTGGTGACCCAATCCGCTGGATGTGACGAGCGGTTGTCGCCACGGTGTGGCAATGGCATTATCGAGATCGGCGAGAGTTGTGACGGCAATGCGTCGACCTGTACCGACTATGGCTACGTGTCCGGTGATCTCACCTGCGACTGGTGTACGTATGTCGGATTCGAGGACTGTGTGGCCTGCGGCAACGGCATTATCGATTTTTTGCACCAGGAGCAGTGTGATGGGACCGACCTCGACGGTGCCACCTGTACGCTCATGGGGTTCTACGAGGGAACCCTCGCATGTACTGGGGGACGATACACTCCGGAAGCCTGCCAGTTCGACACTTCCGCCTGCCGCGGCTACTGTGGCGATGGCATCCGGCAGACTGCGCACGCCGAGGTGTGCGACGGGACGGAGTTGAACGGCGCCACCTGCGTTTCGCAAGGCTATGACGACGGGATCCTTTCTTGTCAATCGAGCTGCGAAGCCTACGACGTGTCCGGCTGTTCTCCGTGAACGCGTTGACAACATCTGGCCGATGTTTGTTCGTCGGTTGAGTCGCATTAGCATTTTGTATCTTTTGACTTTGGGTGCCCAGAGCGAGCAATTGCGGCGTGCCTCGACATGCGACGCTCAAATGGTCCTTTTGGCCCTGATCACGGCGCCCCCTCGCCAGTAGACCGACAAGCTGGTCACAACCCAATCTAACCGCGCGTCGAGTCTCTCCACCAACGACACCATCCCATCCCAACTCGACCCATTGGCCAATAATCAGCATGATGCTGGTACGCATTCACCCCGGAAAACTAAATTCTAAAGACCTGTCACCATCTAGCACCACTGTCAGTGTGCGTGACTATTTATGTACACGCGGACCAAAGATGGCCTACTCTGGCGACAGGATGTCGACGGCGAGCGAAAGAGCTATCGCGGGGTGGATAACGATCCTGTTTTTGTTGGGATTGCCGTCCTGTGGCGCACAGAACGTTGGCAGCGTCGCAGACGTATTTGTCGCCGACGATACCGGAGACGCTACGTGGGGTGAAGAGCACAGCCCCGACCAGTGCGGAAACGGGGAAATCGAGGCCGGGGAACAGTGCGACGATGGGAACCTGTACAGCGGCGATGGGTGCTCAGCTGCCTGTGTCGTAGAAAACGCGCAATGGCATGTGGAATCTCCCGCCACGTCGCCGTGCGCGAGGCAGAGTCTCGCCATGGTCTACCACTCAGTTCGCGGACTTGTCGTGCTCTTCGGTGGGGGCGCAACCTTAGGCGGTCCCGAGGCTACCCTCAACGACCTATGGACGCTCGAGGCGCTCACCTGGTTCGAGGCCACGCCCGCCTCTTCGCCGACAGGGCGCAACGGCCATGGGTTGGCCTACGATTCCCAGAGAGACCGATTGGTGCTTTTCGGGGGCGGTTGGATCCCGCCGAGCGATCCGCTCTATGTCTGCCGAAACGACACCTGGGAGCACGACGGTGTCGAGTGGACCGAGGTCACCCCGCAGATCTCCCCGCGCGCTCGGAGATTTCTCGCGATGGCTTACGACGCTGCGCGTGGACGCCTGGTGCTCTTCGGAGGAAGCGACTGGGACGACGGCTTCGTCTACCTGGGAGACACCTGGGAGTACGACGGCGAACAGTGGCTCGAGATCTCTCCCGTCAACTCGCCTTCACCGAGAGCCTGGCACGCCATGACCTACGACTCGGACCGTGGCCGGGTAGTGCTCTTCGGTGGCTGGGACGACTACGATTTCCTTTCAGACACCTGGGAATACGATGGCGTGCAATGGTCGGAAAAAAGTCCCGCGCTGTCTCCTTCCGTCCGGGCGAACCACACGCTGGCCTACGACTCGGACCGTGGCCGGGTAGTGCTCTTCGGCGGGTACAACTACGGGCTCTACAACGACACCTGGGAATACGACGGTGAGCAGTGGCGGGAGATCACGCCCACGGCGCGTCCCCCGGAACGAAACAACGCCAGCATGGTGTACGACGCCGGCCGAGGCATGATCGTCTTGTTTGGTGGGAAAGGCGCGCTCGGTGAATTCCTTGGGGACACCTGGACATACGGATACTGAGGACCCGTAACGTGGCCACCAACGCCACCATCAGCACCCCAGCCGTTTCCGTTTCCACGGATCACCTCCGCTGGCCCATGGCCCGTCACCACCGAGAGTTGAGCTTCAGCGGCTGGGCTCTGGAGCACACGCTACCGTTGCGACTCTGCGATTCTGCGACTCTGCGACTCCGACGACGAGTAGGCCACCTTGGACCATGCCCTGTCTGTCGCCCTGCGACCACCGGTTCTGCGCGGACAGCCCGCGCTCCGGCCCGTTTGAGAGACCAGCAGACTCATCTAATCGACGACGATCTCGATCAGAGCGACCCGTTCGAAGAGTCCATGTGCGCATATTCCGATTGACCCCCCAACTCCCTCCATCATACTTGAGAACCTTCTCAGGGAAGCAAATGGCCCAGAATCAGCATAACCCCTTTTTTTGCTAAGGGTCCGGGAGTTACCCTATGAACCGAAATCTGTTTGGGCTCTTTGCAGCCGGCCTGGTTTTCACCTCGAGCTGTGCCGGCAACCAGCCGGTGCCGCGACGGGACTCCGCGGCCCGCCAAAGAGCCGACCCGCGCCCGGCGGCGTCCCCGCGGGTGTCAAAGCCGTCGCCCGCCACCGCCACCGCGAACGCGACGACGAAGGTCACGGTAAAGGGCTGGAAGCTGGAGGTGAGCCTGGTCCCCGAGCGCAGCACCTTCATGCTGGGCGAGCCCATCTATATGACCTACAAAGTTCGCAATCTCTCGGGCGTGGATCTGCTGATCCCCGAGGGCGGCGACTATCGCAACAGTCTAGGGCGACCCAACCGCTACAAGGTCGAGATCAAGCCCCGGGGGGGCAGGCCGCTCCCGCTCCGGAGCTCCGGACCGAGCTTCGGCGGCATCTCCAGCCAGCGTCAGTTGCCCGACGGCGGGAACTTCACCCGGGAGCTGTTTCTACCCAACTGGGCGAAGATCACCAAGCCCGGCGTATACGAGATCACCTGTGCCCGCCCCCTGGGAATCAACCCCGCCACCCCGGCGGGCCGAAAGAACTTTCGGGTCAAGGGTCCCGTGGTCATCGCCCGCGCCATGGTGACCGTGACCCCGACGGACCCCAAGCGCATGGGTACGCTCATCGGGGAGCTCGGGGGGCTGCTGCTCGGCAAAAATAGCGCTCACGCCCGCAAGGCCGGACAGGCCATGGCCGCCATCGACGACAAGCGCACCATCGCCCATTGGATCAAGGCCCTGAAAACCAGGGGTTACACGGTCAAGTTCCAGGCCATTGGCGCCCTGAGCAAATACCGCACCAACCCGGCCCTCGCCGGGCTGAAGCACTGCAAGACGGATCCGAACAACAGCATTCGCCAGACCTGCGCGCATGCCCTGGCCTCGAGTCTACACCCGAAGGCCTACGCGGTGCTGCTCACCATGAAAAACGACCGGTACGCGAGCATCCGCCTCACGGTGCTGCACGCCCTGGCCAAACGACCCTGCCGTCAGACCCTCAAGCAGATCCGCGCCATGCTCAAGGACAAAAGCTCCATGGTCGTCGGCGAAGTCAGACGCTATCTCAAGATCTGCAATGCCAAACGTGGCATGCGCGGCAAACGCGGCAAACGCGGCAAACCTTGAAGATCCATTCCTGAAAATCCCCCACCTGAAAATCTCCCACCTGTAGCCTTGCCCGCATTGTCCGGTCATCCGAAAGGTTCGGTAACCAGAAATCCAAACCCGGTACGGGCTTTTCCGACGGGCAACCGGGGCGGACTGGCTATTTCGGGGCGGTGAAGCGGCCGAGGAAGAGGATGACGCCGGTCTTGACGTCGCGGATGAGGAAGAGGAAGGGGTGGTCGGCCTTGAACTCGGGGATGGGCGCCGGGCGGGCCGCGCTGCCGCTGCGCATAACGATCACGGCGGTGGCGGCGGCGGCCACGGTGCCCTCTTCGGTCACATCGCAGTTGGCCTGGTGGATGACCTTGGAGATCTTGAGGGGAGGCTTGGGCGCGATGCCCGTGAAGTCGGCCTGGTCCGTGAAGGCCACGGGCATGCCCATGGCCATGAGCTGCTTTTTCAGATTAAAGCGGCTCTCCATCTTGAAGCGGGGCAGGTACACTTTGACCTTGGTTTGGGGCAGCTTGGCGGTGAGCTGCGCCAGGCGTTCGGCGGTGAGGCCCTTTTCCAGAGCGGCTAGGCCGTTCACCTTCTTGGGTAGCAGCACCACCATGGAGAGCCCCTTGCCCGCATACCCCATCTCCAGCACATCCACGTCGGGGGTTGTGCGGTAGCCGAATTTGCCCTGCTGGAACATGGTCGGCGCAGACACCTTCTTGGCGGCGGTCATCTGGAAGTCCCGGGGCTTGGTGTTCTTCTTGTCGAACTTGCTGGCCCAGCTCCCCTTGAAGTAGATGGCATTGACCAGCACCATGCGGGTGTCCTTGTTGACGTCCGTTTTTTTGAGCAGCTTGGCGATGCGATCCCGGGTCTGCTTCTTCACCCAACTATTGATCCGTTTGCGAGCGGCCTCGGGGTTCTCTTTGTAGTTGAGCTGCTGCACCGGCGAGCCGTAGCTCTTTTTTAGCAGGCTGTCGAAGCCCGGCGTGAGCGTGAGCCCCTGCTGCGAGAACACGCGGTTGGCCACGGCGAGCTCATAGCCCTTGGCCGACAAGAGCCGGCTCTGCACGGCCCCCACGGCCGGGTGCAGCTTGGGCTGCGCCAGGGAGTAGCGCATCACCTTGGCCATCTGGGTGGCCGTGGTCCCCTTGGCGCCCGCGTAGGTCATGGCCACCGCGGTGTTGATGCTCCAGGGCGACAGGAACACGTTCCCCTTGGCGCTACGGAGCCGCGCGTACAGCGCGAGGGCGAAGCGGTTCGCTCCCTCTACGACGTTCTTCTGGTCTCCTTCCGGCGCCTTCACCAGGGGCATCTTTCCCGCCTTGGGGTCCTTGGCCGCCTTGGGGTCCTTGGCCGCCTTGGGGTCCATCCCCGCCTTGGGGTCCATTCCCGCCTTGGGGTCCTTTATGTCTGACTTCAGTGGCGTGTCGACCTTGGCCTTTCCCTGCGTTCCCTCTCCCTGTTTCGCCTTGCGCGTGCACCCCGGCACCCACAGGACCAGCAATAGCGCTGACAGCGCCGATAGCGCCGATAGCGCCGATAGCGCGGAGATCATTCCAGTTCTCTTCATCTTCATGGTGCAGTCTCCTTGTGGCGTTTGTGCCTATCCGAATAAGTACGCTGCAACGTCCCATTTGTTTGTCATGGTTTCATCACCGTCTGTACCGCTTTCAGCGGGCCGGTTTGTTTACCGACGCAGCGATGCCTAAACAGAGCCGCGTGAGGTCGACGGCCTCGGTGTCGGTCCACACCTGGGGGCGGCGCACCATCAGCCGATCGCCGAGGATCTCGAGGTGGAAGCCGGGGTGGGTTTCGATGGCCTGTAACATGGCCCGGGGCACGTTGTCCCGGAACTGGTTCGCGTCGTCGGCGGTGACGTAGTAGTGGCTGCTGAACACAGGGTAGTTTTCGAAATCGATGTCCCGGTGCCTGAACAGATCGGCGACCTTGTCGGCGAGCCGCTCCGGGCTCATGACCACATGCCCCAGATTCATGGGCAAGGTCAACAGGCCCACTGCGCATAGATCGTGAACCTCCTGGTAGTCCGGCATGCCCCCCATCTCGGCGCCGTAGTCCACCACGTCGTCGAGCAGTATCGCCAGGAGGGTGAAGGACGAATGGTCCGCCCCTTCCACGGTCCAGGCCTCGTCCACGACGGCGGCCTCGTAGCCTTGCAGCAGGGTGAAGTCCCCGGGGGCGGACTTGAGGTGATCATAGGAGCCGCGGGAGAGGATCTTGACGTGGACGACCGCGTCCAGGTCCGCCAAGCAACGGGTGCGTTCAGCGTGGGTGTTGATCGTCGGGTCGATGGTGTCTGTCACGAGGGTCTCCGTCACGATGATTGGCGTCACGATGGTTGGCGTTTGCACGCTGCAAGGATCATGCTGGAATTCACGGGACGGAACAAGTCCCAAAGTCCCTGTCGCTGCTTCGGTTCGGTGATCATTATCCCTGGTGGGGAATCGAGGGTGGAGGAACTGGGTTGGGCCGCGCGCCGACCTACTCGGTCAGGAGATACGCTTGGAGCTTACCCTTGCCTTTGACGTCGATCAGACCTCGATCGGTGAACCCATAGCCGTCGCCGTCGCCGTTGCCGTCGCTCAGCAGGGCGCGGGTCTGCTCCGAGATCTGGATAGCCCCGGGGACACCGTTGGATTCCATGCGGGAGGCCGTGTTCACGGTGTCCCCCCAAAGGTCGTACATGAACTTGTTTTTCCCAATGACCCCGGCGACCACGTGGCCCGAATGGATACCGATGCGCACCTGGATGTCGGTGCCCGTGCGCACGTTGTATTCCGCGAGGGCGTCGATCATTCCGAGCCCCATCCTGGCCGCCCGGTCGGCGTGATCTTCCAACGGGCTCGGAACCCCGGCCACGGCCATGTAGGCGTCGCCGATGGTCTTGATTTTCTCCAGACCATGGGTTTCGGCGAGGTCGTCGAACATCAGGAAGAGCTCGTTCAAAAAGGAGACGACCTCCTCGGCCGTGAGCTTGCTCGACATGGAGGTGAAGCCCACGATGTCGGAGAACACCACCGAGACCCCTGGCACCGAGTCGGCGATGGTCGCCTCCCCAGCTTTGAGCCGGGTGGCGATCTCGGCCGGCAGGATGTTCAGGAGCAGTCCCTCGGAGCGGGCGTGCTCCACCTCCAGTTCTTTTTGCTGCCGGGCGATGATCATCTCCTGGGCGAACAGCTGCCGGGTAGAGCGCTCGAGGACATAGCCTCCGGCCATACACACGGCGAGCAGCAGATAGATCCCCTCTCGCATCCAGACAATTTCCTCGGCGGTTGCGTAGCTCATGTCCCAGGTCAGCAGCCCCGCGCCGGTCAGGTAGGCGAAGGTGATCCCCACGGCCGTCGGAAACCGGATACGTAGCAGGAAGTACGCGAAAAACGCCACGGAGATGATCTGAGAGAGCAGGAACGCCATACTTTGCATCACGGAGTGGCAAACATAGAGAAAGACGAACCCGGCGAGCAGATTGGCCAGGGCCACCAGCGGGTGAAACAGACGTCGCCACCGGTCCAGGGCCGTGATGGCGATGATAAAGAAAAACAGCGGCATGAGCCCCAGGCCCACCACTATCACTACCTCGGTGAAGCGCGCGGGCGCGGACGAATGGACGTTGCGCATCAGAGAGAGCCAGCCCATCACCGACAGCACCAACCCCATCATGTAAAAGTACCGGTGCCGTTGGTCGGTGAAGGCGCGATACTCTCGCTCGCGTTTCCGATTCCTAAAGGTCAGATAGATCGGGTGCAGGGCGAATTCATCGGCTGGATTGACCATCCATAGATACTCTACGAGTCGGTAGCCAGGTGCAAGAGCTCTGGTCCCTCGGATAGCTGCGGGAAACGAGCACCCGCGAGGTGATGCGGAACATCCCCACTTTAGACTCTCGCCATGGGCTTCAGTACCTCCGCGCCTTTGAGCCGCTCAAACCGGCTTGGATCCAGCTCAAGCTCCGCGTCCCCTTCCAGGGCGGATCTGGGCACTTGTGGGTTCATTTCAAGCGCAAGGCCTGCGCCGACGCCCAAGGGTTGCAGCACACGGGGGTTTGTGAGCTGGAAGCTTTCGTCCGGCTCGACGTATCATCTGTGCGCGTGGTGTTTGTCTGCTAATTCATTCGAGGAAGGAGTCGATGGTTTTGTCTATCAATCGCATGAAAAAATTCACGTTTCTGGGGATTGTTTCCGTGGCTGGCTTCGGGTTGCTCCTGATGATGGGGCCTGGCTGCGTCACGGCCACGGCCACGGATTGTCTCCCTGGTGAGATCTGCACCTGCGATGGAGTGGGGACCTGCGACTTCACCTGTGACGGTGGGGACTGCATCTTCGAGTGCAACGGGATCGGCACCTGCAACTTCTACTGTCCGGACGGCGGCTGCGAGGCTTCCGGCAACAGCACCGGCACGACCAACCTGGACTGCCCGGGAGGTGATTGCGTCATGGAGAGCAACTCCAGCGGGACCACCACCCTGTACTGCTCGGGCGGCGGCTGCGAGCTCTACTGTAACTCCAGCGGAACCTGCACCCTCTCCGAGTGCGACAGCACCTGCGATCTGTACTGCAACAGCACCGGCATCTGCACCGAGGAATAGCCCCGGACCACACTTCAGAGCCCCTCCAGATTCCGCTTCGCTTGATCCGTCTTCCCACGTACGCGATAGTTGAGCAAATGCGCAAGAATCAACAGGAGCCCTTTTGCTCGAAGGTCAAGATGTGTTGGACCATCACTCAAGCAAAGCAGGGTGGGTCATGGGCGCTGTGCGACGTTGCCGCCGATGAAACGCCCGTCTACGAATGTGTAGGGAGGCTCTTAGGGGCCTTTGCTTGAGTTGCGTTCCAACTACCCCTCCCAGGCGATGGTTCCCATGGGGGCTACGTCGTAGCCGCCCAGCGCCTCCACTGCTTTTTTGAAGTCGGGGGACCCGAGGGTGTCGCGCAGGACACGGATGCGGGGGTCGTCCCAGTGGTCGTGGGGGATGCACAGGTCGTAGCGCTCGATCATCAGGGGCACGAAGTCCAGGTTCAGGCTCCGGGCCGCGGCGAGGATGCCGAGGCCCACATCCGCGCCTCCGGCCAGGACCTGCACGGCCACGCCGGTGTGGGTGTACTCGTCGTGGTCATAGCCGGTGAGCTGGGTTGGATCGATGGACTCCTTGTCCAGGTAGTAGTCCAGCAGCACCCGGGTGCCCGAGCCCCCCTGGCGGTTGATCATCCGCACGTCCTTTCGGGCCAGGTCGGTGAAGGTCCGGATGGACTTAGGGTTGCCCTTTTTGACGATGAGCCCCTGGTGCCGCATCGCCAGGGTGACCAGTCGCGCTGGGGTTTGGGCGAGGTGCTGGCGTAGGTAGGAGACGTTGTACTCGCCCGTGGCGGGATCGAGCAGGTGCGTCCCTCCCACATGGCACTGCCCTGCAGCCAGGGCCAACAGCCCGCCGAGGGAGCCCACGTTGGATGCGGAGACGCGGATCCAGTCGGCTTTGCGCTTCATGTGATCGGCGAGTAGATCGAGGGTGATGTCGTGACTGCCGGTGATGACCAGGGTCTCGTGAACGCCCTCGCGCCCACCGAGCAGCTCGGCGTGGATGGGGCGATCCTGCTCTGCACCCTCGCTGGCGGCGGGGATGCGGAGGATCCCGTCGGCCCGGGTGAGGGAGGTCACGGTGCCGGCGCCTCGCTTCAGAGGCGTCGCCACCACCCGGTTGCCCACCTGGCCCAGGTGTACCCGCAGGAACTCCTCTTGTCCCAGCTTCGAGGCGAGGGAGCGGGTGGGGACCACCTCCACTGTGTCCCGGGTCCGCGGGGGTTGGCCCTGCATGCGTTCGAGGGCGGGGCGTACGAGCTGGTCAAAGCAGACCCAGGCCGACACGGGATAGCCCGGTGTGCCCACCACGGGTTTGCCGCTCGCTTCGCCGAGGATGGAGGGCTTGCCGGGCATGGCGGTGACCCCGTGGGTCAGTACGCGACCCACCTCGCCCAGGATGTGCACGGTGTAGTCCTTGGACCCCGCCGAGGCTCCGGCGTTGAGCAGCACCAGGTGGGTGTCGGTGGCCAGCGCCTCGCTTAGGGCCGCGCGGATTTTCTCCGGATCGTCGGGTTGACGGGGCCAGATCGTGGGGACTCCGCCGGCCTCGGTTACAAGCCCTGATAGCAGGACGGAGTTGAACTCGATGATGACCCCTGGAGCGGGCGGCGTCCGGCGGGCGTCGCGCCAGTCCACGAGCTCACTGCCCGTGGGCAGGATCGTCACCCGTGGTCGCTGGAGTACCTCGAGGGAGAAGACCCCGGCGGCGAGCAGCACGGCCACGTCAGTGGCGCGCAGGCGGTGGTGATGGGGCAGCAGCATCTCCCCTGCCACCATGTCCTCGCCCACCCGGCGTACGTGCTGCCAGGGGAAGGCAGGCGCGCGGAGCTCCACCCGGTCCGGGGTGGGCTGGTGGAGGTGCTCGATCATGATCACCGCGTCGGTGGACTCGGGCAATACCTGGCCCGTGTTCACGAACCACGCCCCGGAACCCACCTCCAGGGTGATGGGAGACTCGTCGCTGGCGCCATAGGTGGACTCGGCGGTCACGGCGATGCCGTCCATGGCGGCGGCCTGGTAGTACGGCGAAGAGAGCACCGCGAACACGGGCTCGGCGGTGATCCGGCCCAGGGCTTCGGCGGAGTCCACGGTCTGGGTTCCCACCAGCCCGATCCAGTCGAAGCTGTCGAGGAGCTCTTCCCGGGCGGCATCCAGGGACTTCATGTTCAGGTATTTGTTTCGTTTCATGACGGGTAAAGCAGTACCGTGACCGGGCTGTCGGCGTCCAGCCCCTCGCTGTTGGCCTCTATGCGTACCAGGCCGTGACCTTGGGTCAGGGTGCGGATCAGCCCGGACTTGCCGAAGAGGGGCTCGGCGCGCCAATCGCCGTCTGGGCCGCGGTCCAACCGCACCCTGACGTATTCTTGTCGTCCGTTCACCGACGGCAGGTTTCGGGTCAGGGTGGCCCGCTGGCGGGCGAACCGTACGAAGGCGCGAGCCGGCCGGCCCAGGAGGCGCTCCAGGATGGGCTCGGCGAACAAGTGAAAGGTGATCATGCAGGAGGTGACCTGTCCAGGCAGGCCCAACAGTTGTTTCCCGGCCGCCTGCACCCAGATGAAGGGCTTCCCCGGTGATACGGAGACTCCGTGCACCAGCAGCTTGGATCCTTCGAAGGACTCAAAGATTTCCACGGTCAGGTCCCGGGTGCCCATGGAGGAGCCGCCCGAGAGCAGCAACAGGTCGCATTGATCCAGCGCCTCGGCCACGCCCTCGCGCAGGGCCTTGGCGTCGTCGGGGAAAAGACCGAAGGGCAGGGGCACGCCGCCGGCCGTGGCGATTTGGGCCGCGAGGGTGTGCGTGTTCACGTCTCGCACCTGCCCCGGGCGTGGGGTCTGGGCGATGGGGATCACCTCGTCCCCCGTGGACAGGATTGCCACCCGGGGGCGTCGCACCACGGCCACCTCGCCCAGCCCCAGTGCCGCCAGTAGTCCCAGATCCTGGGCGCGTAGCCGTTGTCCGGCCGGTAGCAGCGGGTTCCCCTTCGCGGCGTCGTCTCGGGCGCCGAGCACGTGACCGCCGGGGGCCACGGGCCTGCACACTTCCACTGTGTCCTCTCCCGCGGGGCGGGTATGCTCCACCATCATTACGGCGTCGGCGCCCTCGGGGATCATGCCGCCGGTGCCGATGGTGGCGCAGTCGCCGGGGCCCACGACCAGCGTGGGCACCTCGCCCATGCGTACCTCGCCCACCAGCCGGAGGTACCCCGGTGTTCCCTCGCTGGTGCCGAAGGTGTCCTTGCCGCGCACGGCGTAGCCGTCCATGGTGGCCCGGTTGAACCCGGGCAGGTCCGTGGGGGCGATCACCGCCTCTGAGAGGGTGCGGCCCCGCGCCTGGTCCAGGGGGACGGTCTCGGCGGGCAGTACTTCGATGGCCTCGGCGTAGCCGCGGACCTGGGACACGGTCTGTACGATGAAAAATGGCTTCATGGCTGCGTCATGATTGGAATGGCTGATCTCTCAGGATGGCTGATCTCTTAAGAGCGTAGCTTCGCGCAGTCCTGGGGGATCCCGGTGGCCATCTGGAGGGCGTGGGGCAGGGCGGGCGCCAGGGCTTCGAGTTGCTCGGACACAGCCTTGGGGCTGCCCGACAGGTTCACGATTACCGTCTGGCCGCGCTGGCCGCACACCGCTCGCGAGAGCATGGCGTGGGGCGTTTTGGCCATTCCCGCCGCGCGCATGGCCTCGGCCATGCCCGGGATGTCTCGGTCGATGATCGCCCGGGTCGCCTCCGGGGTGACGTCTCGGGGCGACAGGCCCGTACCCCCGGTGGTCACGATGAGGTCGCAGGTCTCCTCGTCGCTTAGCCGACACAGCGCGGCCTCGAGGTCGGCGCGGTTATCAGACATGACCTCCTGCGCCACCAGGATGCCGCCCACCATGGACTCGAGCAGCTCCACCGCCAGGGGACCCGCCTCGTCGGGGCGAGCTCCGGCCGCGCTGCGGTCGCTCAGGGTGATCACCGCCACGCGGTAGCGGTCCAGGGCGTCGTCGGTGGACACCCCGTCGCCCTGAGCGAGCGTTCCGCTGCGGATCACCCGGGCGAAGACGCCCTGCTTGGGCATGATGCAGTCGCCGGTCTGGTAGTAGATCTTGCAGCGGGTGTGGCACTCCTTGCCGATCTGCGTGATCTGCAGCACCGCCTGGTCGCCTGCTCGCAGCCGGCGGCCCACCTCGATGTCAGTGAGCTCCAGCCCCCGGGTCACGATGTTCTCGCCGAAGGCGCCGTGGATGAGGTCGAGCCCCTGGGCGCGCACGGTGTCGATGTGCTCACCGGCGAGCAGGCTGATCTGGCGGTGCCAGTTGCCCGCGTGACCGTCCCCATCGATGCCGTGTCCGCGCACCAGCGTTATCTGATCCACGGCAGTTTTCACTCCGCCGGTGTCCTCGCTGACACAGACAGCTTCTACGGTCCCTTTCATGGTGTACTTTCCCTCTCCGGATCTCGCTGAAAATGACCGCTCTTGCCTCCGGACTTCTCTTCGAGCCGTACCTGAGCGATGGTCATCTCGCGGTCCATGGACTTGCACATGTCATAGATCGTGAGCGCCGTTAGCGAAACGGCGGTGAGCGCCTCCATCTCCACGCCGGTTCGGCCCGTGGAGGCCACCGTGGCCGTGATCCCTATGCGGTCCACATCCAGGGTCAGGTCCACCGCGATGCGGTCGATGGCCAACGGGTGGCACAGGGGAATCAGCTCGCTCGTGCGTTTGGCTCCTTGGATGCCCGCCACCCGGGCCACGGCGAGCACGTCGCCCTTGCGGGTGGTCCCTTCCCGGATGGCCCCGATGACGTCAGGGCGCGTACGCACTTCGCCCGACGCCAAGGCTACCCGGCGGGTGGGCGGCTTGTCGCCCACATCCACCATCCGCGCGCTGCCTGTCTCGTCTACATGCGTCAACCCACTCATGGCGTATCTTTCTGGTCTCTAAACAACCTGTCGTGATGCGTTCCTGCCCGGTGGTGGTCTACCCTCCGATGAGCGCCATCTGGCGCTGGGGCCAGTGTGACGTGGGGAGGTCCTTGCTGCGGAGCAGGGCCGCGATGCGGTCGTCCAGTGTCTCCATGCGGTCCGCCCGCAGGAGCCCTACGAGATCCTCGCCGGCCTGGCGTCGTAGACAGGACAGCAGCCGCCCGCCGCTGTCGAGCCGGAGGCGGTCGCAGCGCTTACAGAAGGGCTCGGTGATGGGCGTGATCAGGCCGATGGTGATTTCGCGGCCGTCCAACTCGAAGCGGTGTCTCCTGGAGGTGTCGCTCCCCGGGGCGGTTCCCAGATAGCGCAGCTCCTCCTGCAGGGTCGCCAGGGCTTCTGCGGCCGGTAGAAATTCCTGGTCGAAGATGCGGCGCGCGATCCCCATGGGCATGAGCTCGATGAGGCGGAGCTCAGCGGTCTGGGAGGCGGCGAACCGCACCATGCCCGACAGGTCCGCGCCGTTGGTCGGGCGCAGGAGCACCGCGTTGAGCTTGAGGTTCGGGAAACCGGCTTCCCGGGCGGCGCTGATCCCCTGCAACACTTGCTTGAGGCGGTTCACCCCGGTGATCTTGGCGAAACGGGTGGGAGACAGGGAGTCCAGGCTTACGTTTACTCGATCCAGCCCCGCGTCTCGTAGCGGCTTGGCGCTGCCGGCGAGACGGGATCCGTTGGTGGTGAGACAGAGCTCGGCGTCGGGCAGCAGCCCACGCAGGGCCGAGACCAGGGCGGGAAGGCGTGGGCGCATGAGCGGATCCCCACCGGTCAGGCGGATTTTACGCAGGGGAGACACGCGGTGGATGCGATCCACCAGCGTGAGGATCTCTTCGTCCTTGAGCTGCGTTTGTGGAGGGCGCTGCTTGGCCGACACCGGCCGGCAGTAGCGGCAGAAGAAGTTGCAGTGGTCGGTGACCGACAGGCGCAGATACAGTGACATAAACGTCTCCAGGCACCGCGCAGGGAAAGATCGCCGATGAGCCACCGGGGTAGGCACTCAAGGCGACTCCTTTCCAAACACGGGAGGCGTGACGGTTTCCCAGCACACCCTGAACGGTTCCGCACCCATAGCCTTGTCTCTGGCCGTAGGGCGCGGGACTCAGAGTCGACTACAGTTATATATCCTAAATTGTAGAGTCGTCCAGTCCGATTTCTGAGCAGGGGCTCGGGGGGGATAGCTACGGCTGGAAGAAGGGCTGCTACGGCTGGGGAGGGACATCCACCGTAGCGTCGAGCGTGTACGAGGACTCGATGTCGTAGCAGGGGCCGCACTCCACGGAGCTGGCGTCGCCGGTCTCGAAATCGATCCGGAACTGCTTCCAGGTGATGGCATCCAATGTGCCGCCCAGGACGCCGTCGGGGGCCTGCCCCAACGAGGAGAGCTGGAGGGTGCCGGCCGTGGGCAGGTAGTACTTGAGCGGGGGGTCACAGTCGACGTCCATGCACTCGAGGAGATAGACCACGTAGGCCTCCTCGAATACATTGATCTCGGTTCCGTCCAGCGTCAGGTCGATGGGGTCGGTGTTGAGGCCGCCCGGTACGAGGTCGCCCCACAGCTCAATCCGCGTCTTCCAGGTGCGCGTGTTGCCCAGGTCCACGACGCTCTGGTAGATGTAGGAGTACTCGGTGCCGCCGTCCGTAAGGCCACCGATGGCCGAGTCGCTCTGAAGGGTCAGGTTGACGCCGTCGCAGCGCACCGCCAAGGTGCAGTCGTCGGTGTTGATGGTGCATTCGTCATTGTCACAGGAGGTGAACCCGCAGCGGAAGCCGTGATCCGTGCAGGCGGCCTGGCTGCCCATGTCGTAGCCGTCGCACTCCTCGTTGCCTTCGGCGACGTTGTCGCCACACAGGGGGAGCTCGCAGTGCGCCACGTCGATCACACAGTCGGGCAGGCAGTAGAGGTATCCTCCCACGAACAGCGGATTCGCATCGGAGCAGAACTGCCCGCCGAAGTCGTCGGTGTCGCACTCCTCGTCGCCCTCCATGACGCCGTCGCCACAGACCGGATTGTTCACGTTGTCGCCCCCTGGGCCGCCACAGGCGAGGGGAAGCCCCAAGGCGAATATCAGTGCCATTGCGGATGCGAAAAACCCGAGCCTGCGTTGCATGTTCTGTTCCTTGTTCCGAATTCCGACGCGATAAATTGTACCACGGTTGTTCGCGGCGCAGCAGCATCCCGTTAGCAGCAGCATCCCGACTGTTATCGGATGCTTCGGGTCCGGGCGAAGGCCAGGGCCGTACCCGCGGCGTCGTACCGTGGTTGCCAGCCGAGCCGTTCGCGGGCCCGGTCGCCCGAGACGTTAATGGCGCCGCCCACGATGGCGCGGGCCCAGTCCAGGTAGGCCTGGGGCAATAAGCCCAACGCATTCGAGGCGCGCGCGAGGGTCAAAAAGACTCCGTTGGGCACCACCACTGCGCGTTTGCCCAGCAGGGCGGCGTAGTCTCTGATGGATCGCGGATCGGCGCCCGCCAAGTTGAAGGAGTCGGAGCGGTCGTGGTGTAGACCCAGCCGGAAGGCCTCCACCACGTCCGCGTCCCAGCACAGGTCCACCAGGTTGTCGCCGCCGACCAGGAGCATCAGAGGTCTGGTGAACATCTTGCCCAGGGTATTGTTTGTGGTGGGCCCGAGGAAAATGCACGGTCGGAAGCGGACGATGACCAGGTCCGGGTGGCTGTGTCCGAGGGTGTCCAGGAGCTGCTCCACGAGTCCCTTGGTCCGGGAGTAGTACCAGTTTGGGTTGGGGCGCAGTGGGTCGTCCTCGGTCAGGCGCGTTGGGTTGTCCTTGTGGGCGCCGTAGGCGGCGACGGAGCTGGCGTAGATGATCTTCGGGACACCGGCGGCCACGGCGCCGTCGAAGACCCTGCGGCTGCCCTCCACGTTGATCTGCTCGATGGTGTCCATGGACATACCCGGCAGAGGCTGGACGATGAAGGCCAGGTGGTAGACCGCGTCGCAGCCTTCGAATCGGCGCCCGAAGTTGGCGGTGCGAACATCGGCGAACCGGTGGGTCAGCTTGGGAGACGAAAAATCCGAAGGGCGCACGTCCAGGCCCAGGAGCGACTCCACGGTCGGATCAGCATCCAAGGCGCGAAGGACCAGCTGGCCGAGGTAGCCCGAGGATCCGGTGACGGCGACTTTCATGGCGGACTCCTTTGGATTGCACAAAGTGTCTCCCACAGGACGGCCTGATGTCCATTGGTTTGGTTGTCGTCCCCCGCCGCGGCGCACAAGTGGCTGTAATCACAGGACTAAAGCAGGGGTTCTTTCGTGGCTCTTTCGTGACGGAACCATGACAAACCCGGGGGGCTTCTGAGGCGTCATAGGGGGGGTGAGAAAACGCGACAACCCGCAAGGAGGTTTCACATGCTGAAAAAGACAATCATCATCATTGGCGTGGTGGCAATGGCTTCGAGCTGCAAAAAAGAGGGCGAGGACACCTCCAGGTCCGAGCACAGGGGTAAGAAGGATCAATCCCACACCGGCGGCGCCAAGTCAGGCGAAACCGAGGCCGCAACCGAAGATCGGGCGGCGAATCGCCCCAGCCCGGTCGGCCTGTCCAGAAAGAGGGCTCCCGTGTCTCCGGGAAGTCATCCTTCCATGTCGGCCCGCAGGACTGGTGGCGCGGCCCTACAGGGTTTGGTGAGTCGGACGAGCCCCTCGCGCTCGCGCTCCCGCGGTCGCAGGGGCTTCATCGGCCACCGCCGGCGTCCGGTGGTCATCGTGAAGAAGAACACCGAAAACTACACGAACTACGGCATTAACCCCTTCGTGAACAGTCTCACCGATGCCCGGTCCACCTTCGCCATCGACGTGGACACGGCCTCGTACGCCATCTGCCGGCGCAAGCTGCGAAGCGGCCAACGGCCCCCCACGTCCGCGGTGCGGGTGGAGGAGTTCGTCAACTACTTCAACTACGGCTACAAGGGACCGGCCACCCAGCCGTTCCTGGTGCACATCGATGGTGCGCCGTCGCCCTTTGAGCCCGGCCGGTACTTCCTGCGCATCGGCATCCAAGGCAAGCAGCTCACCCGGGCCACGCGCAAGTCCGTGCACCTGACCTTCCTGGTGGACACCTCGGGCTCCATGCACTCGGCGGATAAGCTTCCCCTGGCCAAGCGCTCCCTGCGCATCCTCATCAACCAGCTCAAAAAGGGGGACACCGTAGCCATCGCCACCTACGCCGGTTCCGTGCGCCAGGTGCTCGCTCCCACGGGCGTCGAGCGGCGCGCCCAGATTGAGGACGCCATTTACGCGCTCACTTCGGGCGGCGGTACCGCCATGAATGACGGTATGAAGGTCGCCTACCAGATGGCCTCCAAGTCCTTCGTTAAGGGCCAGGTCAACCGCGTGATCGTACTGTCGGATGGCGACGCCAACATAGGTCGTACGGGCTGGCGCCCCATGCTCACCCAGATCAAGAAGTACGCTGACAAGGGCATCACCCTGTCCACCATCGGCTTCGGCATGGGCAACTACAAGGACACCCGCATGGAGCAGCTCGCCAACAAGGGCAACGGTAACTACTTCTACGTCGACGGTTTGAGCGAGGCGCGGAAGATCTTCTCCAAGCAGGTGACCGGCACGCTCCAGGTCATCGCCAAGGACGTCAAGGTGCAGGTGGTGTTCAACCCCGCCCTGGTGGCGAAGCACCGCCTGGTGGGCTACGAAAACCGCAAGCTCGCTCACCGGGACTTTGACAACGACAAGGTGGACGCGGGGGAGCTGGGCGCGGGCCACACCGTGACCGCGCTGTACGAGATCGTGCTCCGCAAGCCCGGCCAGCCCGGCCAGCCCGGCCAGCCCATGGGGGCCTCCAAGGGGCAGAGCGCGGCGTTCCGCGGCAAGGCGGACATGCTCGCCCTGGTGCGGCTGCGTCACAAGGCGCCCCAGACCGCCAAGGGTGCGCGGTCCCAGCTCATCGAGGGCTACTTCCCCAAGCGGCTGCTGGCCGAGTCCGCCGCCAAGGCCGCCAAGTCCTTCCAGCTCGCCCTGGCCGTGGCCGCCTTCGGTGAGAAGCTGCGCAACTCGCCTCACGCCAAGGAGTGGACCCTCATCTCCATCGCCCAGCTCGCCGAAAAGGGCGTCGACAGCAAGGAGCCGGCCCAGGCCGAGTTCCTCAAGCTCGTGCAGAAAGCCCGGGCCATCGGTATCTAAAGCGCTGTAGCAATCCTCACCGCGCGGCGCGGCTCCGACCCCTTTGGCCCACCGCGCGCTCCCCGCCCCGCACTCCTCTCTTCAACAATAGACCCGGGCGCTATCTGGCGCCCGGGTCGTCCTCGTCTCGAAGGTGCTTGTGGGAGCGCGCGAGGTCATCTCCACTGTCACGCCAACGGCGGTGCAGAAGACCAAGAAGAAGAGCAGAAGCGGAAAGAAGAAGGCGGTCTACTCAGTAGTGCGGCGGTGGATCATCTGCTGGGCCCACCGCCGGGGCCCCTTGTGCCATCTGCTTCTGGAGCTGCGAGACAATCGTTTGCATCCCCTCCAGGTCCTTCCGAAGCTCTATGACACACTGGTTGAGCGTCTCGATCAGCTCCTCCTGGAAAGACGACTTGATCTCGAGATTTGTTATCCGTTCATCAGTATTGTTTGGATGTGAAGCTGTCATGTTCCTCCTGGCTACCAATCGATTCGGAGGGTGGGGGTTTGCATGGCTTGGCTCTAGCCCCTTTCTACAGTCCGCTGGTGATGAGCCATTTGCCTTTGTATTTGGCCATCTGGATCAAATGGGTGCTCGCTCTGGTGTGCAAGGGGCCCCATCCGCCCTTGCTGTTTCTGATTCGGAAGCGCAGGGTGCTGTCGACCTTGACTGACGCTAGCTGGCGACCGCGCCACTGCAAAGAGAGAACCGCCATCTGGAGGTACTCGATCCGGATTGGGCGCAGCAGTCGCACCAGTTTCCGTAAGACGTCGGCATGGCGGATGTCGTCGTGCGGGCTCGGCGTACCGGCCCTATCGTGGTAGTTGGGATGGACCACGGCCAGCAGTGCTCGCCGGGAACGCGCAACCAGGGCCTGGCGATAGCGGGTCACCACCGCGACCACGGCCTGGTTCGCAGGGGTGGCCGGGATCCGGGTGGTCGGAATGAAACGGCTCGCGGGTGTTGTTCGTCTCGCGACCGGACGCGGGCCTCGGGGCCGGAGCGCTTTGACCCGGGGTGTCTCCGCCGACTCCGAGGCCACCGATGCCCGGGCAGACCTCCGCGCCGGCCGGGGAGATTCAGTGGGCGCAAGGCGGCAGGCGGCCAACAGCAGCGACAGACAAACCAGGGTGATGCGCATGGCGCAAATCATGCGGCATACGACGGTGGCGTGCAAGGAGCCCTCACTCACTAGCCTCAAGCAGGTGACCGGCACACTCCAGGTCATCGCCAAGGACGTCAAGGCGGACACCGATTCCGGACGAAGGTGCACCTTGGCTTCCCATATCTCCATTCTCATCCCTATGGAGCCGTCGTTAGGCAACTCGTTGGCTGGAATTACGGCCTGGAAAAGGTAGGGAGCGTGCGACCTGCGTCGTAGGGCCATGTAGGATAAATTTTGCGACATGACCGGGATACCTCTCACGCCCCCGATCGCGACATATCCGGGGCACCTGACGCTCAGGTACCCCAAAGTTGTCGCTCTTTCGGCCTAAATCGCGACATA
>JAOZUO010000051.1 GCA_029938605.1 Deltaproteobacteria bacterium | reverse complement strand
TGGACAACCGCCAGGAACGGTTGACCACAGTTTTCACAGCCTCTACGAAAACAATAAGTATCTCATGCGTGTCTCCGGTCTTCGTTTTCGGCCCCCCGAATAGCCCTCGTTGGGGCGTTGCCAGGACACCTACACGATCGTGAAAAAGGTCACGGCTTCGTGACCGATGCGGGCGATATCCAGGCGCGGGGACTGGTCCAACGCCTCCCAGCAGTCGGTCTGCAGGGCGCGTCCAGTATCGGCAGCGCAGGCCGAGTCATACATGAACCGCACCTCGGTGCGGATCCCGTTCGCCCGCTTCTGGGACACGATAATGCCCCACCCACAGAACATTCAATCACTCCCGGCCTCAGATGTTGAGGTCCCCATCCTTAGCGACCAGGCTATCCGAAGTGGTCGTTTCGCGAAACACAAATATCGCAGTGAGAGAGTGTTGAATATGCGGTATCGTGGATCAGATGGGCGATTGTACAAGAACTGCTCCGTTGTTCTGTGACGTGAAAAAGATCAGGCAGACACTGCGCAGCGTGCAGCGACGTGTGATGAGCCGGGCGTTTCTCAGGGTGCTGGTAGCGCTGGTAGCGCTCGTGGTGTCGGTGGTGCTGGGGTTGCTTCCGACGGCGGGCTGTGATTGCCGCAGGGATCACCGTTTGCAACCTGCGCTGGAGCAAGTCGTTCTTCCACGGTGCTACGACGTTAAGAAGGTCCCCAATGTCACCGTCCATGTGATCGAGGGGCTCTCCACCGGGGCCGGACGCACCGCACCACACCTGCGGGTGGTCAAGCGTATAGTGTTGCCGCTGGATGCGAATCATCGCGCTCTGGTCAACCGGAACCGGTGCCCCTATCTCAAGGTCGGGCGACCCGGGAAGCACTACTTCCACTTGACTGAAAGTCTTCGCTTTGTGCTGGTTCCGAGGTCCGGCGTTCCACACCGCTGCCGATTCCCTGCACGCCAGCGCGTGCGTCTCCGCACGCAGTGGAAGTCTCTGACGCTAGCCCAGAAAGAGAAGCTGATGTCGTCGGCCCCGTCGGAACCCTCATCAGCACCGACGCTCCCGGTGGTCCTCTCGTTGCCCGTGGACCATCGCGTCGTCGAGGTCCCCTTCCGTGTCCATGGCGTCGCACGAGCGTCGAACCACCTCTGGTTCAACAAGGGGCGGTCCCTGCTGCTGTTGTACCGAGAGGCCAAGTCCCATCGCGACCGGGTCTATGTGCTACCGGATGTTCGTGCGGCCAAGCCCCGGATGAAGCTCTGGGCGAGCTTCGACCACCGTTATAAGCACGACATCCCGTGGCCCACGCAGCGCTCCAGTGAGGTGTTTCTTCTTCGGGAGCACGCTGGCCAAAGGTCCCTCATTAAGGTCGATCCCCTGGGCCAGGGATTGGCCCCGGACTTTTTTCCCATCTCGGCGACCGACGTTGTCTTCCTTCAGCACTATGAGCACGCCAGCGTGATCTGCCTGGGCACGGGGAAACTTCGCCACCTTCGCTGCTACGATGACCAGCGCGGCCAGCTTCGCTTTCAGATCGCTATCAAGCGGCCCATCTACACACGCGCCGGGGCCTGGCGCCTGGACATTAGGCGCCCCGGCGGCAGATGGACCTTGATCCACAACACGCTCGTGGATCTAACGGGCGGCCGGGTTGTCGCCGAGTTGCCAGAGGAGGTGCGCAGTCCGATGCTCGGCTCCCTCCGCCGGTATCTGTACTATGTCACCGGAGGTCGACATCTGTTGACGAATCCGTTTATCCGCCTGCAGGTCTACGATCTGGAGACCCGCGTGCGGGGCTCGCACCTGGACCTCCACAACATTGGTGCCCCCCCGGCAGACCCGATGGCCGCGTCCATCTATCACATCCTGCGGGTGGGCAACGACAGGTTGCTGGCGATTGGCGGTGTGGCCAACCCGGACGCATCGAGCGGTGGGCGCCGCTGCCCTTGAATCATCCCGTCCTGTGCGAAAACAGCGCTGACGTAGATCTTGTCCTTAACCAAAATAGCGCCGAGGTGATTTCGGCTCTCATTTCCGGGGAGGGACGACCAGATCCACGATGACGGGGAGGTGGTCCAAAATCTTCGCCACGGTGGTGGGTGCCGTGATCTGTGGCCAGCAGGACCATTATCGGTGTCACCCATGTTTCGGGTTGCACAAGGGATATCCAAACGTCTACAGATCCAGCCGACCGCAGCTATTTGAGCATGGCGATGAAGAGGCCGGCGGCGATGATGGTACCGATGACGCCGGCGACGTTGGGGCCCATGGCGTGCATGAGCAGGTAGTTGCGGCGGTTGGCCTGCTGGCCCACTACGTGGGCTACGCGGGCGGCCATGGGGACGGCGGAGACGCCCGCGGCGCCGATGACCGGGTTGATCTTGTTTTTGAGAAACAGGTTGAAGAACTTGGCGAACAGGACGCCGCCGCCGGTGGAGATGATGAAGGCAAAGAGCCCGAGGACGTAGATGCCGATGACCTTGGGCTGCAGGAACTTGGTGCCGTCCATGGTGGCGCCCACGCCGAGGCCTAGGAAGATGGTTACTATGTTCATCAGGGAGTTCTGGGCGGCGTCGCTGAGCCGCTCCACCACGCCGCTCTCCCGGAAGAGGTTGCCCAGCATGAGCAGGCCGATGAGGGGCGCCGCAGGGGGCACCAACAAGATGACCACCATGGCCGTGGCGATGGGAAAGACGATGCGCTCGGCCTTGGTGACCTTGCGGGTCTGCTTCATGATCCGGCCGCGCTCCTCTTCGGTGGTCAGGGCGCGGATCACCGGCGGCTGCACGATGGGCACCAGGGCCATGTAGGAGTAGGCCGCCAGGGCCGTGGCGCCCAACAGGTGCGGCGCGAGCTGCATGGTGACGTAGATGGTGGTGGGACCATCAGCGCCACCGATGATGCCGATGGCGGCCGCCTCCTGGGGGGTAAACCCGATGAGCAGCGCCCCGAACATGGCCGAGTAGACCCCCACCTGGGCGGCCGCGCCCAACAGCAGGGTCTTGGGGTTTGATAGCAGCGGCCCGAAGTCGGTCATGGCCCCCAGCCCGAGGAAAATCAGGCAGGGCACGATCTCGCCCTTCTCAAAGCCGTAATGGAAGAAGTACCAGAGCAGCCCGGGCTCGGAGTGGTGCCCGGTGACCAGGTCCACCACCTGCCCCAGATCGTCCACCATCAGCGGTGCCAGGGGCAGGTTCACCAACACGGCGACGAACCCGATGGGGACGAGCAGAAGCGGCTCGACGTTCTTCTTGATGCCCAGGTAGACGAAGACCAAGCCCACGACCCACATGACCGGCTGCTCCCAGACCAGGTTCATGAACCCGGTCTGGGAGACGACGATCTCGAGACGTGAAATAAAGTCTGACATGGGTAGGGCTGGTCAGGTACCTCGGGAGGCCACTCGAAGGGCACCCCGCGGATTTGCTCGGGACGCACCCCGCGAGATTGCACGGGACGCACTCCGCGGATTTGCGCGGGACGCCTTCCGGGGCCACTCGGGACGTTATCCGATAATCACGAGCACGTCGTCGGCCTCCACGCTCTGGCCCTCTTTGACCTTGATGGCGGTGACCTTCCCGGCCCCCTCGGCCACCACGGGCATCTCCATCTTCATCGCTTCGAGCATGACGACCTCCTGGTTCTCCTCCACCTCGTCCCCCTCGCCCACCAGGATCTCAATCACCTTGCCAACCATCGGTGCAACTACGTCTGCCATATCCGTCTCCTTCTGTTCCGTATCGTCTGGTCCGTATCGTCTGGTCCGCGTCCGGGTGCCCTCGGGGCAGTGCCCAGGCCGCTACTATAGGTCAATCACCGCGAGCCGTCTTCTCCGGATCTTCGAAACCCTGGAGGATCCTGCCGATGAGAAGCATCATCCCGTAGATCACAATCAGATTCACGAACACGCCACCGAACCCGATGGCGAAAATCTGAAACCCTTCGGCGAGATACTCCGTGTGCATAGCAGCCTTCGGTTCCGCCTAGCTCCGTTTGCCCAACGCGTAACCGGAGATGATCATCTTCTGCACGTTGGAGGTGCCCTCCACGATCTGGTAGGACTTCGCGTCCCGGATCAACCGGCCGCAGGGGTACTCGTTGGAGTAGCCGTAGGAGCCGAAGATCTTCATGGTCTCGTTGGCCGCGTGGACCGCCGCCTCGGCGGCGAAGTACTTGGCCACGGAGGTCTCCCGGGTGGCCCGCTCGCCCTTGTCGCGCTTGAGCGCCGCCTGGTAGATGAGCAGCTTGGCCGCCTCGTGCTCCGCGTACATTTCAGCGATCTGCGCCTGGACCATCTGGAACTCACCGATGGTCTTGCCGAACTGCTTGCGTTCGTTGGCGTACTCCACCGAAGCCTCCAGGCAGGCCTCCCCAAGGCCCACGGCCCGGGCGGCGCAGGACAGCCGCGTGCCGTCGAGCTGGCTCATGCAGATCTTGAAGCCCTTGCCCTCTTCGCCCAACAGCGACGTGGCTGGGAGCTTGGCGTCCTCGAAGAGGAGCTCACCGGTGGGCGAGCAGAAGAGACCGAACTTCTCCTCGATGGCCACCGAGTCGATGCCGTCCCAGTTCTTGGGCTCGATGATGAAGGCGCTCATGCCCCGGTGCTTGGGCTTGGACTCCCGGTCCGTGTAGGCGTACAAGAGGCCCGCGTCGGCCACATGGGCGTTGGAAATCCACGTCTTCTGACCGTTGCAGATGTAGGAGCCGTCGGGCTGCTTGTCGGCATGGGTCTTCATGGAGGCCACGTCCGAGCCGACGTTGGGCTCGGTCATGGCGAAGCAGCCTAAGTACTCGCCGGAGACGAGCTTGGGGATGTACTCCTCCTTCTGCTCCTTGGTGCCGAAGCGAAGGAGCGTCAGGGCCGGTCCCATCATCTGCATGTTGATGGGTAGGCTCCAGGAGGCGCTCACCCGGGCCAACTCGATGGAGATCACCACCGCGGCCAGGAAGCCGTGGTCCATATCCACCCCGTCATACTCCTCGGGGATCAACGTGCCAAAGAAGCCCAGCTCGCCCATGGCGCGAACCAGCTCGGGCCGGAAGGTGTGGTTCTTCTCGTCTTCGTCCTGCGTGGGCTTAATCTCTTCCTCCGCGAAACGGCGAGCCGTCATTCGGAGGAGCTCAACTTCTTCGGGTAGCTCGAAATTCATGATTTCCAATACCTTTGCTGTATCGCAACAACGTGATTCCAGTAGGGGAAAACGACTATGAATCCGACTCCAAGTCAAGCGTTTTGTCTCCGCTTCCCTACCACCCACCACCCACCGGCAACGCTTCTCGCTCTTCGATTGTAATCCACAGGGTTCTCCCCTACAGTACCTTCGTCGCACTGGGGTGACGACAGACCGACAACCAACGCAGGGAGGAACGATATGGGCTTTTTCAGCAAGCTATTTGGCGGTGGGGCGGACAAGGTCAAGAAGGCGGCTACGACCACGGAGGCCCAGGCTCCGAAGGAAGAGAAGGTCAAGCTGAGCTATGCCGAAAAAGAGTACGAGAAGATGCAGCGGTTCATCGCCCGAGCCGAGGCCGAGGGCGTCGATCTGGCGGGCGTGGACAAAGACGACTTCGTCGGCTTTCATGTGAAAATCCAGCTCATCACCATGGCCCAAGGTGAAGGCCAGACCGAAGAGGAGGCCGTGCTGGCCCAGGGCTTCGGGAGCAAAAAAGCCTACGAGCAGGCGACCCAATACATGATGTACCGCTGCACGGAGCTGCGAAAAGACGAGACGGGTGAGTACGAGACCGAGGTCACCGACGTGTGGAATAACGCCGGCGTCGAGGCGGCCATGAAGGCCATGCAGGTCATGCAGTCCAACGCGGCCGCCGCCGATCCCACCCTGCTCGAGCCCGTCAACGGTGTGACCGTGGATCAGTGGGCCGGCGCCGCCGCGACCATGGCGAACCTCGGCGCAACCGCTACGCCGGATCAGATCGCCGCGGCCCTCGGCAAGTTCGGCCTGGACCGGGCGACCTACGACGTCGCCCAAGAGGGGTGGATGGCCAAAATGCAGGGCGACACCACCGCCGTCATCTCCCAGAAGTACGCCGAAGCCTTCGCCGCGGGGCAGGGCCTGGACACCAGCGTCGAGCCATGCACCTTCGAGTACTTCATCGAGATCCAGGTGGCTCAGGAGGCCTGGGCGGCCTCGGGCAAGGACGTCAACGCCGAGCTCCAAAACGTCTTCGGAATCACGGCCATCGACTACTCCAACCACTCCCAGTACTGGTCCATGAAGTACGCCACCGATATGGCGCTCATCCGCCAGGGGGACGAGCTGCGCGAGAAGTTCCTGGCCAAGTACTCCACGGCCGGCATGGACGACGACCTGTCGCTATGAAACCAAAGCACGAAGCACTCAACCAGCAGATCGACGCCATCTGGATCCAGTTCCGGGCGGATATTGGTGCGGCCTTCAACGCGGCCCACGCGGTGCAGGAGCCGGCAGGGGTCGACCCCGGTTGGCAGGCCATGTGCCAACACTGGGGCGTAGCCCCCATCTCCGCCGAAGAGCGGCAGCAGGTCATCGCGGCCCAGAAACCCTTGCGGGGTGCGGCCACCATGGAGTTTCTGGCGGTGGTCAACGCCATCGTGAAGACTCACCGCATCGCCTCCAAGAAGATCGACTCCTGGGATACCCACTCTTCGGTGGAGGCCAAGCACACCCGCCTCAATGGTCTGTTGGAACGCACTGACACCGAGCTCATTACCGCATACAAGGGCGCCGTGTTGCCCAAGCCGGGGGGAATGTTTGCCCACGCCATGGCAGGCGCCGGGGCCGGGCCCAAGCCGGCCCAGACGGGTCCGACTACCTCGACCCTGAGCTGCCGTGGCTGCGGGGCGCCTCGCCTCAACACCACGGACCTCATCTGCGCCTACTGCGATCAACAGCTCGTGTAGAGCTCGTCATACAGGAGGATACCCATGTCTCCAATGTCAGAAAAATTCGCATCGCAGCTCCAGCCTGTCGTGGCCAAGTGGGACGGCTTCCTGGCCAAGGTGGAGCAACGGTTACAAGAGATCTACGTCGAGGCCGAGGCCGGCATGGACCAGCTCATCACCATGCACACCACGGACTATGGGCCCATCGGGGCGGGGTTCACCGCCCTGCAGACCCGGTTCGGTGGGCTGAGCCGCAAGGTGAGTGACACCTGGGACAAGATCGATGAGATGCTCGACGAGATCAACGACCAGAAAGAGAACCGGAAAGACGAAGACAGGGACGCGTTCGACCTGCTCCGGGATCAGCAGCGCGACAAGTACGAGGCGCTGAACGAAAAGGTGGACCTGGGGTACCAGTACCTCGCCATCAAGAAAAGCGCGGACTGGGCCCGGCAGCTCTATCCCCTCTCCCAGGCGGAGATCCAGCAGGAGAAGGCCTGCACCCAGTGTGGGGCGCCCTTCCAGCAGACCGTGTACCACCAGGCGGTGAACCTCACGTGCCCCCACTGCGGCTCGGTCAACGGCTGCAACCCGGGCATCGCCACGGCCATGTACTTCGGTTCGGGTGTGCACGCCCTGGCCGAGGAGCAGTGCTGGGCCGAACAGGAGGCCGAGCTCAAGGCACAAAACACCTTGGATGCGTGGCGTCACCCCACCCAGGTGGACCTCCAATCCCGTCTGGACGCCGCGCAGGTGTACTGGGACAAATACTACCAGGTCACCAAGCAGCTCAATCCCGGCTTCGACCAGCCCCTGGATCAGGCGGCGGCGGCCAAAATGAAGCACTTCACCGGCTGGGATCAGCCCGTGGAGAAGGAGAAGCGGGTCTACCTTGCGCAGGCCGTGGCGGCCGCGACCAACAAGGACCCCGATGCCATGCGTCAAATCGCCGCGAATCGTCCGCACCACGTGGACTGGACGGATACGGCCGAGTGTATCGGCGAGCACCTGGGCACCAGGCAGTGCAAATGGTTCCTGAAGCTCTGGCACGAGGTCAAGGGCGAGAAACGTGACAAGAAGAAGTGGGTCAACGAGGAGCTTTCCGACATCATGGATACCGTCCGTCGTTGACCCCGCAAAAACGGCGTCAACGGGTCGGCTCCCAGCCACATTCCACACACATCTCACCGCACCACACGGTGAACCCATTTTGGGCAGCACCCCCGCCCTGAACTGATATACTCAGGGCCTCATCTACACCCTCGAGGCTGATCTTGAGTAAAGAACCCCCCGCGAACGGTGATGGCAAAGCGGACGGGCCCCGGCCCAAGCCCGCGGCGGGGACTCCCACCCGACGCATCGACTCGCGCGCCGAGCTCTCAGGTGGACCGCCGCCGCCGCCACTGCCCGGCTCTGCCGGCGTCAGCGGCGGAAACCTGGTGGAGCCCCTGGACCCTTCGATCAGCGACGCTGACCTGGAGGAGATGCCCACCAACCAGGTGTCTACAACCTTACCCATCGATGAGTCCGAGCTGGAGATGCTGCCCTCCGACGCCGACGTGGCCGACGCCAGCATGGTCCAGCGCGCACAAGTACTACGCGACAGCTATCTGGCCGAGTCCAAGAAGCTCCCAGCGGTGGACCGGACCCGCCAGGCCCAGCTCCTGTTCGAGGTGGCTCGAATCGAGGAGGAGACCCTGGAGGACTCCGAAGCCGCCTTTAGCCACTACCGGGAGGCCTTCACCAAGGACGCCACCCTGGCGGTGAACTTGCGGGCCCTGCGGCGGATGCAGCTCGAACGGACGGATGTGGCCGGCGCCCTCAAGACCCTCGACGCCGAGGTGCGTATCTGCTCCAACCAGGAGCAACGCGCCACCTTGCTATACGAAAAGGGGTTGCTGCAGCTGGGCTTGAAAGAGCCCATGGCCGCCGACCGTAGCTTCAAGCGCGCCCTGGAAATCGACGCCACCTTCCTGCCGGCCCTGGCCGCCATGGGGCACATCTCCGAATCCCAGGGGGACACCCGGGCGGCGGCCAAAATTCTGGTGCGCATGGCCCAAATCTGCGAGGACGACCACAGAAAAGGTCTGATCATGGCCGAGGTGGGGGTGCTGGCAGAATGCGATGACCAGCCCGCTGAGGCGTTGGATCGCTACCGCATCGCCCTGGGCTACGACCCGCAGTTGGTGGGCTCCCGCTTCGCGTTGGAACGGCTCTACACGGTGCGTGGAGACTGGGGTGCGCTGACGGATCTGCTGCTGCAGACCGCGGACCGCTCCAGCGACGCGGACATCGTGGCCGCCTATCGTTTCCTGGCCGGCGCCATCGCCGGGCACCGCCTGGGCGAGGACTTGCGAGCGGCGCTATTGCACGAGCAGTGCTTCGACACGCGCCCCGAGCGGGCCCTGCCCTTAGACGAACTCAAGGACATCTACGAACGCCAGGGGAGCGTCAAGGAGCTCATCCACACCCTCGTGCGCCAGCTTGCCCAAGCCGAAGGCAAGCTCAGCGCCGTGGAGGAGGCCTCCACCCTGTTCCAGGTGGGAGAGCTCTACGAGCGGCTGGAGGATCCCGATCAGGGCATCGCGCGGTATCGAGAAGCCCTGGAGCGGTCCACGGCCTTCGTACCCGCCCAGCGGGCGCTCATGCGGACCCTGACGGCCGCCGGCCGGTTCAACGACGTGGCCGAGCTGCTCCGCGTGGAGGCCGAGGCCACGGAGGACCCGGAGCGTCGCTCTACCGCACTGGTCCGCCTGGCAGAGCTGACTGAGTGGCAACTCAAAGCCCCCGACGACGCCATCCCGATCTATCTGGAAGCCTTGCGCCAGGGGCACGATGGAGGGGCAGCCAGCCGAGCACTGGACCGACTCTTCACCGAGCGGGGCAAGTGGGCCGAGCTGACCGAGCTGCTCCAAACCGAGGCCGACACCTGCAAGGATCCCGGGCGAAAAGCCGCGCTGTGGAAACGCACAGCGTGGATCCAGGAGGTTCACCTGGGGCAAGCCGACAACGCCACCCACACCCTGGAAAAACTCCTGGACGTACCGGCGAGCCAGCGGGACGTCGCCATGGCCCTCTCCCGGGTCTACCAGACCCAGCAACGCTTCGAAGACCTGGTGAAGAACCTGGAACGGGAAGCTGAGCTCTCCAAGGACGGACCCGAGATCCTCGCCCTTTTGTGCCAGGCCGGGGAGATCGCCGAGGCGCAGCTTAACGACACGGGACGCGCCCGACAGCTCTACATGAAGGTGCTGGAGAAGGCGCCTACGAACATCCGTACCCTGCGAAACCTGGGGCGACTCTACCTGGCGGCCGGCTACTGGGACGAGCTGGTGGAGACCTATAAGAAGGAGCTGGTGGCCACCCCCAAGGGGTACGATTCGGCAATCCTCTCCTTCCGCATCGGCCAACTCCTGGAGACGCGCATCGGCGACGACGGTGCGGCGGAGCGCGCTTTCAACGACGCTTTGGCGCAGGCGCCCGACTACACGCCAGCTCTGGAGGGACTCGCCGCGCTGCTCACACGCCGCGGTCGATGGAAGGACCTGGTGGAGATCCTGGTGAACCGGTCAGCCCAACTGGAGACCCCCGACCGCCGGGCCGACGGGCTGCTGCGGGCGGCGCTGCTGACCTTCCACCGCATGGGCAACGTGGAGCGGGCGCTGGAGCTCTGTCTGCAGGCCATCGAGATCGACGATTCCCTGTTGGAGACACACCTGTTGTGGGAGCAGCTCTCCGCCTCGGACGGGCAATTCGACAAGCTGACCTCCGTGCTGACGGCCAACCTGGCCGACAATGACCTGCCCCGAAACGCCCGGGTCCGCCTCGGGCTCAAGTTGAGCATGATTCGACGGGTACACCTGAGCAGCCCCCGCGGCGCCATGGACGCGGCACGACACGTGCTGCTCATCGAGCCACGAAACGCCGAGGCGCTGTTCGTACTGGCCTCCATGCTTCGACGCGAGCGAAAGGTAGATGAGCTCCCCGACGTGCTCGGACGGCTGGCGGACACCACGGCGGATCCGGTCACCGCAACCGCGGACCTGATTCACCTCGGGGTGGTGCTGCCAGCGGACCAGCAGTACGACGCCGTGCGCGCCGACATCTATGATCGGGTCCTTTCTATCAACCCGACCCACCCCTTCGCCCTGTGCCAACAGGAACGCCTGGCCCGACGCCATGAGGACGTGGCCACGCTGGCCGACATCATGCGCCGACGGACCGAGGACACCTCCGATCCCAACTCGCAGATCGCCGCCTTCATGACCCTGGGCGATCTCGCCTGGCGTGCCGGCGAGCTGGACGACGCCGCCGGGTGCTTCTCCCGGGCGTCTCAAATCAACCCCCAGTGGCTGCCCTGCGTGCGGGCCCTGCGCTCGCTCCGGGAGGCCCAGGGTCGCTCCGCCGAAGGGGCGGAGCTGCTGGAGCGGGAGGCCGAGCTGGCCGCGGATCAAGACGCCGTGGTAAAGGCGCTCATGGACGCCGCCTCCATCTGGCTTCAGGCGTACGCCGACACCGAGCGGGCCGAAAAGCTCTATGGCAGGGTGTTCGAGCTGGAGCCCGGCAACTCCATCGCGTTCCAGCGGCTGGCGGCCCTGCTCGGAGGGAGGGACGCCCACGAAGACCTCGCACCCATCTATCGCAAGCGCATCAACGTGGCCGACAAGGCGGAGAAGATCCAGCTCCTGCTCGAGCTGGCAACCCTGTATGAAGAACAGCTGGAGCAGTTCCAGGACGCCGCCGATACCTTGGAGGAGGTACTCCGTCTGGATCACGAGTCCCCCGAAGCGCTGATCCACATCTCGCGCATCTACCGCCAGCTCGAGCGGTGGCGAGCGGCGGTGGTCTCCCTGGATCGGCTGGTAAAGGCCTCCTCCGAGCCGGAGATCATCCGTCAGGCACACTACGTGCGGGCGGAGCTGCTCGAGCAGGAGCTGGGGGAAGATGACAAGGCGTTGGAGTCCATCCAGGCCGTGCTGGCGAGCCACCCGAGCGACACCGATAGCTTGACGGCCGCGGCGCGACTGCACGAGCGGCTGGGGCAGTGGGAGGGGGCAGTAAACGCCCTGGCCAACCTGGCCGAGCACGCCTCACCCGGCGAGCGGGCCTCCACGCTGCTGCACATGGCCAGCATCTACGAGCACGGACTGGGCCGCAAGGAACAGGCCCAGGAGCACGTGGCCCGTGCTGCCGCCCTATGCAGCCTGGCGCCCGAGGCCGTGGGGCCCCTGAGCGAGTACTTCACCAAGCAAGAGGACTTCGAGGGCTATGACCACCTGCTGGAGCGGGTGCTCAAGGGCGCACCACCGCGCAGTGCCGGACTGGTGACGCTCCACCTGGCCCGAGCAGCAAACCTGACGGACAAGCTCAAACGGTACGACGATGCGGAGAAGGAGATCCGCACCGCCCTCACCGCTGAGCCCAGCTCAATCGATGCCCTGCTGGCCCTCGGTGAGCTACATCTTACCCGGGAGAACCCGGCCTTGGCCCAGGTGGAGTACCACGGCGTACTCGAACGGGATCCCTTCCAATCCAACGCCTATCGCGGTCTCCTGCGGGTGTTTAGGGCCAAGTACGAAAACGATCGCGCGCGCCTGGCGGCGCAGGTGCTGGTGGCCTTAGACAAGGCCCACGAGGACGAGCACAAGCTGGCCCAGGAGGTACAGGCCCCCAACCTACTGCAGCAACCCCAACATCCCCTCACCCTCGATGGGTACCAGCAGCTCATGGCCACCCGAGAGGATCGCCCCACCTCACGAATGCTGCTCGGGGCGCTCACGCCGCACCTGCACCTGATCTTTACGCCGGACTTCACCCGCTGGGGTCTGGGGGAGGATGACGATCTCCCGGCTTCGCACCCCTTGCGGGCCAGGGCCGTACACATCGCCGGTATCCTCGGCTTGGAAGACGAGTTCAAGATCGCCATCAGTAAGACCAAGCCCGACGCCATGGCCATCGAGAACGCAGAGGAACCCACAATCATTGTCGGCAAGAATATCGCCAAGGGTTCAGAGTCCCAGTTGGACTTTCTACTGGGGCGCGCCCTGGGCCGCATCCTGGCTAAGACGGTGTACCTGGGCCTGGTGAACCTGCGGGACCTTGAGGTCACCATGGCCGGAGTGGTGGCGCAATATGACAAGAGCTATGGACTCCACCTCGGCGACGATGAGGACCTGGTCGGAGTGGGTCGGGCCTTCACACGCAAGCTCTCCCGCAAGCAGCGCAAGCTGCTCGAGGAGCCGGCCCGGGCCTACGCGGCCATGGACCCGGTGGGCATGCACACCTGGGCTGAGGCCGCTGCCCAGGGAGCCGCGCGCTGCGGACTCCTGGCGGCGGCGAACCTCGCAGCAGCCATGGCGGTGATGAAAATGGAGGGCGTAAACGACGAAGAAATCGCCGGTCTGTGCATCTTCAACATCAGCCCGCGCTACGCCGAGGCTCGTCAGCGATTGAGCCTGGCCTTCGATTGAGTGAGGCTGGCTAAGGGTCCGTGCAACAATAAACCAGCGATTCAGGGCGTCGATGCGCCCGGCTCGCGAGGCGCGACGAGGCGCATACTTATTGATATGCAACGAGAAGTAACGAAGCGAGCCGGGATGCAGCGGCGGTCTGAACGATCGAGTTATTGTTACACGGGCCCTACGTACCGATGAGCGACGAGATCCCCATCACCCGCCCCTGGCTGGGCGCCGCGGAGACCCAGGGAGTGGCTGAGGCGTTGGAGGATCGCTGGGTGGGCCAGGGTCCCCGGGTGGCCCAGTTCGAACGGCGGCTCGCTGCACGGGTGGGCGCAAGCCAGGCCGTGGCCCTGTCCTCGGGTACCACGGCCCTGCACCTGGCGCTGGTGGCGACGGGGTTGGGTCCCGGTGATGAGGTGATCGTTCCGGCCCTGTCCTTCATCGCCACAGCCAACGCCGTGCGTATGGTCGGTGGGCGGGTGGTCTTCGCCGACGTGGACCCGGCCACCTTGAATCTGGACCCCGCCGACGCCGCCCGCCGGATCACCCCGCGGACCCGGGGGATCATCGTCGTACACCAGCTCGGGCTTCCTGCGGACCTGACGCGGCTCGGTGACCTCGCCGACAAACACCACCTGACGCTCATTGAAGACGCTGCGTGCGCGCTGGGCAGCTCCTGGCGAAACACGCCCATCGGACGGCCCCACGGCGCGCTGGCCTGCTTCTCCTTCCACCCGCGCAAGATCATCACTACCGGGGAGGGAGGCGCCATCACAACCTCTGACGATTCGGTGGCCAATCAACTGCGACGGCTGCGCAACCACGGCGGCGAGACCACGCCCGACTCGACGGGCCAAGGCCGAAGCCAAGGTCCGATACACTACGCCCAGCTCGGTTACAACTACCGCATGAGCGACCTGCACGCGGCCGTGGGCCTGGCCCAGTTGGATCGCCTCGACGAGATCCTGAAGCGCCGCCGGAGGATCGCCCGACGGTACGACGCCCGTCTGCGAAACCACCCATCGCTGATCACGCCACCGGTGATCCCAGACGCCACGCACAACTACCAGTCCTATCACGTGACCCTGACCGAAGACGCCCCGGCCACCACCGCAGACATCGTCACCCGCCTGGCGGCCGAGTCCATCTCGGCCCAATGCGGGCTCACGGCGATCCACCGCGAGCCCGCCTACGCCGACGAACCCACGCCGACGCTACCCCACACCGAGAGGTTGAACCAGCGGGGACTATTCCTCCCCATCTATCCAGAGCTCACCGACGACGAGGTGACACGCGTGTGCGACGCCCTCATCGCCGCTCTGGAAGGAGACCACGGAACATGAGAAATCGTCTTGCGAAGACTCCGGCAACCGTTGCCACCGCCGTCTGTGCCATAGCGCTTATTCTGACGGCGGGCTGCCCGCCCGCCCAGACCACCACCACGCCCGCATCCCAGGCCCAGGCCCGACCGGCCCCGGATCGCTTGAAGGGCGATTGGCACCTGCAGTCCACCCTCGGGGTGCGACAGGGCGTGGGCGAGCCGGCGAAGCTCCTGCTAGGCCTCAACCGCCAGGTCCGGGACATCCTGGATGGCAAGATCCGCATCGACGGCGTGCCCGGAGCCCTCACGGCGATCATGGGCCCCTTCGTGGCCCAGTACCTCAAGAAACTGGTGCCGACCTGGGCCGCGGATCTGGTCGGGCGCCTCACCAAAATCGACGACGCCCTGAACGACATCCGCATCGAGTCCATCGAGACCCTCCGGGCCGTGGGAAACAACCGCTATGAAGGCCACTCCCGGTGGCTCCGGGTGACGGTGAAATCCGGCAGCTTGCAGGTGACCGGTACGCCCAAGGAGGTGCCCGGCCTGGGCGCCCTCAAGGCCACGACCTACACCGCCGCCGAGCACACGGGCCACCTACGCATCCGCGACCTGAAGGTGAACCACCAGCTCGGCAAGCTCTACCGGTGGGCCGCCGAGGCGCTGGTGGGAGGGGTCACCTGCTCCACCAAGCACATCCCCTGCTTACGAACAGTAGAGCAGGTCATCGGCGCCCTGGTCCCCTGCGACAAGCTCGCCAAAATGGTCGCCAAGGCGGCGCCGGCCCTCTCCGCCATGGCGCCGCTGATCTCGGCCGGCTGCGAGTCCCAGAAGAAGCGCCTTGTCAAGATGATCGGCCTGCGACTCGACAAGTTCAGCCTGCGGTTGACCTTCGTGAAGCTCCGTGGCGACGCCCGCATCGACGGGGACTCCCTGGTGGATGGACGCTGGCAGGGCACCCTGGGCAAAGCCTACGGCGGCGGCGGCTTCGGGGGCACTTTCACCGGTCGCCGGGCGGGACAGTAGGATCGATCATGCAGCACGACACCATCGCGGTCATCGACTTTGGCGGGCAGTACGCCCACCTCATCGCCACCAAGCTCCGACGCCTGGGAGTCCGGAGCGTGATCACGGATCCCGGCGCTCCCATCTCGGCCTACGATGATCTCAAGGGTATCATCCTGTCGGGGAGCCCGGCCCTGATGAGCCAGGGGGAGGAGTCGGATTACAATAAGCAGATCTTCGACCTGGACATCCCCCTGCTGGGGCTCTGCTTCGGACACCAGCAGATCGTGCAGCACTATGGCGGCGCGGTGGAGTTCGCCCAGCGGGAGTACGGGCGGGCGAACCTGCACCGCGTCACCCCGAGCCCTATCACCGAGGGACTAAAGGACGTGGAGCAGGTGTTCATGAGCCACGGGGATTCTGTGGTGGCTGTTGGCGACGGCTTCGTGGAGCTGGGCTACTCCAAGCTCGGCGGCGCCGGTGACGAGCATCGATTCGCCGCGGTGGCCGACGAGACACGCAAGCGGTACGGCTTTCAGTTTCACCCCGAGGTGGACGACACGACCCACGGCGACACCATGCTATCGAACTTCGCCTACAAGGTGTGCAGCTGTGAGCGCTCCTGGAAGATGGAGCGTTTTCTGGAAGAGGAGGTCGAGCGCATCCGCGGGCAGGTGGGCGATCGGGACGTGTTCCTGCTGGCCTCGGGGGGCGTTGACTCCACGGTGTGCGCCTGGCTACTCACCCGCGCCCTGGGCCCTCAGCGGCTGCACCTGCTGCATATCGACAACGGCATGATGCGCCTGGACGAATCGGCCCAGGTGGTCGCGGCCTTTCGGGAGCACGACGTGAGCCGGCACGTGCACTTCATCGACGCCTCGGACCGGTTCTTGACGGCCATCGGTGACGCCGTGGAGCCGGAGACAAAGCGCCTCGCCATCGGCAACACCTTCATCGACGTGTTTCAGGACGAGGCGCGGAGGCTGGGGCTCGAGCAGCTCATGCTGGCCCAGGGCACCATCTACCCCGACACCATCGAGACCGGCGGCTCCAAGCGCGCCGACACCATCAAGACCCACCACAACCGCGTGCCCATCATCGAGGAGATGATCCGCAAGGGCCAGGTCATCGAGCCCCTCGCCGAGCTGTACAAGGTAGAGGTGCGGGAGCTGGGACGCACCCTCGGGATCCCAGACTCCTTCATTGACCGGCACCCCTTCCCCGGACCGGGCATCGGTGTGCGGGTGCTATGCGCCGACTCCCCGCCCCAGGATCAGGATCGAGCCACGCTGTCGGCGGGGGCGGCGCCCATCGCCGCCAGATTCGGCTTCGGCGCCCTGCCCCTCCCGGTGCAGTCGGTGGGCGTCAAGGCGGACCTGCGCTGCTACGAGAGCCCCATCTTGCTACACGCCCCCCAGTGGGACTACGAACAGGCTGAGCTCGCGGCGGGTGAGATCTTCAAAAGCGTGCCCGGCGTAAACCGCTGCGTAGTGGCCATCGCGCCCACCGCACCGCGCAAAGCCGAGACCGTCCTCACAACCCTCACCCGGGCTCGCCTCGACGTGTGCCGGCTGGCCGACGACGCGGTCATGCGCGGCCTGGCCCGACACGACCTCATGCAGACCGTGTGGCAGTGCCCCACGGTGCTGGTACCCGTGCGAATCGACGACGGAGATGGAGAGCTGGTGGTGGTGCGCCCGGTCCTGTCCGAACGCGCCATGACCGCCCGCACGGCCCACCTGCCCCAGCCGCTGCTCAATGAGCTGCGCGACGAGATCCTGGCCCTGGACGGCGTCTCGGCCCTGGCCATCGACATCACCTCCAAGCCCCCGGGCACCATCGAGTGGGAGTAGCCCCGCTAAAGCCCTTCCTTGGGAACCAGATCGCCGCAGTCCCGCCAAGGGATAGCGAAGACGTTCTTGTGAAGTTTGACTCTTCTGGGCACGCGACAAACTACGTAGGCCTGTTCAGCTTGTGGGTACTCGGATAGAAATAGCTTCAGGTGGCGAATGTCTCTGGTCCGTGGCGTGTCGGTCCACTTGACTTCGATGGGCGTGAGGCAACCGTCGAGTTCCAGCACCCAATCCACCTCCGGCCCGTTCCCATCTCGCCAATAGCGAAGTTGGCATGGTTGGGGGCTCAGCCGAGCGCAGCGTAGTAGCTGTAGCCCCACGAATTGCTCAAACAGGACGCCCATGCGCTCGGGCGTTTGCCTACGCCCTTCACCAGCCGCCAGTCGACGCACGCCCAGGTCGAAGAACAAAAACTTGTCGGTCTTGGCTAGTTTTTTTCGGCTGTGGCTTTGGGTCAGAGGATGGATCCGTTCAATGATCAGGCAGTCTTCTAAAATTTGGTAGTAGGACGCGATGGTGTTCTGCGCCACGCCGATGTCCATGGATAGCTTTCGGGCATTGATTTGATTTCCGGATTCCGAGGCGGCCAGTTCCAGAAAGCGGGTGAAAGGCCCCAGGTTGCGCACAAGGGCCTCGGCGCGCACCTCTTCCTCCAAATAGGAATTGACGTAGGAGCAAAGATCGATTTCTCGATCCTGGGGGATTTCCACATCGAGGAGCAACGGCAGATCCCCTTCCAACAAGTGATCCTCCAAGGGACGCTGCAAGTCTTTGGATTCTGACAAGACGAAGGGATCCAGACGAAGGGAAACAACCCTGCCGGGCAGGAGGTTGACGTTGGACCCGCGTCGGAGCTTGCGGGCAGAGGAGCCCGTGAGGATAAAGCGAGCCTTCTTGCCATCGATCAAGTGCTGGATTGCGTCCAACAACACTGGCACCCGTTGGATTTCATCCAGCACGACCAGGGGCGGGAAATGCTTGTCCCGGACTGTAAGCGCTGCCACTTCCCCAGAGAGCAAGCCCGGCTCGGCCTCATACCTTCTTCTGACACCCGGCTCGAGCAAAGAGATGGAGAGGTCGGCCTCGATCCGGCTGATCATGGTGGTCTTACCGGTCTGGCGAGGGCCAAGAAGCAGAACGCTTTTGCCACGCTTGACCGCATGGTGGAGAGCAGATTCCAGCCTTCGGGGAAAGTAAGACACAATCAAATACTACAGAAAATATTCACCAAAGCCAATATTTTTGGCAAAATTATTCAGTTCGTTGACTATTTTCCGGAATTCAGGGGCTAAGAAGGCTTCCGAAGCATCTCCAGGGCGTCGGCGGCGATCTCGCGTACGTCGGGGTTGGGGTCGGACTCCAATCCCTCGAGGCCGGTGCGGGCCACCGGGGAACCGATCTTGCCCAGCAGGTCGGCCACGTCTCCGCGGAGGTTGGCGTCGGGGGCCCCGAGCAGGGGGAGCAGGTGTGGCACAGCGCCGTCCAGACAGCGGTCGTTGGCCTCCAGAGCCTCCTCGGTGGCGAGCATGAGGCCGACGCGCTCGGGCATGGTGGAGGAGGCGACCAGGGTCGCCAGGGCCACCTGGCCCGGGGGGCTGACCAGCAGGGACACCGCGTCGCCAAAGCGGGCGGTCTCGATCATGGAGGCCAGGGTCTTTTGGACGTAGTCGCCGCTGGTGCGCTCGGAGAGAACGTCCAGCAGATCCCGCTCCGACAGGTTGCCCACCAGGCTGCGCGTGGAGTCCACGATGACCGTGGGCACGGACTTCACCGCCCCGGCCAGATCGGCGAAGTACTGCACATCCACCACCTCGAGTTGGATCTGAGGATGGGCCGCGGCCACCCGTCCGCAGGCCGCCACCACCCGTGGGCAGTTGGGGCACGTGGGCGCCATCATCACCTGGAGGGTCGCCGGTGCGATGGGGTCGGGGGGACCGGGACGCTCGGCCCCCGACAGCGCCACGAGCAGCTCCAAAAACGGCTCGAGCTCCGGCCCGAAGGGCACGGCCCGATACCGCACATTCTCCACATCCAGGTGGGGCCGCTCCTCCGGGAGAAGATCCTCCGGAGCGAGCTCCACCATGGTGAGCTTGTCGGCCCCTGCCCGCAGGAGCTGCTCCACCACCCGGCACAGGGCGCGGGAGAACTTGTCTGTGGGGTCAATCCCCGGGTTCAGTCGGAGCTGGAGAGGACGCTCCATGGCCTCAAGCATACGGCAGGCCTTTTCGAGCTGGGCGGCGTTGAACATGGATCAGTAATAGCCCACTGCTCGAAAGTGGGTAAGGAGAATCGATGAGACCTCGCGACAAAGTGTGACGTCGCTGTCGCGGATGCGGCCAGGTTTCGTAATCGGGCCACCGTGATCGCCCAACTGAAGCTCGGGTTGAAGGACAGGTTGAAGCTTGGGTCGATCCCCTGGAGCCCGGCCCGAGAATCTGATAACTTCAAAGCGGTACGATTCTTGCGTCAAACAGAGGGAGCATCGGCGGTCATCCACCGCTGGCGAGGAGCCTCATGAGAAATAAATCCGCATTGATCGCATTGGTCCTAACCGTCGCGATCGGAACCACCGCCTGCCTCTGGCCCTTAGACACCCTGGGGGTGGAGTCCAAAGAGTTCGAGACAGAGTCTCTCTTCCGGGAGCCGGTGATCGAAGACGATGTCATCGAGGACAAGAACCAGGTGTGCACTCCCGGGTTGACCACCGCGGTCTACTACGACCAATGCGGCTTCAACCTGAACATGAGCTGCTCAGTGACCCGGCTGGACGTGGTGGAGTTCCCCGAAGGCAGTCAGAAAGATCTGCTGGAGGGAAAGCTCTTCCCCACCCGGGTGGAGGCCCTGGCCGGCTTGGACGAGGCGGGGGGCGACACAATCCCCTCCATGGAGGTGGTCAACGGCACCCTCAAGCCCTTCAACGACGGGCTCTACGCCGCCATCGAGGTGGGCGTCCAGCAGGGCGTAACCCACCCGGTGGACGCCACGGAGATCTACCCCTCCAAACGTCAGTTCCTGCTGGATCTGGCCGCCGCCCTGGTCACGGCCGACGCCAGCGCCACCCCCACCCAGCAGACGCACCTGCGCAGCGGACTGGTCTTCGTGCTGGGCAGCCTGTTGGCCGCCGGCGTGGACATCGCTTCGGTAAACGCCGACGCGACCCTGGTGACCCAGGCCCAGGCCGCGGCGGACGACTTCAAATCCCAACTCCTGGTCGCCACGCCCATGGGCTTTTACACCTGGTCAGACACCCTCCGGGAGATCTTCATCCAGGACCGGTTCTTACAAAACCGCACCCACCAGCGGGACAACTCGGAGCCCGAGGTCGGGCGCTTCGCCGCCATGGCCGCGGTCATCGAAGACGCTACGCCCCTACGTGGACCCTACGAGCAGTACCTGGCCCTGTACGCCGGACTGACCAACCCCTACGCCAGCTACGCCGTCGCGGACCTGTTCCCCTACGTCAACGGCGTCGCATCCCTCTCGGATGTGGCCGCCATCCGCGCCGCCCTGCTTACGGACCACCCCGAGCCCTATGTGTGCTACGGCACCTGGTTCGCGCTGTTCCCCGCGTCCAGAGCGCGCGACACCGCGTTTCTCAACGAGACCTTCTGTGATGTCGATCCCCCGGCGAATGTGAACCTCATCGACGTGCTGATTAACGCCATCCGGGATCACCTCCTGGATCTGGAGCCGGACGAAACCTCCGGCTGGTACGACTACCAGCTCTACGCCCTGGAGACCCTGCTCGTGCCCGAGTCTCTACCCGAAAGCGACAACCTGCTGCTCACCAAGGCCTACAAAGAGAAGCTCATAGAGACCTTCCAGTCACTCCTCACCCAGACCCGGGAGACCCACGCCAAGCAGATCGAGACCTTCGGCGGCGTGGGGGTGTCCGCCCCGCCGACTCCGGTAGACGTGTACCCGAAGTTCCCCCTTGAGCCCTTCCCATCCTTCTATCTGCGCACAGCACGGGCCTATCGCTTCCTGGAGACGGTGCTCGGGGCCGTGCTGGGGGAAGATTTCCTCGCGCACACCAACCGCATGACCGAAGATGGATCCGCGACCCTGCAGCCCCTGGGAGAGGAGCTCGCGGACATCGGGCGGCTCATGTACGGCCTGTATATCGTGAGCGCAAGGTCCGTGGGGCTGAATTGGTCCGAGCACCTGTTGGCCGACGAGCTGAGCCCAGAGGACTTCACCGCCGCCACCAACCGCGCCGACACCTGGCTGGAGACTTGGAAAAATGACGTGGACGTACAACGGGACCCACGGGTGATCGTACCGGTGGGCCAGCTCCAGACCGGAGAGATCCTCTACTGGGCGGTGCTCGGCGTGAAGGTCTATCGGATCAACGCCCAATTCGTAGAGGGCTACGAGCCCAGCGCGGAGCCCATCAGCGGCTTCTGCGAGCTGCGAGACTATGTAGATCACGACTACCTGCTGCTGGTCGAAGAGATGCAGGAGGTGCGCATGGGAGAGGAGGTGGCGCCCCTCACCCGCGAAGAGTTCCGTCAGCTTTGCGACCAACACGACAACGCGTCCGACATCGTGGCCGCCCTGGAGGCGCTCTGATGAGACACGTCAATCGCCACGCCCTGTGGACGATGCTCGTCGCGATCCTGAGCTTGGGCCTGAGCTTGGGCTTGGGTCTGGGCTTGGGCCTGACGGCGGGCTGCGGCTACGGCAACCTGCAGACCGCACGCACCACCCCCCGGGGAGCCATCGACATCGCCGTGGGACAGGGGTTTGTCTACAACAAGACCATCGAGCTACGGCATGAGGCCGACGACGGTGGTGCGTCCGTCGCCATCGCCAACCTGCCGATCATGATAAACAGCCGCCTGGGACTGACCGACCGCGTGGATATCGGCCTGCGGCTCTTTTTTGTGGGGGGCCTCATGGCCGACACAAAGGTCAACTTCCTCAACCCCAAGAGCCCCTGGGCATTGAGCGGATCCGGGGGCTTCGGCGCCGCCACCGACATCAGCACCAAAGGCGCCTACCTGGTGCACCTGCCCCTGACCCTCCGAGCGAGCTACGACTTCAAGTTCGGCCTGACGCCCTACGTGGCCCTGGGCTACAGCTTCTACTGGATCTACGGCCGGGACGCAGACCCCATGGTCGGAGCCACCTACCTGGACCGCACCGGATCCGGCGACCACCTTGTCACCGCCGCCGTCGGCCTCCAGTACCGGCTTGGACGCCACGTCGCCCTCCTGCTCGAGTACAACCTCTGGCAGCCCGTGGTGGACGATCCCGGCGACTTCTTCAGCTTCGAACGCAGCCACATCGCGATCTTCGGCGTCCGCATCCGGGGTCGGATCTTCGGACGCCCCCTGACCCCTCCCCCCAAGCAACGCCCCCTCGCGCCGCCCGTGGACCCCGGCCCCCCGTCGTACCCCGTCGGGGGCGGACCACACACCGCGCCGCCACCACCGCCCCCGCCAACTCCAACGCCCTGATTCCCGCCGCCGCCCACCTCCCTGGACAGGCCGAGCCCCGGCTCAAGATCCGGGGTCGAAGCCCAGGGCCCGCAGGAGCGCGGGCTCCGCGACAAGCTCCTGGAGGCAAATCTGCCGCCAGCGGGTGAAGAGGAACCCCAGCTCGGAGCGGTCCTGCTGCCGTCGCGCCCGGGCATCCGGGGCGCCCCCGTCCTGGAGCCGCTGGGAGAGCTCGGCCCCAGCGTCTCGCAGGCCGGATAAGGTGAGAAAGTGGCTCAGGTGCTCGTCAGCGCGCACCCGCCGAACCAGCTTTCGGGACTCGCGCACCGCCTGCAGGGGCTCGGTGCTGCCAAAGATCGCGTCCGCGGCCTCGGCCGCCACGTCGGGCAGCTTGGTGGCAGCCACCGAGGCCACGGTCACCTGCTCGGCCACCCACCCAGAAATAGCCCGCGCCGAACCCAGGAGCGAACCGCCGCGATCCCCGGACTGGATCTCCACCTCCCCGTGGCCCATGCGCGCCAGGCAGGCCTGGATCTCCCGGTGGATCTGATCGGTGTACCCGTGTCGGCGCAACCGCCCCAGGATCTCAGGGTGCGCGGCGAGCCCCTCGAAAAAACGAGAGACCTCCTCGGCGAGGGTGCGGGTACGACGACGACTCCACTTGGCCATTGGTGCTTCGATGCTCCTGGGACGACCTAAGGGCCCGTCTCAATAATAACTCGATCGCTCAGGACTTATTTTGAGAAGGGCCTTAAGGACTCGCATCGTTCAAGACCACGATCTGCCAGATCCCCAGGTCGGTAATATCCCCCTCGACGATGGTACGCCGCAGGGGCGCCGGCAGGACCACCACCGAAACGGGTATGACCGAGCCGTCCGCAGTGATGGGCACCAGGTCGAAGGAGTAGGAGCCTGCGGGAATGTCAAAGGCGGTGCTGCCGCCGCCGGCCTCGCAGGAGAACTCGCAGATGGACGGGGGATTGACACTCGCGCACAGATCCATACCCGGATCGTCTTCGGGGGTGATCCTCAAACGGATCCGATCGATCTTATACTCAGGCGGCAACCACTCGCTATCGCAGGGGGTCGAGTTGTTGTCCGCGGTTCTGAGCACCCAGGCAACCTCCACGGCTCCCCCATTGATCTCGGGGCAACCGCCGAGACCCACTACAGCCAGCCCAAGGGCCACTCCTATGTACAACCTCGCCATCGCTGCCAGTTTGCGCCGCACCCCCCCGCGGTGTCAAAACGTTTCCGCTGGTTGAAAGTCTGGGACGAAGCCCACATAATGCTCGCACTCCAACGCTGGAACCCGCAAAGGAACGCGCCGGGAACCATCTGGAGAACTGACACGTATACAGGAAAGGTAGACGATGACTTCCTTGCTCACAGACCCCGGACTTCTCGGGGTGCTGCTCACCGCGGCGCCCCAGAAGAAATCGCTCATCCATATGGTCACCCAGTCCTTCCCGGGAATGGTGTTCTGGGTGCTGATGCTGCTGTTGGCCTTCAGCGTGGTGTGCTGGTACATCATCGGCTTCAAGTACTGGTACCTCCGCCGGGCCAAGCAGGACTCAGACACGTTCCTGGAGGTGTTCTGGCAGTCCAAGCGCCTCGACGAGATCTACAAGACCGCCCAGACCATGGACAAGAGCCCCACAGCGCTGGTGTTCAAGGCCGGCTATGTGGAGCTGTCCAAGCTCCAGTCCGAGACCGCCGACGCGCACGGCGATGCAAACGCCATGCACGACAACCTCTCGGACCTGGACTCCGTGGAGCGCGCCATGCGCCGAGCCCAGACCGCCGAGGTCACCCAGCTCGAAAGGATGGTGGCCTTCCTGGCGACCACCGGCTCCAGCGCACCCTTCGTGGGCCTCTTCGGCACGGTGTGGGGCATCATGACCTCCTTCATGGATATCACCGCCTCGGGCTCGGCGTCCATCACCGTGGTGGCGCCGGGCATCGCCGAGGCGCTCATTGCCACGGCCATCGGGCTCATGGCGGCCATCCCGGCGGTCATCGCCTATAATATGTTCGTACAAAAGATCAAGGTTCTGGCGTCCGAAATGGACACCTTCTCGAGTGATTTTTTGAACATCGTGAAGCGTCACGTGCTCAAGTAGGAGGAGCGGCCATGTCCATGGGATCTGCCCCCCGGGGCACCGTACTTTCAGAGATCAACGTCACGCCGCTGGTGGACGTGATGCTGGTGCTGCTCATCATCTTCATGATCTGCGCGCCGCTGGCCCAGGAGGGCGTACAGGTCCAGGTGCCCGAGGCCGGGGCCGCGCCCATGGTCAAAAAGGAGGGCGTGGTGCGGGTGCGCATCAGTAAAGGTGGCGGCGTCTACTTCGACACCAACAAGGTGGCGCAGCTCAACCTATCCAAGTCCTTGCACAAGGGTCCGAACCTGTCGGCCCTTTCCAACATCACCATCGAGGCCCGTCGTTCCAAGGCCATGCAAAAGGAAAAAGAGGCCTATGTGGACGCCGATCACACCCTACCCTACGGCGTAGTGGTCAACGTAATGGTGCAGCTACAGAATGCAAAAGTGATGAAGCTGGGCCTGGTGACCCAGCCGCCGCTGGTGGAGGTCAAATGAGCGAGCTACAGACCCCCGACCCGGTGGAGCTGATACCGCCCACCAGCAAGCCGCCTACCGAGGAGCCGCCCACCGAGGAGCCGCCCACCGAGGAGCCATCCACCGCCCACCGTAGCCAGTCGAGCCTGGCCGGGCTACTCACCACGGGCGGGCTGCACCTGGCGCTGATCCTGATCGTCCTCATCTCCAGCCTCGGCCTCTGGAAAAAGGAGTCGGCGGCCCAACCCAAAGAGCACATCATCCAGACGACCCTCGTGCCCATCCAGGCCGGCAGTGCCGAGGGCACCCGCACCAAGGGGCCGGCCTACAAACGCCCGGACAAAGCCCGCAAGCGACGCGCCCGGCGCCGGACCAAGAGCTACCGCGTGGGAGCCAGCCGGGACCGCATGCCCAAAGGCGGCATGGTGACCCGAACAAATACGCCGGTCCCCCTCGACAACAAGGACGACGCCACCAACGCCCCCGAGGACTGGGGTTCCCAGACCGGCGTCATGGCCCCCCCCGGCGCCACGCCCTCTGACGACCGCAAGGGCGCCGGCGGCACCGCCGACAAGGGCGCCATGGACCCGTGCTTCTCCCAGCACGCCGCCGTGGTGGCGAGCTACAAGCAGATCATCCGCAAAAAAATCCCACTGTTCCGCCGCCCGGCCTTTGTCTCGGCCGCAGTGGCCAGAAACCTCACCACCGTCGTACGCGTCCACATTGGTGGCGGTGGCAAGATCCTGAACGCCTCCACCGCCAAATCCTCGGGCAATCCCCGCTACGACGGCGCCGCCGTGGCCCACGTCAAGACCATCGGCACCTTCCCCGCCCCCCACAAGTGCGTCATGTACAACAAGCGCACCACCCGCTTCCGCTCCTCCATCAGCGTCGCCGTAGTCATCCGCTCGCGGTAGCTTCGGCATTGACGTCGGCGGACCCATGGGCTAGATACCGCTCGGGTTCAACGTGTCTAAGCAACTACTAGAACAGATCGCTCGGCGGCGGACCTTTGGGATCATCAGCCATCCGGACGCCGGGAAGACCACGCTCACCGAGAAGCTGTTGCTCTACGGCGGGGCCATCCAGATGGCCGGGGCGGTGAAGGCGCGCAAGGCCTCCCACCACGCCACCAGCGACTGGATGAAGATGGAGCAGGAGCGCGGCATCTCGGTCACCACGTCGGTGATGAAGTTCATCTACGGCGACTACGACATCAACCTGCTCGACACCCCGGGCCACAAGGACTTCTCCGAAGACACCTACCGCGTGCTCACCGCCGTGGACTCGGCGCTCATGGTCATCGACCGGGTCAAGGGCGTGGAGTCCCAGACCGAGAAGCTCATGGAGGTTTGCCGCATGCGTAACACGCCGGTGATCACCTTCATCAACAAGCTCGACCGGGAGGGCATGACGCCGTTGGATCTTTTGTCCGACATCGAGGACAAGCTGCAGATCGAATGTGCGCCCCTGGCCTGGCCCATCGGCATGGGCAAGTCCTTCAAGGGGGTCTACAACCTCTACCGTCGCCAGATAAACCTGTTTACCCCCGGCGCCGATACCCGTCACCAGACGGTGGTCACCCTGGACGATCTGAACGACCCGCGCTTAGACGAGCACCTGGGCCGCACCGCGGCCGACGAGCTGCGCGAGGACGTGGAGCTCCTGGAAGGGGCCGCCAACCCCTTCTCCGCCGAAGAGTACATGAAGGCCAGCCAGACGCCGGTGTTCTTCGGCAGCGCCGTGAACAACTTCGGCGTACAGGAGCTGCTCGACGCCTTCGTGGAGCTGGCCCCTCCCCCCGGGCCCCGGCCCACCGCTACCCGCGACGTGCTCCCCCAGGAGGAGCCCTTCTCGGGCTTCGTCTTCAAGATCCAGGCGAACATGAACCCCGCCCACCGGGATCGCATCGCCTTCCTACGAATCTGCTCGGGCAAGTTCACCCGGGGCATGAAGGTATTTCACCACCGCCTGGGCACCGAGCGTACCCTGGCCAACGCCACCATGTTCATGGCCCAGGACCGGGAGAATGTCGCCGAGGCCTGGCCCGGTGACATTATCGGCATCCACAACCACGGTACCATCAAGATCGGCGACACCTTCACCGCCCTGTCCACCAAGGAGCCCCTTCAGTTCACGGGAATCCCGAGCTTCGCCCCGGATCTCTTCCGCCGGGTACATCTCAAGACTCCGCTCAAGCTCAAGCAGCTCGACAAGGGGCTACGACAGCTCTCCGAGGAGGGCGCCATCCAGGTCTTCCGCCCGGTACAGGGCAACGAGTGGGTCCTGGGGGCCGTGGGAGCCCTCCAGTTCGACGTGACCATGCACCGGCTTCGCCATGAGTACGGCGCCGACGCCGTGTCCGAGCCCGTGGACTTCGCCACCGCCCGGTGGATCACCTGCGACGACCGAGCCGCCCTCGAAAAATTCGAGCGCGCCTGCCAGCCCAATCTGGCCCACGACGCCGAGGGCAACCTCGCCTACCTCGCCGCCAGCGAATGGCGCCTCAACTACGCCATGGAACAACACCCCGACGTGGTCTTCCACAAGACCCGCGAGAACAGCTGAACCGCGCGAACGACCAGGACGCCGCCCTGCGGCAACGGCTTAAAACAGCGAAGCGAACCGGTAGTCCGCGTACAAGAGGAGATCACGTTTCCGGTACGTGTTCAGCGGGCCGAGGATCTGCCGAAGAACGAACTGCGCGCCCACCCGCCAACGCGCCGTGGGGTGCGCCACCACGCCCACCCCCAGGGGAATGGCGTACTGATCGGCGAAGCTTCGCAGTGGACCGGTTAAGCCCGTGCGCAGGAATATGCCGACGAAGCGTCCCAGGGCCACGGTCAGATGGATGGGCACGTTGAGCGTGTCGGCGTTCCCCTCCTCGCGATTGACCAGGCCCATCGACAGGTGGGGGTCAAAACGTAGGGCCACCGGTCCGGCCCTCAAGACGCCCAGCAGCCCCAGGGTGGTGCGCAACTTGAATCGCCTGAAGAACCGCGCAACGAATAGTCGGGAGCGCGCGGCCAGCTCGAAGCGACGCGAGCGATAAAACGTGTACCAACCGTCATATCCCGTGCCCGAAACCACGAGATCGCAGCCCCCTGTCCGTCCGGTGAGGCAGAACCCCCAACCGCTGTCTGTCATACCCAGAGCACCCCCGCTGTGAGTGAGCCCAAGGGTGAGCCGGTCAGTAATGCCCAGGTAGAGATCGGGGGCCAGCGAGATGGGGGAGCCCACTGGGGGCGGTCCGTCCAAACCCACCTCGAGGGCGACGCTGACCCGCAGGCTCCCCTTCGGTAGGTTGAGACTCTCATGACCTGCGGGGGGTACACCACGGGCGCTCGCCGCTCCATCCGTCATAAGAACCAAAGCGATGGCGATGGCGACGGCGAACGGCCAGCGAGGGCGACGGAGGGGACAGCAGAACTTGGGAACACGCGCAGCTACGGACATGGGCTGGCGACCAGCGGCGTACGGATGGTCCACGCGATGGAGCGCACGAGGGCGACGTGCTCAAGCACGGCGCGGTCGATCTCGGAGGTGCGAGCGCCAAAGGGATAGGCAAAGGTCGTCGGCGAAAACCCCTCACGACGCAGCACCACAAGCGAGGGAAGGACTTCGTCATCGATATAGGCCTGCAGGCCATGCTCCTGGACGTAGTCGGGCCCGTTGACGTGGTTGAGCCCATGGCTCTCGATGGCGTGTCCATCGGCGTAGAGCTCGTGCAGCATATCCAGACGCCTGTCAGACAGCAGATGGATACGGGTCACAAAGAAGGTCACGCGGGCGTCGTAGGCGGCAAAGAGCGCGCGCTGCCCGTGCCATTCGTCGATGTGGGCGTCATCGAAGGTGAGCGCGACCCCCGCTCCGCCTGCAGGGCCGTGGAGCTCATCGAAGGTCAAGAAATCCAGCCCCACGTCGTTGACGAGCGCGAGCACGGACTCGAGTCTCTCCACCGAGAGGCCGGCGCCGGGCTCGTGCGCATAGAAGATCAGCACCTCCTCCCGCCGCCGAGCGCGCTCCATGCCCTCCCGGAGGTTGTCGAGGCTGGGGACAAAGTTGCTCCTCAGCCCATCGTCGATGGTCACCCCGCACAGCACCCGCCGCTGGTCCCAGGCGAAGTACACCTCGTCCATGCCCGCGACGCTCCGGGGCCCGCAGCCCACCAGGAGCAACCCGGCGACCAACGAGAATCCGACTCTGATTCGTACTTGCGACATCCTCTACTTTTCGAGCCCCAAGAAGACCTCCACAATTCGCTCGGCCGCGTGTCCGTCCCATTTTTCGGGACGGGCGGCCTTGGAAGGCGGCCCCTTCAGCGCTGCCAACGCCGCATCGGTGATGACCTGCTGACGACACTGCACGAGCTGGTTCGTGCCTTCGGTGATGGTGATGGGCCGCTCCGTGTTGGGGCGCACCGTGAGGCAGGGAACGCCGAGCACGGTGGTCTCCTCCTGGATCCCTCCAGAGTCGGTGAGGACGAGCGCCGCCTTCTGCATCAGGCCCACGAACTCCAGGTACCCCACCGGCTCGATGAGCACCAAGCCGTCGGCCCCCTTCCCATAACCGCCGGCCGCGATGCGCCCCCGGGTTCTGGGGTGAACCGGGAAAATCACCGTCCGATCCCGGCCCAGCTCCACCAGCGACCCCATGATCTCGGCCAGGGGTCCCGATTCGTCCACGTTCGCCGGACGGTGAAGAGTCACCAACACCGGATCGTCCCCCACGGGGAAGTCGCCAGCCGCCTCCCGCTCCCTCGCAAGCCGCTCGAGAAATGCCTCAGCCGCCGGCCCCGCCTGGGGCAGGAGCCGGAGCAGGGAGTCGATCATCACATTGCCGACGAAGTGGATCCTGTCCGGGGACACGCCCTCTCGGAGGAGATTCTCGTCGCCATCGGGCGAGGGAGTGAACAGGAGATCGGCGAGTCGGTCCGTGACCATACGATTGATCTCCTCGGGCATGGTCCGATCGAAAGAGCGAAGCCCCGCCTCCACGTGCGCCACGCGGATCCCCAGCTTCGCGCATACGAGGCTGCACGCCAGGGTGGAGTTGACATCCCCGACCACCGACACCCAGTCGGGACGGTCCTCAAGCACTACCTTTTCGAAGGCCTCCATAATGCGCCCCGTCTGCTGCGCATGGCTCCCCGAGCCCACCTCCAGGTTCTGGTCGGGACGCGGCAGACCCAGCTGATCGAAAAACACCCGCGACATGTTCTCGTCGTAGTGCTGCCCCGTATGGACGAGCTGCTGCTCAAAGACGTCGCCGTGACGGGCCATGGCCGCGATGATCGGCGCCACCTTCATGAAGTTGGGCCGCGCACCGGCCACGTGCAGAATCTTCAGCGCACACATAGTTGATCTCTACCCTTCGCGGGTCGTTTGACAAGACGTGATACTACGGCCATTCCCGCTCGGGCACAATTCTAAGGCGGCTAGCCCAACAGCGATCGGTAGACCCCGGCAACGGTGGCGGCGTTTGCCGACCAGGAACGCTGGTCGCAAACCCACTGACGGGCGGCCCGTCCGAGCTGCTCCCGCATGGCGCGCGATCGCACGAGCCTCGACAGCTCATTGGTCAGGCTGTCCACATCGTCTTTGCGGTGCACCAGGCCGGTCCGGTCGTGGTCCACCATCTCGCGCTGTCCCCCCACATCCGACATTACGACGGCTTTGGCCATGGACATGGCCTCCAAGGGCTTGAGCGGTGACACCAGCTCGCACACCGTCAGGCCGAGGCGGGGATACACCGCGATGTCCATGAGGCTGTAGTAGCGAAGAACGTCCCGGTGGGGAACCCGCCCGGTGAACGTCACCAGGGCGTCGAGCCCCAACGCCTTGACACGAGCACGCAGTCCGGTCCCCGCCGCGCCATCCCCTACGAGCAGGACGTGAAACACGTCGCCGACCTCGTCGCGCAGCCGTACCGCCGCCTCAAGCAACAGCTCGAGCCCCTCGTAAGGGGCAAAGGAGCCGATGAAGCCCAGGACGATCTGGTCGCGCAGCCCCAAGGCGGCGGCGAGTCCTGCATCGCGGTCGCGGGGCGCGAAGTGCTCGGGATCGACTGCGTTGGGCAACAACGTAATACGCTCGGGCCCCACCCCGCCGGCGATGAGCAGATCTCGCACCCCGGCGGTGATGGCCAACACGTGATCGGCACGCCGGGCGGCCCCGACCTCGAGGCCCTCGGTCATCCGATAGTGCTCGGACCCGTCGTACCCGGGCTGCTTCGACGCCCGCGTCAGGTGCCACAGCCCACGAACCTCGTAGATCGAAGGCAGGCCGAGTCGCCGCGCGGCCTCGGTTCCCGCCTGCCCGACCAGGTAGTTCGATACGCAGTGGAGGATCGCCGGTCGGAAGGCGACAGCCTGGTCCATCAGCACGTCCACGGCCGAGCGCTGGTACGTCACGGGGCTCAGCGTGCGAAACCCGCCGCGGTCCGGCCGAAAGGTATAGGAGACGCCGTCCACCTCGGCCCCGGTTGCGACCTTGGGCCGGACGCGAAAGTCCCAGCGGTCATTCGGATAGCCGAACCGCGCGTAGCACGCCATGTCCCAGCCGGCCGCCTTGAGGCTGGTAAGGAGATAGTGGGTGCGAATCGCGTAGCCACTGGAGTGATGTGGGAGGCTCTGGCTCACATAGTAAAGTGATCGGCGCGGATTCGCCGGCACCACGGCGGCCGCTGGGGCCCCCGACGTCTCCTCCATTCCCCGCTCCAGGTGCGCCCGCTCCTCCCGCAGCTGCTGCGCCAGCGCCGGGTCCGCACGCGGATAGGGAGCGAGCAGCTCCAGCGGCCGCCGCAGCGCCCCCTCCCGCACATACAGCTTCGCAAGCGCCAGGGCCGTATCCTGCCCGCAAGCGCCATCTAAGCGGGCCTCACCGAACGCCAGGGCCCGACTCAACGAGCGCGATGCGAGCGCCGCAAGCGTGGCTCGGAACAGCGCGCTGCGTGCGAAGGTGTGGCGACGACGAGGGCCAATGATCCCCAGCGCTTGGACGACGCTCTGCTCCACGTCCGCCGTTGGGTGAGCCTCGAACAAAACGCCGATGACCTCGGAAAGTCCGAACCAGCCGAAGGGCACCCACCCCAGAACGGAGGCCGCACCGGCAATCCGCCCGGGTAACTCATGACGAGGGTACTCACCCCGGCCTCCCTCTCCCGCAAGAAACCCGGCGGCCAGCTCGCGTCCCCGCGCACGCAATGCCGAGCCCAGCGCAACCGCGCGCCGAAAACCTGAAGTATCTGCCCAGTTGCCCATAGGTTGGTTTCACCTACTACCACAATTCACCAAAGACGGCACAGTCCGCCTCTATGAACCTGTAACAGGCTGTTTCGCTTACATAAAAGCCATATACTGCACACAGAGGCTCAGTCCATTGCCATACATCGTGTGGCAGACCACAAAATGAGCTCCACTACAAATTGGGCCAAAATGGGGTAGATCGAGTAAAATGTTATGGTATTATTGAAGAGCATCAACCATGGTGGCGCTCGATACTCAGTCTTCGATGGAGCGTTGGCTGTTGGTTGGGCATTATTACTAGACTGGTTAATCTATGAACTATCTTACGAATGAACGCACCGTTGGTCAGCCAACCGCTCGGAGGTGCGGAACCCCATGAGCGGAACCGGCATAATCGAACTCATTTGCATCACGTTGGGATTGATCCTCACCATCGGACCGGCGCTAGCTGCCCGGGCACGCCGACGGACCGAGGATGAGACAGTAGACGACTACGAACCCACCGTCACCGTGATCACGCCCATGTACAACGAGGGCGAAACCATCCGGCAGACGATTCGTAGCGTTCTCGCCCAGGACTATCCGGCGCACAAGCTCCGCCTCATCGTCGTTGACGACGCCTCCACGGATGATAGCTACGAGCACGCGCTAGACGAGGCGCGCGGGGAGAACCGCGTGACGGTGCTGCGAAACGAGGTCAACCTCGGCAAGCGGCGCTCGATCAACCGGGCAGTGCGGAGAACGACCTCCGAGATCATCGTCTCGGTGGATTCCGATGTGACCGTGGACCGGCGGGCGGTGCCTGAGCTCGTCCGACGCTTCACCGGACCTGAAATCGCCGCGGTGGGTGGACAGGTAGACATCCGAAACAAGCAAACCAACTGGCTCACCCGGATGCAGGCCGTGAAGTACTTCTACGGCTACCACACCATCAAGAACCTCGAGCGCGCATACCGCACCGTGCTGTGTCTCTCCGGTTGCCTCACAGCGTACCGGCGCTCGGTCCTGGTCGAGCTCGAGCCGGTTCTCGAGGCACGCAAGATCAAATACGGGGAGGATCGTTTCCTCACCAGGCAGATCATCAAGGCCGGCCACGAGACCACCATGACCATGGATGCGCTGTGCCACACCACGGCGCCGCACGAGTTCGGCGACTATGTCTCCCAGCAGTTGCGGTGGCGTCGCTCCACCATCGTGGACTATCTCGGCAGCATCTCGCACTTCTGGCGCATGCACCCCCTGGTCGCTCTACACTACTACACGATCTTCGCGTCGATCATCGTCTACCCGGTGCTGCTCATCTCCGCCATCGTCAGTGGCATGTTCATACCGCTGATGCTGCTCCACGTGCTGGTCGTACTGGGGTTTGGGTTGTACTACGCCAGCAAGGTGCGGGGACGTCCCGCCGATCAGCGTGTATCCGCCCTCGCCTTTTTGCCGATGGTGTTCGTCCTGCCCATATCCTACGCGATCCTTACCCCGCTGGCGGCGCTCACGCTGGGCACCAAGAGCTGGAGCACCCGCCGCGGTACCAGCTCCGACAAGCTCGCGTCCGAATCTGCGACGACCGCAACCGCGCCCACGCTGGCGACCGAGTGTAATGACGAATCCAATACCCTCCACGCAGAGCCTGTCCGGGCGGCTTCACCTTTCGGTGCCTAGCCCGGGCGGTTGACTGGGGGTGGTGAGCTGGATTGCTCACCGGATGGACCATTCGAGACGCACCTGGACGAAACCCTGTACAATGGACGCGAAGGAATGCCAGACGAGCTACATACGGTCCCCGGCACTGAGCTAACCGAGCCCAACCCTTCAACGAGCCTGGTGGGGGGCCTGGGCAAAATGTGGCGCGACGTCCAACGCTACCAGTATCTGATCGCCAACTTCGTCCGGCGGGACCTGCGGGTAAAGTACCGCAACTCGCTGCTCGGCTACTTCTGGTCGCTGTTGGACCCGCTCTTGCTGTCGGGCGTATTTGTCGTCTTGTTCACAATCGTCGCCGGCAAGCCCCAGAAACTGTACCCGCTTTGGGTCACTATCGGCGTGCTCTCGTGGGGCTATTTCGGAACGATCCTGCAGCAAAGCATCGCCTCGCTCACAGGAAACGAAGGGACGATCAATTCGATCTACTTCCCCCGTTGTTTGTTCGGCATCGCATCGGCCTCCTCAAACCTGGTCATGACGTCGATGAATCTATTGGTCGCCGTGCCGTTCATGCTCTACTTCAAAATCCTGCCCACCGGGTATCTGCTGATGGTGCCCCTGGGGCTGATCCTGCTCGGGATGTTGGCGCTAGGCGCCGGCCTGGCGCTAGCGTGTTTAGAGGCAGTCAACCGCGACGTGGGCCACCTGGCAACCATCGTTGTGCGGGCAGGATTGTACCTCTCACCGGTACTGTGGACCGTGGAAATGGCCCAGGCAAAAGGCGGGGCGATCAACTACCTGCTGCTCAATCCAGCGGCAGTTCCCATGACGATGATCCGCAACGGTATTACGGGACACAAACTCCCCATAAGCCCGGGACAAATCGCTTGGTCGGTGGCCTGTTGCGTCGTGACCTTCGTGGTCGGTGCCATGATCTTCCAGCGCTTCGAGGCGCGGGTGATTAAAAAGCTATGAGCCGCACGACGATCAAGCTGGAAAACGTCACCCTCGAGTTTCCACGCCGGAGGGTGACGCTCGAGCCCTTCGGGCGCTCCTTGATGAACCTGTTGCGCGGCGGCCGGCGGCGAACGAAAGACACCTTCACCGCCCTTGACCAGGTGTCGCTCGATGTCAAAGAGGGGGAGGTCGTAGGCATCATTGGTCGCAATGGCGCCGGCAAGAGTACGCTGTTGCGCATTATCGCCGGAATCTACAAGCCCGACCGTGGAAGCGCCAAGACCCTCACCCACCCGGTGCTCCTGGCCGGTTTCGGTGTCGGGTTCAACGTCAACCTATCGGGACACGAGAACGCGTACCTGTACGGTAGCATCCTCGGCCATCCCCGTCCCGTGATCCACAAGCTGCTGGATGGGATCATCGACTTCTCCGGCCTCGAAGACTTCATGGACCAGCCGCTGCGCACTTACTCCAGCGGTATGCGGGCACGGCTGGGGTTCTCGGTCGCCACCGCCGTGCAACCGGAAATATTGCTTCTCGACGAGGCGCTCGGGGTGGGCGACCAGGAGTTTCGAAAGCGCTCCTCTGAGCGTATCCGCAGCATGCTCAAACAGGCACACACCGTGGTCATCGCGTCCCACAGCTTTGGGACTCTGCAGCAAGTGTGCACCCGCGCCATCCTGGTAGACAAGGGCAAGCTAGCCTATCGCGGCACGCTGAAGGACGTCACGGCTGCCTACAATGGAAATCCGCCCGAGCCGGCCAACATGAAGCCGCCGCAGGACGCGGAGTAGCCCCTTTGCTACGGCGGCCGCATCCCGGGCTGGTCTGGCGGATATCGACTCTTTGGCGGCAGGCCCGTTCCATGTACACACGGGTGCTTGCGGTGACTGCTCGACTGAAGTTTGGCGGGCTGGTGGTCGACGTCAATGCGCTCGAAGCCAGGTTGATCCACGCCGCGAGCTCGGATCTGATGGGAGAGAGCCTGGTCGGGACGATCCTCACCGCCAATGTCGAAGCACACGGTCTCAATGTTGTCGACGCCAAGGCACGCCATGCGCTCGAGCACCTCACCGACCCGCGGTCGCGTGCAAATCTGGCCCAAGGTCTGGCCACGTTCCATGAGCAGGCCGGCGGGCTCGTGCGCCCCCTGGAGCTCCTGGAGTCCATCACCCAGGATTCTGCGGCCCCTGACGGCCGGACAAGAAAGGTCACCGCGCTTCGCCAGCAGGTCGCGCTCCTCCGCTCTGGGATCCGCTACGGCGGCCCCCTGCGTCGCGAATGGGAGGTGTCGCCCAGCCGTGTGCTGTACTACGCCAATCAATCCCTACCGCACCACTCGAGCGGCTACGCTATTCGCACGCAGTGGTTGGCGCGAGCCCTGATCGACAAAGGCTGGGATCTGTCGGTGCAAGCACGCCTCGGCTATCCGAATGATCGTTATGATTTCACCGGGGTCAGAACCGTCGCCTCGTCCACTGAGATCGACGGCGTGTCGTACCGCTTCACGCCCGGCCGACGCCATGGCAGATCCATCGCCGACTACCAGACGGCAAGCGTCGAGGCGCTGATCGACCGCTGCGCAGAGGTGAAACCATCGATACTTCACGCCGCCTCCAACTACACTGGAGGGTTGGCCGCCACCGAGGTGGCACACCGACTCGGGATCCCATCGGTCTACGAGGTGCGGGGACTTTGGCACATGACGCGAGGGGCGACGCAGCCCGAGTATCTGGACTCCGACCACTACCGGATGATCGAGCGCCTCGAGGTTCAGGCTAGTACGCAAGCCGACCATGTCTTCACCATCACTGACGCCGTAAAACAGGTACTCATAAGGGGGGGCGTGGCCGCCCACAAGATCTCGGTCCTGCCCAACGCGGTAGACGCCGATGTATTCGTCCCACGCGCCCGCGATCCCGAGCTCGAGGCCCGCTGGCAGGTTCGGGGAAAGACCACCATAGGCTACATCGGCGCATTCAAGGACTACGAGGGACTCGACACTCTCCTGGAGGCAGCCGCCCTGTTGCGCCGTCGCGTCGGAGACAACTTTGTCCTGCTGATGGTCGGAGACGGGGAATCCCTAGGCGATCTCAAAACGTTGTCCAGACGCCTCGATCTGACAGAGATCGTACGCTTCACCGGCCGGGTGGTTCATCAGGAAGCCCCGGAGTACTACGCCCTTTGCGACATCGTCGCCTTTCCGCGCAAGGGATTGCGGGTCTGCGAGGTCGTCTCTCCAATCAAGCCCTTCGAAGCCATGGCCGCACAAAAGGCGGTGGTCGTATCGGACGTCCGGGCGCTGACTGAAATCGTGCACCACGCCCAGACCGGTCTGGTACACCGCAAGGATAATGTTTCCAGCCTGGCCGAGCAGCTCGAACGCTACCTCCGCGATCCGTCGCTGCGAACCGAGATGGCCCAGAACGGCCGCGACTGGGTCGTCGAACACCGCACCTGGTCCCAGGTCAGTGAAACGGTCGACCGCGTCTACCGGCAATTGACCCGCTAAAGCGCTACGGCGGCTGTTTCTTACAGAGCCTCGGCGGACATCGAGAGAGTGTCGTCGGCAAACCGTAGTGAGACCCGCTCATTGTCGATCAGCAGCTCCACCTCCCGGGGGGCAGCCATTACGCTGACCGCAGGGGGCACCGCGCCCACCGACAGAACCACCACCATCGGCGAGCCACACACGTCGTCAACCAGCTCGATTGTCGTATTCTCCACCCAGGTACGTTCCGCGGGAAACGTAAACCCCTGCACGTCCGGCTCCATCTGGCCCCTGACCCGGCGCAGCAGGAGCGGATCACCAGCCGTCTGCAGCCACAACGACCCCGCCGCGTCCGTGAGGCGTACGGCATCCTCGTCGATTTCGACTACCTCGAGGGCCGGCGCGAAATGGAATCTGCGCGTCGTGGTTGGACACAAAACCGCATCGATCTGATCGACGACAACGAGCCAGCGACCGGGACGAACCGCGAACACACGTCGATGCGGTGCCGCCAGCAAAGGATTCTCCGCAAGCACCGCATACCAGCCGCCACTCTGTGCAGCGTCGATGACGCCACTGCCATAGGGCTCGTGTCCACTGAAGGTGAATGCTGAGTCGAGGGTGAGCGTGTTGTGCGCCGGGCTCGACTCAGCATAGATGCGCCCCGGATCATCGTAGAAGAATCCATACCGGCCACTATCGACGAGCAGCCGCCGCCCATCCTCGGCCCACACAAAGGACAGCTCGTCGGCGTGTTTGTGCACCAAGCTGTGATACCAGGCGACGGTCATGAAATACGATTTTTCATCGCGGTAGATCGCCGTGCCAGCGTCAAAAAACACACCAAACCCGCGATGGGCCGCCTCATTGTCTACCGCCCACCCGACGGCGGGACCGAGGTCCGTGTCGCCAAACTGTGGAACCCGGCCATCGGGCATCACCAGCCAGGATGCGGCCGCTGTCATCTTGTCGAGCAGCTCAGTCAACCCGTCGTCGTCCAAGCCCAGCTCGAAATTCAGCAGGCGCACCGCCTCGGTGATCAGCATGTGGTAGACAGGCGAGTGCTCGAGGTGCAGGCCATCGACCGTCGAAACCGTACTCGTAACGTTGGCCACGAACCGCGACCTCGCCCGCGTACGCCAGGCGTCGGCCTCGGGGTGGAGGTCGAGCTGCAAGGCCGCGATGAACAGGCCGATATCCGAGTACAGCCCGTGGTTGTGGCTGACCTTGTAGTGGGCGTTGTCCATAAGCCAACGGGCGTGCCGGGTGACCGCGCACCCCAGCAACTCACGCTGAGCCGGCGTCGTCATCTTCTCATACTCCAGGGCACGATGCAGGTACGATAGACGCACAGCACGCAATGCCACGCTCATGTCGTACCAGGCGAACTCGCTCAGACCCTGGGCTCCGAGGGGGTTCTGCTCGATCCAATCCAAGGCGATGTCGCGCGCGCGGGCGAGCGCCTCCACCTCGCCGGTCTCCTGGTAGTGATAGAGCAACGGCTTCAGTGCGTCGAGTGCGTGGAGCCACATGCGCCAGCTGCGGTTATCGAAGGGATCCTGGTGCCAATCGATGGGGACCCGAAGCGTGACCGTCTGACCACGGATGGTGAAGATATCCGCCAGCGCTTCGGCACGCTCCGTCGGATCAATCACATACGTCCGCATCATTAGCAGACGCGGTGCCTCATCTGCCACATCGAAGGATGGGCAGGGTTCCAGCTCGTCCGAGGAGCACGCCGATTGGGCGATCAGAAACAGCAACGCTCCAACCAGAGTTCGTCGCACACGGCACATGTGACCACACCCATCCTCTTGGAGGAAAGTGTAATTCACAGCAGTAGGGGAGGCAACCAAGGGCCATGGCCCATCGCGAACCCTCCCCCATCACGCCAACCTGCACGCCCATACCAGCTTCTTGCGCTTCGGCCAAACCTCATCCTATACTTGTGAACAGGATCGAAACTGTATGGATAACTCCAGCCAACTACCAGAAAGTACGAAACGGAGCGATCCCTGGAGCACCGTCGCCGCATCGAAGGTGAGTCGCTCCCGGACTCCTGCGCACCTGCCCAAACAGCGCCCGGGCCCCCTCCGAACCAGCCGTTGCCTCGGTAAAACGACGGGCACCAGGAGCACCCGCCGGACCACCGGAGCGATGATCCTGGGCCTGATGTTGCTATGTTTGACGGTACTGATCCTCATCGTGCTGCGGCTGTCTGCGACCTCCTCGGGCGTCGGTCCCCGGACCTCCCCAGCGCAGATCCCGAGTGTGCTCAGTCGCGCTACCCCTTCGCGGCGTGTGAACGATGCCACCGGGCCCGGCACAAAGAAGCCGCCGCGCCACAAATCTCCTCGGTCCCCGCAAAAAGGTACCTGGCCCAACGGCGCGCAGTCACCCGATCTGGCGCTGATCGCGACGAACATCCCTTTGGGAAATCCCCATAAGAGCACCACCCTGATACTGGACACGAAATCCGAGCGCTACGTCCTACTGGGCACCGGCGATCAATTGGGAGAGTTCGAGGTGGTCAACATATCGATGGACTGGGTGCAGCTGCGCCGCGCGGGTTCCTTCAGTTGGGTGGGCTATCGCAAAAGCGACAAGCGGCGCACGCGTCGCACGGCCCCCGACCACCGCCCCCCGCCGCCACGAATACGTCGCCGCCCCAATGAGCCTTCGGTGACCCTCAAGTGGATCATCGGCCGTCTCAATCTCGCGGGGGAGCTTGAGGACCATCTCCGGCCCACCACAACCGCAAAGGGACTGCAGGTGGGGCGTGTCACAAGTGGCTTTCGTCGCATCGGTCTCCGCGTCGGCGACGTAGTGCAGCAGGCCGGTGGATTTCCCGTGAGCTCGCTTGAGCAGCTACGCAATGGCCTCCAAAAAGCCGCCTACTCCGGAGGGTCCGGTACTCTCAAAGTCTTGCGCAAGGGGAAAAGCGTTCAACTCTCCTTCGGCGTGCGCTGATTTGAGCCCAGAACACCAGATTGTTCAGCACGGTTAGGCCCCGCCACCGATTTCGCCCTCGGACAAAATACCGTCACCCTCGCCTCACAGTCCGATTCGCGCTACAAACAGGGTGACCCTTCTAGGAGGAACCATGCGAGGAACCATCACCGCTGTTGTGACTGTTGTTGTTGGTGTGCTGACTATTGGAGGCCAGGCCGGGGCCCGGGGGAAGAAGAACGACGGCAAGGATCTGTTTACTGTCACGGTGGACACCAAGGGGTTTCAGCCGTACCGCATCGCCGTGGTGGAGCCCATCGCCAATGATCGGCCGCTGGGGAAGTTCGTGCGGAAGGTGGCCATGAACAACCTGCGCATCGCCACGTCCTTTCGGGTGCTCAAGCAACGCACCTATCCCAAGGGGTGGCGCGCCAAGGGGCTGACGCCGAAGGTGAAGCGGTGGCGCGCCATCGGCGCCCAGGGGCTGATGTTGGCCGAGGTGGTGGTGACGGGGAAACGGGCGAAGTACACCTTCGTGCTGTGGGACTTCACGGCCAATGTGAAAAAACCCGTGCTCCGACGCGTCTACACAGCCACGCGCAAGTCCGCCCGGCGGGTGGTGCACGGTTGGTGTAACGAAGTCATGCAGCACTACACCAAGGTCAAGGGCGCCTTCGGTACACAGATCGCCTTCGTGGCCACCAAGAGCGCCAAGCGCAAGTACGTCTATGTGTCGGACCACGACGGGTACGGTCTGCGGCGGGTGTCCAAGGCCAAGTCCTTGAACATTCTGCCCTCGTGGTCCCCCGACGGGAGGCACATCCTGTTTACCTCTTACGTACGGCGCAACCCTGACCTGTACCGCGTCCTCTCAGTGGGCGGCGTGGTGCCCCGGCGGGTCTCCAAGCGCATGGGGCTCAACTCCGGCGCGGTGTACTCGCCGGACGGCAAGAAGATTGCGCTCACCCTGACCAAGGACGGCAACTCGGAGATCTATCTGCTATCGGCCCGACGCAAGACCCGGCAGGGCTATCGCATCATCCGACGCCTCACCAACCACGCCGGCATCGATACGTCGCCCACCTGGTCCCCTGACGGCAAAAAGATCGCCTTCGTATCCAACCGCTATGGCCACCCTCAGATCTGGCTCATGAACGCCGATGGCTCGCGTCAGCGACGTCTCACCCGTCGGGGCTACTACAACACCACGCCCACCTGGTGCTCCCGCAAGGGCTCGAAGCTCATCGCCTTCACCACCCGCAAGAACGGACGCTTCGCCATCTTTACCTACAACATCGCCACCCGGCGCTACCGGCGAATCACCTGGACCACCCACGGCAACAACGAGGAGCCCACCTGGGCCCCCAACTGCCAGCTCATCGCCTACGCCTCGTCCAGGGGCGGCATCTGGGTCTCCAACGCCAGCGGCTCAGCCCAGACCCGCATCTACAAAGGCAAAGCCCTCCAACCCCGCTGGGGCCCCTGGCCCACCCTACACTAGGCATCGAGGGCCTCAGCCTTGCCCGGCTCCAGGCAGGGTGGTACCAAAACAATCATGGATTCACCCCAAAAGCCTGCCATGCCGCCGCTGCTGGAAAAGCTGGGCGGCCCTCCCGGCACCACACCTCCCTGGAAATGGATCGGCCTGGGTGCCGGGTCCATGCTGGTGGTGGTTGCGGTGGTCGTGGCGGTGGTGATGGCGACGATTGGAGACAAGGAGCCTTCTGCGTCGAAGAAGACCACGGCGTCGGACACGCCCGCTCCCTCCGACAGTGCCGATCCTGAAGAGGCACCCATCACGGGGAGTCGCGCCCGAGCGACCCAAGGCCGACCGTCCGGCCGTTCGGGTCCCGGCGTCGGCACCGAAACCGGAACCACGGCGACGAATCAGGCCACGGCGACGAATCGGGCAACGGCGACGAATCAGGCATCGCCGGCGGCGCCTACAAATCACGCATCGCCGGCAGCGCCCATCCGCACGGCCAGCGGGATGATGCTGCACCGGGGCACCGTCACCGCGGGCACCCCCCTCATCACAACGCTCAAGCGCGCGGGCGCAGCCACGGGCCACGCCCTGGGGCTCCTCAAGGCCCTGGGCAAGCACTTCAACCTCCGCCGGTCGCGGCCGGGCCACCGGTTCGAGCTGCACGTGGATCCCCGGAGCCACATGCCCGTGTACTTCCGCTACCAGGTGAGCCTGGCGCGTATCTACGAGGTGCGTCGCGCCGGAGACCAATTCGAGGCCCGTCCGGTGAAGGTCCCTGTGACCAAGCGACTGCTGCGCTATGGCGGCCTGGTGGGCGTGTCCCTCGGGGGCGAGCTGGCCGCCCGTGGCGCGCATCCGGCGCTGCTGTCGGGTATCGTGAGCGTGCTCACTTCGCAGCCGAAGTTCTTCCGGGCCCAGCGCTTCTGCGACCAGTACCGGGTCCTGGTGGAGGAGGAGCTCGTCGGCGGCCACCACCTACGCTTCGGACCGGTGCTGGCCCTGGAGTACCGCAGCGTCCGAAATACTCCCCCGCTGAGGCTGTACTTCTTCCGTCCAGGCAAGGAGCCGGGCATCTACTACAACGACAAGGGCCTCTCCCTGCCCACGGCGCGACTGCACATCCCGGTTCACTACACCAGAATCAGCTCCCCCTTCGGCATACGATTCCATCCGGTGCTCAAGCGCCGAAAGCTCCACGCCGGAGTGGACTTCGTGGCCCCGGCGGGCACCACCGTGCGCGCGACCCTCCCGGGCAAGGTGATCTTCGCCGGACGGCGCGGCGCCTTTGGCAACCTGGTGGTGCTCGACCACGGCGACGGTCTGCAGTCTTACTACGCGCACCTGCTGCGCTTTCGCCGAGGTCTTCGGCGAGGCGAGAAAGTCCGGGCCCGCCGGGCCATCGGCTACGTGGGATCCACCGGACGCTCCACCGGTCCACACCTGCACTTCGGGATCAAGCTCGCCGGCCGCTGGATCGATCCCCTGACCTACCGTATGCGCCCTGGCCGCCCCGCGTCGGCGGCCCACCGCGCACGGTTGATGCGCATCATCGCAAAGCGAAGAAGACAACTCAACGCAACGTTCATCTGGGGACCGATGCTGCTCCCGGCCCGGATCTCTACCCGCGACGAAATTGTCACCGGCGTGGAGGAGCCTTAGGCCCCTGGCGTGCTCCCCGCTGTGGCCCCCTCCGGTCCGGTAGACTCGAGTTTCGACAACCTGCTATAGTTCCCATCAAGTCGGTGGCTATTTTACGCCGCCAGGGGACGAGCGATGAAGACGGTCATCATCGGCGCCGGACACGGGTGCCAGGCAGTAATGGATCTGGTGGTAGGGCAGCGGTTGACCACCCTCAGCCTGGAGATCGTGGGGGTGGTGGACGCCGACCTTGACGCGCCGGGGATGGTCTTCGCCCGGGAGCAGAACTGGCCGACCTTCACCGACATGGTTGCGGCTCTGCAGATGCCGGGCCTGGAGCTCGTCATCGAGCTGACCGGCCTGGACGCCGTGCGGGAGGAGATCTTCGCGCGCGTGCCGCCTCGGGTGCGGGTCATGGATCACTATATGGCGCGGGTTTTTTGGGACCTGGACGAGGTGGCCCAGCATCTGCTCGACGAGCTGGAGCAGCGTATCCGGCTGGAGATGGACATCCGAGAGGACCAACGACGGCTCCAAGAGATCTTAGATAGCCTGCCCGACGCGGTGATGGTGCTCGACGACCAGGCGCGCATCGAACGGGTCAATCGCCGCTACGAAGAGGTGACCGGGCTACGCAAACATCAAATCGAGGGGAAGGATTGCGCCGCAGTGGCCTCCATGGCCAACGCCGGCGTTGGGTGCAACTTGAACGCCTGCCCCCGAAACGCGGTGCTCACCGCGGGCCAGCGGACGACGGTCGTCCAGGAGCAGAGCTGCCTGGGACGCCCCTGCAGCGAAGCCGACGGCGACTGTTACTACGAGGTCACCGCCAATCGCATCACCGACCGTCGGGGCAAGATCAGCGTGGTGGTCACCAGCCGGGAGGTGACCGACCAGGTTCTGCTCAAGCGAGAGACCGAGCAGGCCGCCCGCCGGTTCGATCAGATCCTGGATACCGTCCACGGCCTGATCACCATCCGAGACTTCCACGGCAAGTACCAGCTCGCCAACCCAGCCGCCAGCCGGTTCTTTGACATCGACCCCCAGGCCTTCAGGGGACGCACCCACCACGAGCTCTTTCCAGCGGAGGTGGCGGACGTATTCCAGCGCAACGACGAAGCGGTCATCGCCAGCGGTCTGCACACCACCCACGAGGAGATCTTCGTGCTGCACGACCGGGAGTATGTGCTACTCACCGAGCGCGTGCTGCTCATGGATTACAAGCAGGAGCCGGTGGCCATCTGCTCGGTGGCCCGCAATGTTACCGAAACCCGCCGCATGCAGCAGGATCTCGTGCAAACCGAGAAGCACGCCGCCGTGGGCAAGCTCGCTGGCGGCGTGGCCCACGAGCTGAACAACCCGCTCACCGGCGTGCTCACCTTCACTGAGGAGCTACTTGAGGACGTAGAGGATGGCTCCCAGATGGCCGAAGATCTTCAGGTGATCCTGCGGGAGACCCTTCGCTGCCGGCAGATCGTGCGGGACCTGCTCGACTTTTCGCGGCAAGGTAAGCCCAACCGCCAGGCGTTGAGCCTGGAGGCAGTGATCCGTCGCACCCTGAATCTGGTGCAAAAACAGCCCGCCTTCCACGACATCAGCTTCGAAGTGGACCTGGCCGAAGGGACGCAGGTCACCCGCGGAGACCCGAACCAACTCCAGCAGGTGTTGCTCAACCTGGTCATCAACGCGCGAGACGCCATGGACGGCAACGGCACTATCAAGCTGCGTACCCGCCCCCCGGACGGCGGCAAGGTCACCATTGAGGTCATCGACCACGGGGTGGGGATCTCGGCGGACAACCAGGCCAGGATCTTCGAGCCTTTCTACTCCACCAAAGGCGTGGCGGGCAACGGCCTGGGACTGGCCGCGGTGCGCAACATCATCGAACGCCACGGCGGCGAGATCACCTTGGAGTCCACCCCCCTCAAGGGGTCCAACTTCAAGATCACCCTGCCCTCATACGAAGACGACGACGCAAACACGACCCGAGGATTTCGCTCATGACCGACTCTGTTGACATCAGCACCGACAACGACACTAACACCGGCACCGACACTCCCCGGCGCATCCTCGTCATCGACGACGAGGAGGTGGTCCACGCCAGCCTCCGCAGGATCCTTTCCCGCCTGGGACTCGCCGTGGACTCCGTGCTCACGGCCCAAGAGGGCCTCGACCGCCTGACCACGCAACGGTACGACCTGGTCATCTCCGACCTGATGATGCCCGGCATGAGCGGCATCGAGCTGCTCGACGCGCTTCAAGAGTTCGAAACGCGACCCCCCATCCTGATGATCACCGGGTACCCCACCATCCGCACCGCCGTCCAGGCCCTACGGTTGGGCGCCATGGACTACATCGCCAAGCCGTACACGCGCAAGGAGCTGCTAGCGCCGGTGAAGCGCGCTCTGCGCCTTGAAGAATCCAGCGCCGAATCAAAACGGGAAATGCGACAGGACGCGCCCAAAACAGCAGAACTCGTGGCCGGGGACGTGGTGGTCCTGCCCCACCACGCCTGGGCACAGTTCCAGCAGGACGGCACCTTCCTGGTAGGCGCACAGCCGGATTTCTTGAGCGCCGTGGGGCAGGTCCGCGGCTGTGAGTGGCCTGAGGAGATGGACCTGATCGAACAGGGCTACATCTCCATCCGGCTCTGCTCCGAGGAGGGAGACACCCACGGCATCGCCATGCCCCTGTCGGGCCAGGTTCTTGAAGTGAACAAGGGCGCCCTGGCCGACCCCGCGAAGCTCAAAGCCAACGAATGGCTGATCCGAATCCTTCCCTCCCAGCTCGACACCGAGCTCTCGCTCCTGGCAAAGAAGCGCTGAAACGAGTTGACAAGCCGCCGGGCACAAATCCGTCACTCAACCCCACGACAGAGAACCGCAACGATGAGCAGAAACCAAGACCACGACCATGGACACGACCATGGGCACGACCACGGGCATGGACACCAGCACGACTATCGGGCGGCAAGCCGCAAGGCACTGACCATCGCCCTGGTGTTGCTCTGCGCCATCTTCGTGGCCGAGCTCGTGGGCGGCCTCATCTCCGGCAGCTTGGCCCTGTTGGCCGACGCCGCCCACTTGCTCACGGACGTGGCCGCCATCATCCTGGCGCTGGTGGCGCAGTGGTTCGGAACCCGCCCCTCCTGCGCCACCCGAAGCTTCGGATTCCGACGGGTGGAGATCCTGGCGGCGCTCATCAATGGCGTCTCCCTCTGGGGCATCTCGGGCTACATCGTCTACGAAGCCATCGGGCGGCTACAGCATCCCCCCGAAGTGTCCAGCGTCCCCTTGATCGTCATCGCGGCCGTTGGGCTCGTGGTGCAGACCGTAGCCGCCGTGGTCCTGGCCGGCGCCAGCGACGAGAGCCTCAACGTCCGGGGTGCCTACATACACGCCGCCACCGACGCGGTGCAATCCGGCGCCGTGGTGCTGGTGGGCCTGACCATGTGGTGGACCGGCTGGTGGGTGCTCGACCCCATCGTATCGATGGCCATCGCCGTACTCATCTCCTGGAGCGGCGGCAAGATCGTCTGGGAGGCCACCCACGTGCTACTCGAGGGCACGCCCCCAGAGGTGGACCTGGAGGCCGTCGCCCGAGACGTTTCGAACACCCCCGGCGTACGGGCCGTCGCCGACCTGCACGCCTGGTCCATCACCACCGGCTACAACGCGCTGTCGGCCCACATCCTCGCCGACGCCGACCTCACCGCCCAGCAGCGCGAAGGGCTGCGAGATCTACTCGCCACCCAGCTCACCGAGGACTTCCCCCTGCACCACCTGACCCTACAGGTAGAGCGACGCTGCAGCCTCTCCGAGGAGCAGAACTGCTGCGGCTGGTTGGCCACCATGGACCCCAAGGCGGCCCCATGACGAATTCCCAGAAATCCGCATCCACTGACCTCGGGCCCACCGGCCCCCTCTCCTCCGATGAGATCGCGGACCTGTCTGAGATCTTCGCCGCCCTGGCCGATCCCACCCGGGTGCGAATCATCTACGCCATCGGCACCACCGAACGTCGCGTCGGTGAGATCGCGAAGCTGCTTGGGCTGTCAGAGCCAACGGTGTCTCAACACCTGCGCCGGTTGCGCTCATTACGCATCGCACGTATGCGAGCCGAAGGCCGCTTCCGCTACTACCAGCTCGACGACGACCACGTGAAGATCCTGCTGTCGGTGTGCCTCGACCACGTTCGCGGTGGTTGACAGCTCCCTATAGACAATAGGCTCACCCAAAGACTGCGCGGAGATCCGCGAGCTGGCTGTCCAGATCCTCGTAGAATTGGCTGGCTCCGCAGGAGAAGCGCAGCAGGACCTCGTTGAGCTCCGCCGGAAGGTAGGGAAAGAGCTTCCCCAGGTTGGCGATGCGGTGCTTGGACAACAAGATGGCGTCGTATTCGTCCAGCTCCCCGGTCAGGTGGGGATAGCTCTGGGGATCTCGCTGCACGCCCCGGAAGGTGTGCAGCCCGTTGCCCACCACGAAGGTGAGCACGTTCCCCATGGACCAGACGTCATAGTCGGAGTAGTTGACCTGATAGTCGAAGTCGATCCAGGTGTAGCGCCCGCTGCCGGCCTCGACGATGATGTGATCGTTTCGCACATCGCCGTGGTGATGCCCCCGGCGGTGCAGCTCAGCCATCGCCTCGACGCAGGCGATAACCTCTCGCATGATCCCTGGCAACCGCTCATGCACGTACTGCTCGTGATCCATGTCGAGGTCACGAAGCACGCCGTACAAGGTCTTGCCCCGGATGAAGTCGATGATGCGGACGTAGTTCCCCGCGGGGTCGATGACGGTGAAGCCCTGCATGAACCGGTCGTGCCCGCGAATGACATCCAGGATCTCGCTCTCCTTCTGGGGGCTCCGACGAAAGCGCAGCTTCAAAAAGCCGTACTCCATTTCGAACTCCTCATAGAAGACGAGCTTGATGATTTTGTGAGCGCCGGTGGTGAGATCCAGCGCGTACTTAACCCACACCTTGGGCTGGTCGTCGATGCCGAACCGCCCCTCCCGGGTGTCTCCGAGCACGTAGTAGTCGTTTCCGCCCAACCTCAACACGCAACCGCCCAGGATGGACATGTAGGAGGAGGTGTCCTCGAAGATCCTCGGCGGTTCACGCCCGACGCGGCGACCACTCAAGCTCTCGATGCGGTCCTTGAGCTCCGCGGGGTTTTCAAAAATCATGCCCACAGACTACTCAAGCCACGCCGACGTTGCCAGTCCATAAGACCGGGATCAGCAAGTTCCCGAACGGGCCCTTGGGTCCTCAGTCAATCGCCAGACCGCAGCGGTACACAGCAGGCCGCCGCTTGTCGAGGGTGTCTGAGATCAAGTGGGCCTTTCCCACGGCTGTGAACGCCCAGATCCGCTCTGGCTTTTCACGCGAGCGCTGCGTACCGAAGCGCTGCACCCGATACCGCCGCTTCGCCGAGAGCCCCTCGCACTTGACCCGCACCCACATCCGTTTCGCCGTCTCCCGCGTCACGAACAACCGCACCGGTAGCTCCTTGGAAGACCGCCGGGCGAATCCACGAATACGCAGCCCGTAGTACCTATCCCCCCGGTTCTTGAACGACAACCCCCTGGCCTCGCTGGTCAACTGCTTTAACGTGCGCCGAGCCCGACGCCCCCAGGTGGTATTCACCGTGATACTCTGGGCGTCGAAACCCACCGCCAGAACGAAGTGGTCCAGCCCCCAGGTCGGGTGGGCGGTGGGGTGGATCTTCATGCCCGCCAGCACCGGCTCTCCTCGCCCCACCTGCGTAACCAACCAAGCGTGGAACCTGGCAAACCCCTTCACCGCCCAGGAGTACCGCACGAAATCCACGCGCAATCGCGTCAGCGCCCGCGGAATATCGCTCGCGTACAGATCCGGGTGGCTTGGCCTGCCCGCCCGGTTGATCTGCCGCTGTGGAAAATATGCCCCATGAAAAAGCAGCGCCTCCTGGATCGCAGTCTCTCCACACCACCCCGCCCGCGGACTCCCGGGGGCCTGACTGCGCGCCTGGATGTTGAGCAGCACGCCTTTTCCCCGTCGGATCACCGTGGGCGGGATCTCGGAAACCAGCCGCCTCGCCGCCGATGGGGATCCCTCGGCGGCGTTGTTTCCGGGTTCGGGCGGCGCCTCCAACTCCCCTGGCACATCCCCCTGCACATCCCCCTGCACATC
>JAOZUO010000050.1:44440-50387 GCA_029938605.1 Deltaproteobacteria bacterium | reverse complement strand
CCGACGTCGGCGGCCACGCTTACCGCCAGCGCCACGCACTGAGCTCGCGGTCAACTGCTTGTTAGTCCCGGGGGACTGGATTGCCTGGGGCTTGGCGGCTACTATGGCGTTTGAGTTTCGAGCTTCGAGCTTTGGCCATTGGATTAGGAGAGACGTCTATGGTCGTGCGTGCATGGAAGTGGATCTTGGGAGGGGGGCGTGTGGTGGCGGGGAAGTTGGCCATGGCGTATTTGGTGTTGTGGGTAGGGTTGGGGCTGGGGATGGGGATGGGGGCGGGGGCTGGGTGTGACAACGGTGGTGGGACTGTGCCCATGGTCATGCGCTCTGACGATGGGTTCATGCTCGTGGTGGAGCGTGACCCCTTCGCACTGAGGTTGCTCGGACCGGATGGGGAGGAGCTTACCCGGGTGGCACCCGGCGGTTTGGGTATCGGTCGTGTGGAGGCCTGGTCACCGGCGACAAACTATGATCCCTTCTTGGCGGTGTATGATCTGTTCAACGGGCCCCATGATCCGCCTGGGGGGTTCTCCTGGGTGGCGGTGGAAGAGGTGTTGGGCTATGCCGGCGACGGTGATGGCGACGGCGACGGCGATGGCGACGGCGAGGACTTCGCTCTCGAGGTGCGTCTGGCGGACGACACGGTGGCCACGCTCCATCTTTCGGCGCCAGTAGACGGTGTCTTCCGTCTGCAGCTCGACCTGGCCGACCTCGCCCAGGAGAGTGCTGGTGAGCCCCACGCAGTGTTTACCTACGTGGACCTCCGGGCGCCCGAGGACCAGGAGTTCTACGGGCTCGGCGAGGTGTTCCACAGCGTGGCCCATCGGGGGCAGCAGCTCGCCATGCAGATGGAGGTATCCGACGTCGAGGCCATGAACAACGAGGCCCACGTGCGGATCCCGCTGCTGGTGAGCAGTGGCTCCTGGGGGGTGTTTGGCAACTCCATGCGGCCGGCCTATTTTGACGTGGCCAGCAAGTCTCCGGATGTGGTTCGAGCGGTGTTCAACGACCCGGGGCTGGAGCTGTACCTCCTGGCCGCCGCCGAGCCCCTCGCCATTACGGAGCGGTACGTGACCTTGACCGCCCAGCCTGCCATCCCTCCGGTGTGGGCTTTCGCACCCATCCAGTGGCGCAATGAGGTCGCCGGCCAGGCCGAGGTCCTCTCCGACGCCACGGATATTCGGGCCAACCAGGTTCCCACGGGGGCCATCTGGATCGATCGCCCCTACCAGACCGAGTACAACTCCATGGACTTTGACCCCGCCCGCTACCCCGATCCAGAGTTCATGGTGCAGCAGCTCCACGCCCGGGGCTTCCGGCTGGCAGGCTGGAATGCGCCGTACCTGCACCCCGACGATCCGGACTACGACCTGGCCGAGGCGTCGGGGTGGTTTGTGGAGGGCACGTTTGTGTTCACCAGCTTCGGCAAGTTCCTGGACCTGACCCACCCCGACTGCATGGAGTTTTGGCAGGGGCGCGTGTCGGCGGCGCGAGACCTGGGAATCGAGGGCTGGAAGCTCGACTACGCCGAAGATATCCAGATCGGTCTGAGCGACGCCCGCTTGGCTTTCACCTTCCACAGCGGCGAGGACGAGCGCACCATGCACCATCGCTTTGCCGAGTACTACCATCGCGCCTACGCAGAGCCCTTTGGTCTGCCCGAGGTGTTCATCCTCGCCCGGGCGGGCACCATAGGTGGGCAGCGGTACGCGTCGGTGATCTGGCCCGGTGATCTGGACTCGGACTTCAGGGATTTCGGCGACCAGGACGCCGACGGCACCATCCATGTGGGGGGCCTGCCCTCAGCGGTGCGGGCCGGAACCGGTCTGTCGGTCAGCGGGTACCCCTTCTTTGCGTCCGACACGGGGGGCTTTCGCCATAACCGGCCCACCCATGAGGTGATGATCCGCTGGACCGAATACGCGGCGCTGCTGCCGATCATGCAGTACGGCGGGGGAGGGAACAACCACAACCCGTGGGACTTCACCGACTACGGCGACAGCCAGTTCACCACCGAGACCCTCTCTGTGTTCAACCGCTACGCCTCGTTGCACATCCGGCTCTTTCCGTACTTTTACACCTACGCACGGCGGGCCCACGAGACCGGGCGGCCCGTGATCCGGCCCTTCGGCTTGGCCTATCCCCGGGACGGTCGACACCCGGAGTTCACGTTCCTCTCCGGTGCGGACCTTTTGGTCGCCCCCGTGGTGGACGAGGCTACCGAGCGCAATGTGCCCATCCCCGAGGGGGCGTGGATCGACTGGTGGACGGGGGAGCTCGTACAGGGCCCGGTGGACCTTGTGGTGGAGGCGCCCCTGGACACCCTGCCGCTGTATCTGCGGGCAGGGGGCATCGTACCCATGCTGCGGCCCACGGTGATGACGCTTTCGCCGGCCGTAGACCCCACCGTGGACACCTTCGACTCCAATCCGGGGCGGCTCTGGGGCCGGGTGGCGCCCGCGTCTGATGTCGAAAGCAGCCTCACCCTGCACGACGACACGGTGTTGACCGTGGTGGGCGGCGACGACGGTACGACGGAGCTTCACTATGAGCCGGGATCGCTCTACGCGGGACTCCGGATCCAGGTGTACGCCCCCGACGCGACTCAGGTGGACCAGGACGGTGTCGCCCTGAGCGAGGCCACCGGTGAGGGAGACCTGGATACTTGTCAGTCCTGCTGGTATCGCGACGGCTCCGAGCCCTGGGTCTGGATCGCCCTGGACCCAAGTCAGAGCGGCGTGCATATATTTGCCCTTCGGTAAGTTGGTTTCCAGGAGCATATTGACCCATGAGCATCACTCTGAAGCGTATTCTTGTTCCTACGGACTTTTCGGGCAGCGCGGCCCAGGCCTGCCGGGTGGCGGTGAAGCTCGCCCGACAGTACGGCGCCGAGCTGCGGGTGCTTCGGGTGGCGGCCTTCCGCAAGGCGGAGCGGCACGACCCCCTGGCCCACGTGAAGGATCCCGAGCGGGTGAAGGCCGAGCTGGAGACCGAGGCACTCAAAGCCATCGGGCAGCTCCTCGCCGAGGCTGATACGTCCGATCTGGACCTCTTGCCCGTGTTTCGGAGCGGCATCTCGCCGGCCCCCACCATCGTGGACTACGCCGCGAACCATGACGTGGACATGGTGGTGATGGGTACCCACGGACGGCGCGGCTTGAACCTTTTGAGGCTCGGCAGCGTGGCCGAGGAGGTGGTGCGCAGCGCCGGCTGTCCCGTGCTCACCGTTCGGGCGAGCGAAACCCCAAAACCCGTGGTTTGGAAGCGTTTCCTCATTCCCATGGACTTCTCCGAGCACTCAGATTCGGCGCTCGGCACGGCCCATCAACTGGCCTCTGACTTTGGCGCCGAGCTCCAACTCCTGCACGTGGTGGAGCCCCTGCGGTCCATGGGGATTTCGAACTACGGTCACGACATCTGCCGCAACTGGGAGGTTTCTCAAAAGGAGGCCGCCGAGGAGCTGATGCGCAAAGCCTGCGCCCCGTTGTCCACCTCGTCGGTAGTTAGCGACTTCAAGATCGTGAGCGGCAAGCCCGCCGAAGCCATCCCCGCCGTGGCCGAAGAGTTCGATGGCGACCTGATCGTCATCCCGAGTCACGGTCGCACGGGGTTGGGACAGTTTTTGCTGGGCAGCGTCGCCGAGAGGGTGGTGCGTCACTCCCACTGCGCCGTTTTGACTCTCAAGCCCTTCGGCCGCTCCCTGGTGGACGGCGCGGACTGAGCCATTAGTTGGTGTGATACGATGCCAAAACCAGGACCAGAACCAGAACGACAGATGGAGTGATAGAGCGATGGAGCGATGGAAAACGAGTGGATTGAATCTCTGCTGGATACTGTTGTTGTCGATTGGGCTCATGGGGGCCTGCATGACCTCCTTGAGTGATATGCCGTGTTACGAGAGGGAGTGTGGGATCTGGAGCGGGGAGGAATGCGGGACGTGCGAGGGTGCACTGCGGCACTGCGACGCCACGGGTCACTGCGTAGACCCGGCAATCCTGACGTGGGTGCCCATTGCTGGCGGCAGCTTCTCCATGGGGAGCGACTCCGAAAGCGCCAATGAGCAGCCGGTGCATACGGTGACGGTGCCGGCGTTTGAGATGACCATGACGGAAGTGACAGTGAGTCAGTATAGGGAGTGCGTTGCGTCGGGGACATGTGATGCAGCAGGCACCTACTTGCCGGACTGCAACTGGAATGATGTGGAAGCAAACGCGGATCACCCGGTGAACTGCGTGTACTGGGGGAACGGTGAGGACTATTGCTGGTGGGTTGGGGGGCGTCTTCCCAGCGAGGCGGAGTGGGAGTACGCGGCGCGCTCCGAGGGGCGGGATGTCACCTTCCCTTGGGGCGAGGAGATGGCGACGTGCGACAACGCGGTGATGTTCAATAGCGGGAATGGGTGTGGGACGGGACATACCATGGCAGTGTGCAGCAAACCCGCGGGGAATACGGCGCAGGGGTTGTGCGATATGGCCGGAAACGTGTGGGAGAGGATACTGGATTGGTATTACCCCGACTATACGGGAGCGCCGACAGACGGGAGCGCACGGGAGACGCCTCCGCCAGACATCACCGATCCCAATGGGATCGCACGCGGTGGTGGCCACGAGTGTATCGCCGCCTCTTTGCGTACTACTTTGCGCAGCTCAAATGACCGGGGCCTTTCGCGTACCTGGATTGGATTCCGCTGTGTCAGGGATCCGCAATGAGTTTTTCTCCAGTGGGTTTGGAAATGACTCCAGATACCTTCCGAATCGCATGAACGACCGTGAGATGCGAGAGATGCATACCGAAATCATGGACGACGTGGATCTGGGCCGCGTGAGCGGAAGAGTCCGCAACACGGTATCTCTACTACTTGGAGCTGTTATGATTGCAGCTTGCGGAGACGCTCCTGCATCATGTGACGAGCTGGCGGCAGACTTCCAGGAGTACGAATCCCGCAATAAGGACTGCGATACGGACTCGGACTGTGTGATCACCAGTACCGTTCGTGTCCCTTGGAGAAACTGTACCCTGTCACTGTCCGTGACCCACGACGTCTCACGTATTCAGCGATTCAATCGAGAGTGGGACCTCTGTTCCGCGGACCGCTGCTCCTCGCTGGTAGCATGCCCGTGCATTCCTCCATCGGCTCCATCCTGCGTCAACGGAGCATGTCGTGGGGGGTGATGGTGGGCCAAACGGGTCTGGGGACGGGCGACCGTCACTGGGCGGCGGCGGCCACGTGGGCCCGACGGCACCGGTGATCGAAGTGGAAGGCGAAGGACTGGCGCTGTCCGGGGCGTAGACGTAGGTCGAACACCTTCACCTCCGTGCGCGTGGCGCGGGGGCCCTCACAGCCCACTCCCCGAATACCGACCGCGACGCGGCGGATGGTGCGGCGGGTTTGGTTGTGGATGCGGAAGACTCCGCGCTTGCCGTCGAACTTTCGCAGCTCCACGGTGGGATCCTTTTGGGCGGAACCGTTGTGCGATTGCGATCGGGGGCCATTGGCGCCACCGCGCCTTGGGCCCGGACAAGCCAGGAGGCAGGGGACAGCAAGCAAACCAACAATGGCGACCCCAGCCCGCCAACCACTTCTTCCATCGAAGGAAATGCCGTGCATTCGAATCCTCTCGCGCTTCGCAGGCACAGTATCACAACCCGAGTGGTTCGTTGCGTCGCTGGCGTGGTGTGACCCACCGTGATACATACGACGCGCCGTGTCGAAGGATGATGACGGATGTCGATGACGGATGTCGATGACGGATTGATGATGACGGATTGATGATGACGGATTGATGATGACGGATTGATGATGACCGATTGATGATGACCGATGACCCCAAATGAGAGGATCGACCATGTCCAGCGCGAATCGACTCAGCCGCATCGTAGGGAAGCTCGCCCTGGTGCCCTCTGTGGTGCGCACACCTGTGTTGAGTCTCCTGTTGGGGCGGATGGTTCC